>CAZXEF010000126.1:1515-8328 GCA_964639605.1 uncultured bacterium | reverse complement strand
CTCCGGTCTCGCTCTCTACTTCGTCGTTATGCACACCAAGATGGGAAAGGCTGTCCAGGGTCAGTTTTGCCGGTTTCGTCGGCAGGGAGAACGAACTGGAAGTTCTGAATAGCCTATTGAACATGCAGATGACCTGCGATACAGGGAGGAACCGTCTCGGAGGGTTCAGGCACATTGTGGTGGAGGTCAAGGGAGAAGCGGGGATAGGCAAGTCCCGCCTGGTTCACGAGTTCATCATGGACAGCCTCGGCGACTGCGCCTCAGCCCTTGTCCTTCAGGGTCAGACCCTTTCATACGCCCAGCCCGCTTACCATCTGTGGGTGGGGATCCTGCGAGACCTCCTGAAAATCGACCCCAGCTGCAGGCTGGAATATCGGGAGCTGAGCCGCAGGATCCTTGAGTTCACCGACGATGGTGATGTGAGTGATTCACTGCCCTTCCTCGCCGAACTGCTTTCGATCCGGTCCGGAGACAGAAGGCTCTCGGACCTGGACAGCAGCGCAATAGCCCTTGAGACGAGGATAGCCTTCAGAAACCTGCTCAAGGCTCTCGCATCAAGCAGAAGGCTGATCGTCGTGCTTGACGACCTCCAGTGGATAGACTCGACCTGCCGTGGAGTGCTGGAGTTCATTACAGGAAACTGCGCTACCGCCATACCCATCCTGTTCATACTGATAAGCCGTTTCGAGAGGGATGACGGAAGGCCTGTCAAGTTCGACATCAAGCCCGGTTACGCACAGCTGGAAGAGCTGACGGTTTCCACCATGGACGAGGAGGACTGTCGCGGGATAATATCAAGGATGCTGTCGGGTATCAGCGACGAAGAGACGGTCCGGGTCTCAGAAAGAACGGAAAGCTTCCTTCTGCGGCAATCTCAGGGCAATCCCTTCTTCCTTGAGGAGCTGGTCCTGGAGCTGGTGGAATCCGGTCTTCTGCAGCGGAGCGACGGAGAATGGTGCTTCTCCAGGTCCGTCGATGATATTTACGTGCCTTCGTCGCTTACAGGTCTGCTGCAGTCGAGACTTGATCGGCTGCCGGAAGATCAGAGGGAAAGCCTTCAGAAATCCTCAGTACTGGGATTCGAGTTCAGGCTCCATCTTTACAGCAGGCTACTGGAGCAGCTCGGCATGAGGGAGAACACCGAGGCCAACTTCAGCAGCCTGGAACGGAGGCAGTTCCTGCTCGGCAAGGGTTCCTCGAGGGAGCAGATCTACGAGTTCAGGCACATTCTGATCCATGACACTGTTTACAGCACGATCCTTGCGAGCAACAGGAAGGTGCTGCACCGTTTGACCGCCAGGCTCATCGAAGAAGGGCTCGAGGATGATGACAGGGAGATGGCGGAAATACTGACCCACCACTGGGAGAGGGCCGGTGACAGGGAGAAGGCCATCCGGTGGGGCATGGTCAGTCTTGGTCATAAGGTGGCAACGTATCAGCACGAGAGAGCGCTGGAACTCTCTGACAAGCTGGAGACCTGGATCCTCGAGAAGCCTCTGGACAGTGACAGTGTAAGCTGCCTTCTGGAGGTGATGCTTGGCAGACAGAGCACGCTGGATATCCTGGGCAGACGAAGGGAGCAGGAGGAGTTGCTGGTCTCCATGAAGGAGCTTGCCGACAGCTGGGATGTCCCTGAATGGCAGGCCAGGATCCAGTCCTCCCTGGGAAGCATATATCGGATGACCGGCAGGATGGACGAAGCCGAGACCTGCTATCAGAGAGCCCTGGATAACGCCAGGGAGACGGGCCGCGAGGGTTTTCAGGGAAAGGTGCTGTGCAACCTTGGGATACTGAGCAGGATACGGGGAGACCTGGAAGGAGCTGGAAAGTACTTTCACGATGCCCTTGAGAAGAACCTGGAATCCGGTGATCCCAGGGTGGAAGGCGTCATTCTCGGCAACCTTGGCAACTTCTACTTCGACCGGGGACTCCTGGACGAATCCATAGAGTACTACCGGAGGGCCCTGGCCCTGACAAGGGAAGTAGGCGACAGGAGAAGCGAGGGAATAGCACTTGGCAATCTCGGGAATCCCCTCATAGACAAAGGTGAGGTTGATCAGGCGCTGGACCATTACAGACAGGCCCTTCGGCTGCACAGGGAAATAGGCAACAAGAGAAGTGAAGGGATCACACTGGTCAATCTGGGAGTCCTCTACTACGACCATGACAGATACGAAGAGGCTCGTGAATGCTATGAAAAGGCCCTGGAGATAAACGTTGAGACGGGTAACCGAAGGGTGGAGGCCATCACGCTGGCGTCCCTGGCCCTCCTCAGGCTACGTTCCGGGGACAGGTCGGGAGCACTGGAGTACTTCACCGAGGCCCTCTCCATGATAGAGACCCTTGGTCTTTCCGCCGCCGGTTTCGAGCATTTTGATGAGCTGAGGGTGCAGCTTCTTTCGGCTGGATGCACCGAGGAGCAGGTTCCATGGCCCTCGGGCTGGCCCGGCCAGTCCCGCTGAACCTGAGGCGCTCTTCAGTCCTGGAATAGGACTGCTGGAATTGCCTTACCGAGAATGGATATTCCAGCCTACCATGTCTGGTTGAACACTCTGACATTCATTATAGGCTGCAGCTGCCCGTCGATGAGCAGCGTATCCAGGGAACTTTCCTGACTGTTGAGCCTGCAGTAATGGTCGCTTTCCAGTGATAGGAAGAAGGTCCCGCCGCAGAGTACGCTGTCCTTCCACATAGTACTGTCGCCGGGTGAAGGGGCCACAAAACCGCCTAAGGGCGATACCATCGTCCGAGCACCGCCGGGCCAGGATTCCGGGTGGGCAGTGCCGGGATAGATGTACAGTTTTTCACTGTAGGGATCCAGGGCGATTGTGAACTGCTGGCTGAAGTTCAAAGAAGTGGGATCCCCGGTGACCAGGGAATCGCCCTCCAGGTCAACGCGGAAGCCTACCGGTCTGCCGGTGAAAGCCTGTTCAATTTCAGAGAGGTTGTCTGCTCTGGAATTATCGGGAATTCCAGTGTTGGAGGAAGTGTTCTCCCCGTCGAAAGCCATTACTGTATAGTATGCGGACCTGTCTGCTATGTGCTCCGCGTAGTTCAGCTCCACCACTTCAAGCAGGGTCCATGGATCTCCGATGTTGATCCTGCTCCACAGGAGATACCCCTCGATATCGGTTCCGTTGAGCGCTGTCCAGGTAACGGCTATAGTATCGCCCCTGCTTGCCAGGGAATCAACAGTGATTCCTGTGACCACGGGGAGAGTGCCGGTGATCTCGGTGGCGGAGTCGCCGCAGCCCCAGAGCAAGGCGATAACAACCAGGATAGTCAATGATGCAGCATGCAGTCTCATTCACAACCTCCAGTAATATGATACTCTTGGATTATATGATCGGATACTCGCTCCTTTGAGCATTCATGTCAATCCTCCCGCATTTCTTTCCGGCCTTCGACGGGAATGCAGGCGGATTTCCAGCAGGATCACTTGCTTGACTATATAATGGAATATGCACATTCTACGTCTGCATGAACATAGAGTTCTCTTTTTTGAAATATGATGGAGGAATAACTTGAAAAAATTCTCGACTGTCATCCTGCTCCTGGCCGCAACGATATCGTTCGCTGCTCCATCGATCCACGGGATTCCCGGTCTTTTTCGCGTGAACAGCGCCATACCCATGGGTTTCAACGAGATGTCATTCGGGCTGGGGCTCAGCTATTGGACCGCGAAGACCGAATACTCCAATTTCATCTACCACAGTCATATCCTTCCAGAGACACTTCTTCTGTCCGATCTGACCAATGTGGAGCACACCGGACGAGGGAGGTTCACCCTGACGTATGGAGTGTGGGACTACATCGACCTGGCCGCCAATGCCTCCTACTACACTACCTTCTATGAGAGAGGACTATACGTAGAGCGGACAACGGGTCACTGGGAGCAGATATACGGTTTCGAGGGGATTAACTTGCTCCTCCATGGCGGGTACGACCCAGTTCCCAGCCTGAAGGACGTCCTATGGTTCGGCGGAGACATCCAGTTCGGCTTCACACCGGCGGACACGGCCTTCCTTCGAGTCGAGGACGAACCGGACGGTGAATGGCACACGGGCCAGCTGATAAGCACCGTCCGCAGACCCTTCACCACTACTGGCAACAACAGTCTCGCCATGGATTTCCTGATAACGGGCGATTTCTCAAGGTGGATACCCAACGCCCCTACGAAGGCCCATATCAACATCGGCTTCGCCAACTACAAGCAGAACTATCACTTCACCGACTTCAGGGTCATGCCGAGCATGGAAGGGTGGAGCTATTCCGATTCCACATTAGTGGATCTGGAAGTTTCCGACAATGTCTTCAACCTAGGTCTGGGGCTGGAAGTGGCAACCCCCAACATAGACATCTATTTCGAGTATACGAAGCAGAACATAACCAGTCGTGAAAATGCTTCGGTATCCTATTTCACACCCGGGATAAGGTTCAAGAACAACTCGGGCACCTTCCTCGACTGCGCCTTCGACCTGAGTACGAATCAGTTCGATCCCACCTACTACGATCTCGGCCATGGGCTTTACCAGTCCGACAGCGTCGTCACCGAAGAGCAGCGCGCTGAGAGAGCGCCGCTGCCCATCGGAGGAGTATTCGACTGGGGCGTGACCCTCACTCTAGGATATTCATCCGATCTCGAGGTGAGCGCGGAACAGAGCAATATGGCTATCCTGAGCGGGACCGTGACGGATTCCCTTACGGGAGAAGCTGTCTTCGCAACCATCACGTTCCCCGGGATGCCAATAGGCAATGTCACCAGTGACGGAGTTACGGGCGCCTATGCCCACATCGTGCCTGAAGGTGAGATCCCGGTTACGGTGGTTGCTCCCGGATACGGGAATACCAGCGCAATGATCGAACTCAGGGCAGGTGATACCGTCACCCTTGATTTTGCCCTGCTTCCCAATCTCAGCACCGTGACAGGTTCGGTAAGGGATGGTGCAGGCATGCCGATAACAGGAGCCTCCATCACCATCGGCAGCCCCACTCCCGTTACCGTTACCACCGACGGGTCGGGCGTCTTCACCGCCGATGTGGAAGCCGGTACATGGCCCATAGCCGTTCAGGCAGAGGGTTACCTGACCGACAGCCGCTCCGTGTCCCTCATGGCCAATGAAACGGTGAACGTCTCCTTCGATCTCCGTGACGCGCTCCGCGCAGGCTCGGTAATGAGCTTCGACAATATCTACTTCGCTTCAGGAAGTGCCACCCTGAAACCGGAGAGCTATCCCATCCTGGACAGCGTGGCGATACTGCTTAGGGACAATCCTACGTCCAGGATACAGATATCCGGCCATACCGACAGCGACGGCAGTGACGCTTTCAACCAGACCCTGAGCGAGAACCGTGCGCAGTCCGTCTACCAGTACCTTGTCAGTACCGGTATCGCGGGCAACAGGCTCACGACGATCGGTTACGGCGAATCGGTGCCGGTGGCGCCCAACGATTCGCCCGCCAACAAGGCCAAGAACCGCAGGATAGAGTTCACGGTCCTCAGTATCTGATCCACAGGGGGGACCTGGACATGGTCCAGGTCCCCCCTGCTTGCTGAACGGCTCACTATGCCCGGTCCCAGGTCCTGTTCGATGGAACCTGGTATCCCTATCTCCCAGTGCCCCGGGGATGATGGCATCGCATTGACTGCAGTCGACTGGCTCATTCAAGCCCATCGGAAAAGAAGAGTACCATGCATGTTGTTTTCGCACTGCTGATCCGGTCAGGTAAAGGGGGTCGAGGTAAAGGGGGTCGTAAAGGGGGTCGGATCTGACAATTTAGCATTTCCCGAGCAGACGTTATCTGATCACGGCAGGTATCCGCCAATACTCTCGCACCCAAGATCATCCGGCTCCAGAGCCTCCAGCCATACACCTTCTATCTGCAGCCATCTTCTGTATACTACGATCCTCTGCCAGTACCATGCCGCCTTTGTGGCGCTGAAGGTTTGACCGCTCGCTGTACCATCATACCTGACTCCGTCATGCCACCACATCCGCTCTTCGGTTGCCATAGCCCAGGCCTCCACCCATTCCAGGAAGGCCCGGTGAGCCTGGTCCAGGTACTCCTGCATCTCGGGTGCGTCAGAATACGCCTCCCGAAGCTCCTGGAAGCCGGCCTCGAGGTTCACCTCGAGAGAATCGATATAGATCTGGGCCAGCATCTTGATCTCGGGAGTTCTTACTCCCTGGCCTGCGTACTCCTCAATGCTGACGGACCAGATGTCCGGTGCCCCGAAGATATCCACCATATCCTCTTCCGGAGTTGATGCGAACATCAGCAGAGAAAGCAGGAATACCATCATTAACTCCCTATTCCGTAAAAAAATCGATCCCCTAAATCCTTTAATTCAATGGCAATGCCAACGGGCACCTTTTTGTATTTCTTGCACTTTTCCAGTTCCTGGTCAAGTTCGGAATGCATATATGAAAAGCGGTCTCTTTCTCGAGAAAGTTCTGTCCTGCAAAACAACAAACAGGGAATAGGTAGAGAGAACTCAAGTGGCGTTCGTAGAGATAAGGATTGGCGACCTTTCTTTCCGGAATATCGAACTTATGCTGACACTGAGTGCCAGGGATTTCTTCTGTAGGTCTACTGCCGATTTTTTAATATATAGCTTGACGATATATCTTTACACGGTAGTTAAGCCCTCCAGCGCCGATGGTACTAGTTGGTTCGCCTTCTGGGAGAGTAGGACACTGCCGGCTTTGAACCTTTAGAGAAGGCTCCCGGGTTCCCCCACCCAACCCCCCCGGGGGGTTTACGTTTATTGGTATTACAGAAATAAACAAAACAAAAGTTTAATTAGCAGGA
>CAZXEF010000126.1:0-1505 GCA_964639605.1 uncultured bacterium | reverse complement strand
CTCCCAACCCGCCCGGGGGTCTTCTCGTTTCTGCTGATTCCTGACATACACAACAGATCTGTTTCTTTCGCTGGAAACAACTTCATACAGTTTGACTTTAGGTGTATACAAATGTATACAATATTCATGTGAGATGGTGAACCGACCATGAGTGCATGCTTCACTGAACAGTGAATAACACGGATCATGGTCGGCAGGGCACCTGACGAGAGGCTGGGCCGCCGGGCGCCACACCCTTCACCGGGAGGTGAGAGGTGGGCGCATTTTGCGTATATCCGGACAAATACGTACCCAGACGCCCGAAGAGCTCTCCTCTGAACAGAATGCTTGATTCACATTACGAGGAATTCCAGCAAGTGTACGACGAGCGCTTCTCCAAGCGTTACGGCTATTGGCGTCCGGTAACCGACGAAGTGGTTGACAAGTATCTGCAGTGCGGTGATCCACATTACGGTTTTGCCAGGATCCGGTGCAAAGAATGCGGTGCGGAATACCTGAGAGCCTATTCCTGCAAGTGCAGGGGGTTCTGCCCATCCTGCTCGAAGAGGAAGTCGCTGGATCTGGCGGTCTTTCTTGAGGAAGTACTTTTCAGACCGGTCCCGCACCGGCACTGGGTGTGGAGCGTCCCCAAGATGCTGAGACTGCACTTCCTGCATCACAGGAAGCTTTTGCCAAAACTCTGCAGATGTGCCTGGAAATCAATTACTCAATTCCTGCATGGATCCTTCGAACGCAAGGACATCTTCCCCGGCGGTATCCTCGTTCCCCAGACCTTCGGAGGCATGGCCAACTGGAATCCTCAAGTTCATGCGCTTATAACCGATGCCTGCTGGGACAGGGAGGGCAATCAGTATCATCTGCCCTCGATCAGCAAGGGTGATCTCAAGGTTATCGAAAAACTCTTTGCAGCAGCAGTATTCAGGATGTTGCTTGAGGAAGACATGATTTCAGAAGAACTCGTGGGTAAGATAAGTTCCTGGAAGCACAGCGGATTCAGTGTCTATTGCACTGACCCAATAGAAGCTTGCGATGAAAAGGGTCGAAGGACACTCAGTGAATACATATCAAGGGCACCGTTCTCAATGGAGAGGATAATCTTCAATGAGAACTCAGATACGGTTCTTTACAGGGGAGAGCATTTTCATCCCACCCTTGCCAGGAACTTCGATATTACAGATCCCCTTGATTGGATAGCGAGAATTACATCCCATATTCCAAAGAAGGGAGCAAAGCAGGTTATCTATTACGGAGCCTATAGCCAGGCATGGAGGGGGAGGGAGCGCCGCCAGAGCCTTTTACCGAAGGCACCATCCGATGAAGATTCTACAATATCTCAAAGCCGCTCGTCCTGCTCAAGGCGCAGAAGACAGCAGTGGGCAGTTCTTCTCAAGAAAGTCTGGAATATTGACGCTTTGAAGTGCCCGAAGTGCGGCGAACAAATGAAAATTATCTCCTTCATTGAGCAGCCCTCTGTTATAAGGCGCATCCTTGAACACCTTGATCTC
>CAZXEF010000125.1:0-8341 GCA_964639605.1 uncultured bacterium | reverse complement strand
CACTTCATGGGCTCCGAGGAATGTCCGCAGGATGGTCTGGGGCCACTCTTGCGAGAGCTGGGTCACGGCCCTGAGGCATCTGAGTTCGGTCTCCAGGTCAAGTCCGTAGCCGCTCTTGACTTCGACGGTTGTGGTACCGAATCGAAGCATTGTGAAGAGATGGGCGGAAAGGGTTTCCCTCAGCTCTTCCAGGGAAGCACTTCTGGTCCGCAGCACGCTGTTCAGAATGCCTCCCCCGGCTGCGGCTATCTCCTCGTAATCCGCTCCTTCAGCCCTCATGGCGAACTCAGCCTGTCTGGTCCCGGAGTAAAGGGGATGGGTGTGTGAATCCACAAGGCCCGGGGTCACGAGCCTTCCGAGGACATCGATCTCCACCGTGTCACCGTTGGATGAGACGTTCCCGCCCAGCTGGTCCTCGGGTCCCGCCCATACCACTTTACCCTCATGTGAGGCCAGGGCTCCGTTCCCGACGATGGAGAGATTGCTCGCATCCTCTCCCCTTCTGGGCGGCGGAGAACCTGACAGTGTGACAAGTTCGCCGATGTTCGTGACTATTAGATCGGCCAGGACCTTCATTCGGTGATCAGGCCTGCTCGACGATTATAGAAGCGACCTTTCTTCCACCCATGATGTGGAATTTAATCCTTCCATCCGCCTTCGCGAAGAGGGTATCATCATTTCCTCTGCCGACATTGACTCCCGGATGTATCCGAGTGCCTCGCTGGCGGAGTATTATGGTCCCGGCGGATACCCATTCACCGGCAGCCGCCTTCAACCCGAGTCTTCTGCCGGCGCTGTCGCGGCCGTTCCTGGAACTGCTTGACGATTTCTTGTGTGCCATATCTTCTTGAAACCTTTCAGAGTACTCTATCTATCTGTTCACTATGAGCCTTGTGGACCAGTCGGAGCCTAGGCTTCGGAAGCGGGCTATGTACATCCCCGAGGGAACCCGCGAGCCTCCGGCATCCCTGAGGTCCCAGATGAGACCATCGTTTTCCTGTGACACATCCTCCACGAACAAGGATCGGCCGGTAATATCGTAAATCGAAACCGTTCCTCCAACCCCTGTAGCGGGCAGGGAGAAACTGCATGAACCGGCGGCGGGGTTCGGGAAGACGGAGAAGTCTCCATCGAAGGTCTGCTGGCCTGAACCCTCGATCCCGACATTGTAGAGTACGAAGCTTACCTCCACCCTTTCCTCCGGGCCCACGTCGACGCTCTCCACGGTCTGGGATACATACCCGTCTGCACTGACAGTAACATCGTAGATCCCGGGAAGAAGAGCCTTGTTATAGTCCCCCATCGTTACATCGGTGCGGCAGAAACGAAGGGGCTGGGAATCGGTCCCGTTGTGTATTCCGATGGCGAGGCCCGCGTCTATGGGATCACCGTACATGTCGGTCACGGTGCCCCAGATTCCGTAAGTGCTGCCGATGAACAGGTCCAGCATCGCCATGTAATGGGCGTTGGCCACTCCGGGCCAGTCTGACGCCTGCTTGTCGTCATGCACTTCAACGGTATGGTCTACGGTACCGCATTCGCCATAGCTCCAGTCGTTTACGTCACCATTGGTCTGGTACCAGCTAAATCCTGGATAGGCTATCCAGAAGGAACCGCCGAAGTAGCTGACCAATCCCGGCGAACCGGCGTAGGCGATGGCCTGCTGATGCACGAGACCGGAATCTTCGGGAAGAGGGTTCCCGGTGTAATTCCAGACGGTGTTGATGCAGTTTTCCCCGCCGTGAAGGGACAGACCCGCTGTGAAGGGATTGATGAAGTTCTCTACATCGGGCCAGTTCTGCATGGTGACGTCCCTGAGGGCTGAGGTCTCAGGTTCGGAGAATGCGGTGGAGCCTCCACCGCTTCCCGGGCCCATGTAGGAGCAGTTGCGGTTCAGGTCGATGCCGTGGGCGTTGGTCCGCTGGTTCGCCTCATAACCGTCGGGATTGACCACGGGTATCACCCAGAGTTCGGTGGTGTCCACAAGGTACTGGCACATCGGGCTTGTATCGTAATTGTCCGTCAGCACCTCGAGAAAGTTCAGGGCCGTCATGGCCGCGGTCTTCTCGTCCCCGTGTATAGCTCCATGCAGCCTCATCTCAGGCTCTATCTCCTCCG
Organism: uncultured bacterium; assembly: GCA_964639605.1. GTDB lineage: Bacteria > Fermentibacterota > Fermentibacteria > Fermentibacterales > JCC-6 > Aegiribacteria. The sequence goes on along the minus strand of CAZXEF010000125.1, from coordinate 6,223 downwards.
TGGAGACGTTGTCCGAAACCACGACCGCCTCGATGGGTCTGCCCTCGACACTGGTCCCGATGGTGACCTTCCTGCAGATGTCCGGATGGGCTGCCACAATGTCATTTATGGAGTCGTAGATCTCGGATATGGAGGGGTAAGGGACCAGAGGAGCAGGAGTGATAACCGGCACGGGGTCGTAACCCATGTGGCGCAGCATGGACTCCATCTCAGCGTCGACATAGATACTGGCCCTGTTCCCGTGGGCCCATTCGATCAGGAAACCCTGATCTTCAAGGTTAGCTGCGTCGTCGGGACTGAACAGGCTGACTGTGACGGAATAGCGTGGTACAGAGTAGCTGAAATCCCCGCTGGACAGCATCGACTCGCTGGCAGCAAGGGTGCCTGTCAGCAGCAGGGCGGCTGCGATAATGTACTTCTGCATCTATGTTAGTCCCTTCAGGAATCTCAATAGGTGTTCGATAAGAGAAATGCGAAGAACCAAATATGGTTCCTGAAACAGCTATAAGTCAAGCCAGAATTGCTTTTAGCACTTGTACCGCCAGGGTTTGATTAGTAGTATAGGTCCTTCCCCGTCGGGGCGTGGCGCAGTTCGGTAGCGCACCTGCTTTGGGAGCAGGGGGTCGCCGGTTCAAATCCGGCCGCCCCGACCATGGCTCTACGACACAGGTTCTTCGCACATGCAGTCTAGGAGCTTGGGAGTATTGCCTTTCGGCAATACTCCATTCTTGATACAGGACTGCGGCACAAGCTCTTCGCACATGCAGTCTAGGAGCTTGGGAGTATTGCCTTTCGGCAATACTCCATTCTTGATACAGGACTGCGGCACAAGCTCTTCGCACATGGTTTCTATGACCTTGGGAGTATCGCCTGCGGCGATACTCCATTCAGATACAGCAATTCAAAGTAAGTCTGTCTAACCGGGTGAACTAACTGGAGAGATTTCCCAGAGCTGGTCGAAGGCCTTTTCCCATGTCTTTTCCACGGCCAGCTCCCTGGCCCTGAACCCCATGCGCCTGGCCTTCTCCCTGTCATTTGAGAGTTCGATTATGCACGCGGCAAGGGAATCATGATCATGGCTGCGGAAAACAAGCCCTGTCTCGTTCTCACTGATAATCTCCTGAGGGCCCCCGCTGTCGCTTACTATGGCTGGAAGGCCCGAGGCCTGGGCTTCGAGGACCGAGTTCCCGAAGGTGTCAGTAGAACTCGGGAAAACGAAAATGTCTCCGGAAGCGTATGCACGGGAAAGCTCCTCATCGTTGAGCTCGCCGCAGAAGTGACAGCCCATACCGCTGAGGCGGTTCACAAGATCACCCAGATAGGGACCGTCACCTGCCATGTACAGCTCCAGGCCGGGAATGGACTCCCTTGCCTTCAGGAAAGCACTGGCAAGGACATCCAGGTCCTTCTCCCTGGAGATCCTGCCTGCGTAAACCAGCTTAATGGCTTCGGGGTCTCCCCCGAATTTCCTTATGAACTCCTCGGAACGCCATTCCGGTGAGAAGGCCTGGCAGTCGGTCCCCCTCGGGAAGAGCTTCATCCGCTCCCTGGGGATGCCCATCTGCTCCAGGTCGTTCATGTAGAACCTGCTGGGCACCAGAACTATGTCCACATTGCTGTAGAACCAGGCGGCGGCGGTTCCGGCGAATTCCCCCATCTTTCCGTCCTGAACGATGTGGTTAACATGCCTTGGATAATCCGTATGGTAGATCCCGGCTGCCGGGATCCCGAGTATCCGGGATATACCGAGGGCAGCGAATCCGACCGGACCGGGAGTGGAAATGTACATCATCCCGAATCCCTCCTCCTCCACGAAACGGAGTACTTCCAGAAAAGGAGGTATGGAAAGCAGTTTGGAATGGTAGTCAGGCACAGGGAACTCCCTGATGGGCGGAAAATTAACCACCCAGCCCGGGAACGAAAGGGGTCTGCTCTGCGATGCTATCACGGCCATCTGACGGCCGCTGTTCATGGCCAGCCTGCTGAATCTCTGAATCGTCCTGGATACACCGTTCAGATCGTCTATCGTATCCGTGAACCATACCCGCTTGTCGGTGTTCGAGAGGTTTCCGCAGAGGCTGGGCAGAACATCTGATGCCACGGAAGCAACTGCTTCCCTCCCCTTCTTCCTGTTAAGGTACGATACAGGGTAGGGCACATTGAGCAGCACGACGGGTATCAGCGCGGTGAATGCTTCCAGCGCATCCAGAAGCCTTCCGTCGGCGATCCGCTTCACGAGCAGAGAGGAGTAATGCTGGAAGAGCCTGTTGGACAGCATGTTCAGAATCTCGAATGTTCTCTCGTCTATCCCCTCCGCTTCCAGTTCGGGGCTTCCGGACCTGAGATTGAGGTCCTTGCCAATCTCTATGAGCTGATCCGCGAAAATGGTCTCGAAATCCGCCTCGCCTGATTTTTTGGCTTTCTTTATCAGCTGATGGAAGATGAGGTCGGCCTTGTGCCAGACTGTGGGCTCGTCCGTGGAGATGGAAGGTCTGAAGAAACGGTCAGCCGCCATGGTGGCGATGGCCGGCACTTTTTTTGCCGTCAGCCTGTCGCGGTAGAAGGAGTAGGCGATGGAGTAGACCGAGTATGCCGAGCGTACGGCGTTGCCGTGCTCACCTCTTGGAATGCCTCTCCCCTGCGATACACCGTCGAGGTATTCCTGCAGGTTCCCGGCACCTTCCACCGAAGTGAAAGTGAGACCCATGAAGCGACCGCAGTGGTCGTCTGAACCCCCGGTGAACCCTGTGAAGCCGGGGTCCTTCCTTATGGCCCTTGCCAGGGGGGCTACGGAGTCGTTCTCCAGTTTCGATCTGGTGCCGTTCAGTGACTCAAGGAGCCCGACTCGCCCGGCGACCTGGACGAACTCGCGGCTCTTGAGGTCGGTTCCCGGGTAGTAGAAGGGGTGCGCCATGGAGTTGATTATCCCCTGTTCATCCACGAATTCCATCAGATCGGGGAAGGAGCCGCGGACCCTTGCCAGTTCATCATGCTGATCTGGCGTTATGTTGAACAGAAGTATGTGGACCGATGTCCTAGATCCGGGCAGGAAGGTCCGGACCTCTTCGCTTATGAAGGTCCCGGGGAGATGGGCGATGCTCATGGAGCCTTCGATGGTGTTGATGTCGGTGATGGTCACGAAGTCCATTCCGCGCTTCCTGGCCAGCTCGTATATGAGCTCGGGCGGCGTGAAGCTCTCCGGAGCCTTCAGGGACCTGAGGACCCATCTTCCGGATTCACTGGAGAATCTCGAGTGCACATGCAGATCACACGAAAGCTGCGACATTCCACCTCCCGGAAGGACAGGGGGTAATATGCAGGTTATAAAACCCGAGAACCACATCGAGTTCGTCCGCGGAATGTCACTTTTTCAGGCCCGGCACGAAAATGGGACATTTTGTCAGCGCTGGACCGACGTTATCCCCTGGGGTCCTGATGTCCCCGCCTGCAGTGTGTCAAGGATTGTCCTGCCGCTGCAGTCAGCCAGGAACACCCTGTCCGTCACCGGGTCGGTGACGTAGGCCGTGTCGCCCTGGCAGACCACTCCCGCGGCGGAGGCCAGTCCGGTGGCCCATGTATCGAGTGCACCGGTCTCGCTGTAGAAATAGAGGGTGCCGGAAGACCAACCGTCACCCGCCACAAATCCCCACGGTGTCTCAGAAGGAAAGCCGGGGGACCCTCCGGTGTCGATCTCCTCCGTGATCTGCATGGTTACCGGGTCGATAACGGATATCATTCCATCACCGATGTAGGTAGTGGTCATGGCGTGCACTTTCCCTGTGGTGCTGAAGTACCTCATGAAGCAGACGTTGTCATGTGTCTGTATCGATCCGAGTGGGCTTCCAGACCCCGCATCGATGACCGAAATGCCTCCGGTTATCGAAGTGTCCGGATACGTCCCGTGCCCCACGAACACGCTGTAACCGTTGGAGGCTATGGATGTGGGATTGGGATCCACATCGAACAGGGAGACATCGCCTCCAGGCTGCAGCTCCACCCTGGCCACTTGAGCCGTGAGCAGAAGGGTGACCCAGAGATGCTCGCCATCCCATGACATCTGGTAGGGGTTGCTGCCGGCGGGAAGCTGGATGCTGAACAGCTCCTCGCCTGTTGAATCCACATCGAACACCTGTACGCTGCTTACGGCGGAGTTCAGCACGGCTATACGGCCGTCCTCCGGCGAGAGGATGTCGTTGGGAATATCTCCGGTGTAGTAGGCGCCTGTGACGATGGAATCAGAAAGGGGGAAATACAGGTCTACGGTATAGCCCATCCCGTTGAACCAGGCTATCAAGGTGCCCTGCGGTGTTGGGTTAACATCAGGTTCAGCGGGTGAATTGCACGCCGCAGCTGCCAGAACGGCCAGGATAATCGCAATTGTGCATATCCCATTCAGTTTTTCTATTCTCATGCTGTTCCCTTCTTGATCATTTGCCGTTCCAGCGCAGCCCGATATGGTAAACCCTTCCCATGCCGGGGAATCCGCTGGTCTCCATATACTCCTCTTTGAACATGTTATCCACGGAAAATTCTACCGTAATGCTGTTCAGGAACGAAGGACGGACTGAAAGACCTGCGGATACGATGGTGTAGGCCTGCATCCAGGATGTTTCACTGTAGTTCATGAAGCGAAGTCCGGTACCGCTTAACCGAAGATTCCAGATGAACCGCTGCGGAAGTCCAAGCCCTGCGTTCAGCGACCATGTATTATCGGGCACGTAGGGAAGCGTCCTGGTGTAGTTCACGGATCCGGGATCATTGTCCCGCACGTCAAGAAGCGTAAGCGTTCCCGACACTTCCAGAGGCCCGGTCTCAGCCCAAGCCTCGGCTTCGATTCCCCTTCTTAGTACCCGGGCCACGTTCACGGGTGTCCATTTCCCGCCAGGCCCGGGTTCCCAGCGGATCAGGTCCCGGGATTCACCCATGAAGCCGGTGAGAGAAACACGGGTCCACTGCATGGCGTGAAGCGACATGCCTGCCTCCGCTTCCACGGACGTTTCAGGTCCGAGGTCGGGATTCCCCTGAGCGAAGCTGTCCTCGGGCCAGTAAAGGTCGTTGAGCGTCGGTCTCCTGAAACCTAGCGAAGCTCCGGCATGGGTTATCAGGATAGAATCCCCGAGGGGGATACCGAACATCATCCCTGCCCCCGCCATGGTACCGTCTCCGGGGATGGAACTCAGGGCCAATGAGCCGTTTGCCGATATGCCAGCGGCGTAACCCGCTTCCAGTGAAGTCATGAGTTCTGTCAGGTCCCTGTCCCCTATGGACGTGCTCCAGACCCTGTCCATTTCAATCCTGCCGGAGAGACGGAGATCGATTATGGACACGCTGCTGCTGATCTCGGCACCAAATCCAGCGGCTATCTCGTCATGCGTATCTTCAACGGGTCCGGGTACCGAGCTTGTGTACCTGTGCCTTCCACACCTGAGACCGGTGGAGAGTACCAGGTCGCCCACGGTCAGGCGCCCCCATCCGTCGAAGCTGCTCCGCTCCCTCCTGCCGTCCGTGGGCAGGCTCCATGAAGGACCCTCCGCCTCCCCCGCCGATAACGACGCCAGAATTCCATAGGAGGTTGCATCCCTCATTCCACTGAGAAGGAATGTGCCGCTGTAGCCCGTGGTCCCGGCACTGCCCCTGTTTCTCCTGAGGCTCATGGAAAGCCTGTTCGAGCCGGCGGGGAAACTGCCGGACAGCCATCCGGAGCCGTCGTCACCGGTAGAGATGGAAGCCTCGGGAGGGCTGGCGAAGGACGCGGGCAGGAAGTTCAGGGTTCCGGCCATCCCGCCCCTGAGGTGCCTGGAGCCCGAACCCCTGGAGACCTCCATGCCCCCGAAGACCAGCGGGTCCAGCGTAAGCCCCGGGGCACCGTCCATTGAACTGGTAATGTCATGCCCGTCAACATAGTAGGCGGAATGTGCCGGATCGCTTCCCCGGACGGATATGGAGACCACTGGCATCGCGCCTCCGTACTCACGGACGAAGACGCCCCCTGAGAGGTTCATGAGGCCCCTGAGGCCGTTCCTTCCCAGGAACTCCATTTGCTGCCGGCCCAGGGATGCTGTTGCCGGGAAATGATCGCGAAGGATCCCGCGAGTCCCTGTCACGGTCACTACCATTCCCGAAGGCACCGGAACGGATTCCATCGTTATCATGCGAGAAGCGGGCAGGGCGCCCACCCATGTCCCGAAACCCATGGCCCTGACCTGCAGGGTATCAAGGCCTT
>CAZXEF010000124.1:0-8442 GCA_964639605.1 uncultured bacterium | reverse complement strand
TTCCTGGCCGACATCACCGAAAGGTGCGGGATATGAACAGGCTCTCCATGAACGCCAAGGACGAGCATCTTCCGGTGGGCGACTTGATCGAGGACTGGCAGGCAACATGATATCAATCGATGGACTGAGGGATTAATCAAGACTGTCAGGATGGAAAGAGATGACTGAGACTGCTTTCAAAGGGGGACTGTCATGCCGCAGCTGGTGAAGGGGGGCAAGCATGCTTTCGCTTGGTCCGTCGTGGGGAACACAGGACGCATACCCATACCACCCGAGGCTTACAAGGAATACGGATTCCATGAGGGAATACAGCTGGCCGTGCTTCCCGGCAGCAGGACCTCGGGCGGGTTGGTTCTCGGCTCTTTCAGCTCACTTCTTGGTTCCCCCCTGGGCTCAATCCTCGAACGATGCGAAGGATTGATGGACGGGAGCGTTCCCTGCGGCATTGCCGTCCGCTCGGGGAAAAAGGTTCTCTGCAGAGTGACGGTGAGCAGCGGCGGAGTGAATATCCCCGCCGAGACGCTGAAGGACTACGGAGTCAGCATCGGAGACAGGCTCCTGGCGATCAGGGGAAGCGGTCTGGCCCTGTCGATGATCCTGAAGGGTCCCATCATACATGAGGCAGTGAAGCATCCGGAACTTGATGTTTTCCATGAATGACTCCAGCGTGTTCATGACCCTGTGCACTACTTCCATGGAAAGGAAGAAGCTCCGGCTGCTCCTGGAGAGTATAAGGCACTTCGGGGGGATCCTCAGGGAATCGGAGGTATGGGTCTTCCAGACCGGTGAGGATAAAGAGTGGATCGAGTATCCCTGGGATGGAAGGACCAGGGTCATTCCCCTGGAAGTACCCGCCGCTCTGTGTCAGTACCCTTTCGGAGCGAAGGTGGCCGCCTGCGCCAGGGCAGAGGCAATGGCAGGTAACGACATCATGTCGCTGATCTGGATCGACCCCGGCTGTCTGGTTGTCGCCCCGCCGGTGCTCTTCCTCCTGGAAGACGGTGAGTGTGCAGCGGTCAGACCCGTTCATGTAAGGAACGTCGGTCTCGTTGCCGGAGGGGAGCCGGACGAATACTGGAGAGGCATCTTCGATGCCGTCGGGGCGCCCGAAACCACCTCCACCGTGGAGACATTCGTCGAGGGGATAAGGATACGCTCCTACTTCAACACCCACGCTTTCTCGGTGCGGCCTTCGGCGGGAATCATGGGAGAGTGGATGGAGAGTTTCACGGAACTCGTGCAGGACGGTGAATACCAGGCCTCTTCCTGCGAGGACCATCTTCACAGGATATTCCTTCACCAGGCGGTGTTCAGCGCCCTCATAGCAGGAATCCACGGAATGCATGGAGTGAGACTGCTCCCAGAGACGTACACCTATCCCTACAATCTCCAGGACAGGGTTCCTGAAGTCCGGCGTGCGTCTCTGCTGAACGACCTTGTGTCCGTAGCGTACGAGAGCAGGCCCCTCCACCCTTCCCAGGTGGACGATATCGGGATAGGGGAGCCCCTCAGGTCCTGGCTGGAGGAACACTCACCGGTCTAGACCCATATGCTTAGTCTCTATGCGGAACATATCCTATTTATCTGATATGCTATAGAATCATTGCCATTCGGCACAGGCTGCGTAATGATAGTAACTGCTCATTCAGCTGAAGGTTAACTTATGCAGGAGGTTCAAAATGGAAGGCAGAGAGATGAACATGCCGCTGCTGGGGGACGAATTCCCGAAGATGGCGGTCAAGACCACCCACGGACCCATGACCATCCCCGACGATCTCAAGGGGAGCTGGTTCGTCCTCTTCAGCCACCCGGCTGATTTCACACCGGTTTGCACCACCGAGTTCGTGGCGTTCCAGAAGAGATTCGATCAGTTCGAGAAGCTTGGATGCAAGCTAATCGGCATGTCGGTGGACCAGGTCTTCTCCCACATCAAGTGGGTGGAGTGGATCAAGAGCGAGCTGGACGTGGAGATATTGTTCCCCATCGTAGCCGCCAACGATGCAATTGCGATGAAACTGGGCATGCTCCACCCCGGCAAGGGCACCAACACCGTGCGGGCGGTCTTCGTAGTGGACGCAAAGGGAATCGTCCGGCTCATCATGTACTACCCCCAGGAAGTGGGAAGGAACATGGACGAGATAGTCCGTGCAGTGAAAGCGCTCCAGATCTCGGACAAGCAGGGCGCCGTACCCGCGGGATGGCCCGAGAACGAACTCATCGGGAACAGGATAATCGTGCCGCCCCCTTCGGACGAAAAAACCGCGAAGGAGCGAAAGGGCAAGTACGATTGCTTCGACTGGTGGTTCTGCCACAAGCCGCTGGAATAGTGCGCGGAATCGCGAGAGAGGGCCTTCCCCTGCCGGGGAAGGCTCTTTCTTTGCCCCTCGGAAGGTACCGAATGTGCATCGGGTACGAATCCGGTCCTCGAGCCCGGCACCTCTTGAATATCGGCCGGGCCTGCAGTTGTGGTTGTGAATTCCCGGGGGTATTGTAAGTTTCCGGAAATCAAGGCATGGGATTTCGGATACCGGCTCCTGTAACACTGCGGGATGGACGGAGGAGAATCTTGGACCGTCACTTCATGTTCACGGATATCGTCGGATCCAGCAGGCTCTGGTCGGTGCATTCGGACGAAATGCCCGATATCCTCCGGGAACACGACAGAGTTCTTGGCGAGAGCGTCAATTCACATAACGGCAGTCTGATCAAGCACACGGGCGACGGTATCTTCGCCAGTTTTACCGATCCCTTCGACTGCATCCGATGCTCCCTGGACATGCTTCAGGGGATAAATACCGTCGAAGAAGCCTCAGGGGTTGCGCTGAGCATCCGTGTGGGGATCCATGCAGGATCCGCCCTGGAGAGGGATGGGGACCTGTTCGGCCCGGACATAAACCTCACTGCCAGGGTTATGAACGCTGCGGTGGGGGGACAGATACTGGCAACGGCCCGGGCTGTGGAAAACGGACTTCCCAGGGGAGTCCGACTGAGGGATCTCGGCTTTCATGTTCTAAAGGATGTCCATGAGCCGGTGAGGCTGTACTCGATAATTCACCCCGACCTCAAGGAGAGGTACAGCTCGTCCAGGCGGGTCCTTTCCGTCCCGGGCAATCTCCCGAGGGAACAGTCACCCTTCGTGGGCCGCGAGAGGGAGATACTTCAGATCAGTTCTATGATGCGGTCCGAAGACTGCAGGCTCCTTACCCTCACGGGACCGGGAGGCACCGGCAAGACAAGGCTCTCCATCAGGATAGCGAACGAGCTGTCGCACCGGTACAGTGACGGGGCGTTCTTCGTGCCTCTGGCTGAACTCGATCAGAAAGAGAGCATCGCATCCAAGATCGCGCTGACAATAGGATTCACTCCTGATGGTGACGGCGCTCTCGAGGACCAGCTCGCAGAGCATCTTTCCCGCTGTGAGATGCTGCTGGTCCTGGATAACTTCGAGCATCTGACGGATCAGGCCGAAATACCCGGCAGCCTTCTCGAGAGAACGGACAGGCTGAATATCCTGGTGACTTCGAGACATCGCCTGAGGCTGAGAGCTGAATGGGTGTTCGAGGTTCCGGGAATGTCGCTCTCGGAATCGGGAGGAACCGATGGAGACTCGGACGGCGTCGAACTGTTCGCCCGGACTGCCAAGAGGATCTACGGAGTGGATATCGCCGATGGTGATAGAATAAAGGTAGAGGGTATATGCCGGACGATCGAGGGAAGTCCTCTGGCCATCGAGCTGGCCGCTTCGATGTGCGGTATCCTCTCGCTTTCAGAGATAGCCGAGCAGGTTCTCGATCCGCTGTCCATGGAATCCGTGATGAGGGATCATCCGGACAGGCACAGCAGCCTCGAGGCGGTCTTTTTCTTCAGCTGGAATCTCCTGGACCCCTCTCAAAAGTCCGCCCTCTGCCTGCTCACGGTGTTCAAGGGGGGGTTCGACAGAAGGGCGGCCGAATCAGTGTGCGGCATCAAAATTCCTGTCCTGCTGGCACTGAGGGACAGGTCCCTGATCTGGCAGCTGCAGGAAGGTTATTTCGGTATTCACGGGACGATCAAGTACTTCGCCGGAAAGAGGACCGATGTGATGGAAGATCCGGAAGCCGTGCGGTCAGCGCATTCGGAGCACTACCTCCATCTCCTTGCTTCAAGGGAGAATGACCTGGTGAGGGGAGACAGGATCGGGGCCCTTGCCGATCTGGAGCGTGATCTTGAGAACATAAGGGCGGCCTGGACCTTCGCGGTGCGGACGGGCAGGACCGACCTGCTTCGGGGTTGCCTTAGGGGATTCGTGATGCTCATGGCGGTCAAGGGTCAGTTCCGCGAGGTGTACGGGATTCTCGAGGAAACTATCGAAGTCCTGGGTGAGAAGGACGACGAGGCGCTGCTCATGGCGGAACTGCTGGGCCACCTCGGATGGGCAGGATCGCACGTCCTGCCTCTGGATAGATGCATCCCTCCCCTGGAAAGGAGCCTGGAACTCTACAGGAGCAGCGGCGATGCCAAGGGTCTCGCCTACGGTCTGAACAACTTCGCGAACGTCCTTAACGTGAAGGGCGAGGACGAGAGAGCGGAATCTCTGTACAATGAGAGCCTGGAGATCAGCAGGAGCATAGGGGACCTGCTGGGAATGTCGGCTCCAATCAACAACCTTGGGATCCTGGCGGAACGCAGGAGCGATCTTGACAGGGCAGAGGAGCTGTACAGGGAATCCGCTGAGATATGCGGAAGGCTGGGCAATCAGCACGGCGAATCAATGAGCTTGACCAATCTCTCCACAGTCATCCGTGACAAGGGTGATCTCCGGGGATCCATGGAACTTCTTAACAGGGCCCTGGCGATCCAGCAGAGCATAGGGGACGATTTCAACACATCTCTGATCTACTGCTACATGGCCGAGATTTTGATAGCCGGGGGAAACCTTGAGGAAGCAGAGGAGATACTCCATCGAATACTGTCGTGCCTGGATTCGCAGGGACACGTCTGGTGGGTGGCCTGGGTCCAGCTCCTGCTGACAGTGACGGCCCTCGAACGCGGGGACCCTGATTCGGCGCGCGCTTCTTTCTCACGTGCCGTGGAGCTGTTCGATGCGCACAGATGGAGCCAGCATCTCCTGGAGATGATGGCCGTCTCGGCTATCTTCCTGTCTGAATTCGGACGCCCTGACGAGGCGATCGAAATCGCTTCTGCAGCTATCCAGGGGGGAATGATTTCCTCCTATCTGAAAGGAAAGGTCCAGAGGGTACTCGGGGAGTCGGGATCAACTGTTCATGGAACAGAGAAAGTATCCGTCGATGTGGACAGCCTGATCACGCTGCTCAGGTCGACGATATCCGGGAAATCTCCCTGATGTGCGATCCTGCCTTCTCATGACATGAAACAGGACTCGGTATCCAGCATGGTTGATCGACTCGTTTCCTTTAGTACAGCATATAACTTGACATATGTCATGATATATATAATTATCTGTTGAAAGGAGGTATGCTCCATGACAACAGTAATGGCAGTCGCCCCGAGTGATCTTCGTCTTGCAAGACATACACTCGGTCTTACACAGATCAAGCTTGGCGAAGCTTTCGGAGGCGTCAGACCGGAGACTATCAGCCGCTGGGAGAGAGCACCTTCCAGGTTCCGGCTGAAAGTCAGACCTCTGCACGCAGAGATGATGCGGCAGCTGACCCAGGTTACCGATCTGCTTCTGGAGCTTTTTCCTATGGAATCCGATAGAATGAACTTCCTCAATACAGCACAGCGCGAACTGGGGAACAGGACACCGATCGAGGCAATAATCGATGACCCGCCCTATGGTCTGAGAGAGGTGGGCCGCCTGCTCGGCCGCATGGCTGAAGGAATCCCGACCTGATCGAATAATGAGCATTCCACGTGAGAACCGGCAGGATACCGTCAGTCGCCAGAAACCCGTTGCATTTCAGGGGACCTGCTGGTTCAGGGTTGTCTTCAGGACCAGGAGGAAATCCATCCTGAGTACGGATGGTGCGTTCCTTTACGGCGGAAGGTACAATCCGGCCGAGGTCTTCGGCGCGCTGTACCTGTCCGAGAGCTCGGAAGGATGCCTGGCGGAACTCAGGAGAAGGCCGGCAGCACCTCGTGACTATCTGATCGGAAGGATCAGGATTAATGTCGGAAGGGTGTTCGATCTGACGGACCCTGATGTGCTGGAACAATTGGGGATAGATCGTGATGACTTGTGCGGCGATGAATGGGAGCTTACGCAGGAATTGGGAGAATGTATCCGCGAAGCCGGCTTTGAAGGGGTACTCGTGCCGTCCGCAGCAGGACCTTACAGAAATCTCGTGCTTTTTCCCGACCGCTTTTCCGGAGAGTCAGCAATCGTACTGCAGGATGTCCGGCCTCTTCCGACGGCTGAGCAGAATTAGCCGGTTCACGGGACACGGTTCCTTCGGCGGATGCTCACTATCATCCTATCCAGCGCCTGAAGGAAATTCGATCTGTCCTTCTTCTCGAAGGGCCCGGGGCCGCCCGTGATCATCCCCTGTTCCCTGAGGTCGTGGAGCAGGTCCCTGATGGACAGGACATCACCGATATTGTCCTCCGTGAATGGACGGCCGGTATTCCCAAGCACATGGGCACCCTTCTTCAGGCACCTGTATGCCAGTGGTATGTCGCCGGAGATAACTATATCGTCATCGCCTGCCTGCTCAGCGATGAAGTCGTCGACCACGTCCGCGCCCTTGTCCACTACCACCAGCTCGATCCGGCTCGACTCCGGGATACGCATCCATGAGTTGGATACGAGTATAACGTTAAGACCGTACCGTCCCGCGACCCTGTAGATCTCATGCTTCACCGGGCATGCATCGGCGTCGACGTAGATATCAAGCAACGGTCGGGTCCTCCGTCATTTTCAAGCCGCCTGAGCTATGCTTTGAACCGATTGGAGGCCATTTCTCCCGGCCGCATGAATTCCACGTCCCTGACTTGGAGTTCGACCAGGCAGTAGGCAGGATCCTCCGGAGATACCCAGTACTGGTTGAAGAAGGGTATCCTGGCGGACATCCTGCTCTTTTCTTCGAGGTCAGAAGCTATCCGGGCTCTGCCCGAGCAGCGAAGGGTGCCACGGCAATCGCTCTTTTCAAGCATCAGCGAGAATTCGAAACCCGGATTCTTCTGCAGCTGCCCGACCTTGGCGTCCTCCGATCCCGTGCAGAACCAGAACCTGCCATCGTCGAAGATCAGGCTGACAGGCCTCACTCTGGGGCTCTTTCCATCCCATGTCGCGAGATGGATCGTCTGAACCGGCTGCAGCCAGGCCCAGGCTTCGCTCTTCAGCTTGGAATCTGTATTTCCCATCTGTTTCACCTTTCCAGCACGGCGGCGCTTCCCCCACTTTCATGCCTGGTTGCAAGCGCCTTGGTAAATGATCTGCCCGGCATCTGTCTATTAATACATGCAGCAAGTCGAGTTATCAATTCCAGGGAGGCTCCGGAACACCATAATTCACTGTAGAACCTTTGTTTCCATGGGAGGTCGAGGACCGGCAGATCACACCAGGCTGCTTAAGCGGGATGGAAAAGGGATCAGGCGCTTCGGGATGATTCTCAGGGCAAGGGAAGCGTCTTGCGAAGCAGGGATGATTCCTGATGATGACAAGTATCTTGCAGCGGCTCCCGGGGGGGATTGGAAAATAGTAGTATCAGGAGATAAGCGACTTCTGGATGTCAACGGACATGAGGGAATAGAGGTTCCTGGACCTTCTGAATTCACAGAGAAGTATTTGAGTGAACGATCAAACGCAGCAGAACAGCCAGGCTCATGAAGTGGCGCTGTATGATGATCTGAATCGTGTTCCAGCGATTGAAACGGCAGGCGGGCGCAAGTGCAATCATCTGATCCGGACATAGGAAAACGGGGATGATCCCCTCGGGCTCGTTCCCGGTGTTCCTCCCGGTCCGTTTGAACGAGGAGAGAGAAGCCTGATGCAGAGCGGCAGCATTGCAACACTTGTATCCGTCCTGTTCGGGCTGATGCTCGCGGACCTGTTCTCCAGTGCGCATCGTCTGATCCGGAGCAGGAGTCTAGTCCGCTGGCACTGGCTGCCGATCCTCGTTTCATGGTACGTGCTGGCCACTGTTCTGAAGAACTGGTGGGCACTGGTAACAATGGAGAACATCGATGCCTGGGGCGGAGGGTGGATATTCCTCTTCTACGGACACCTGCTGCTCCTTATGTACCTGGTAGTGGCGGCGACCCTGCCTGACGAGGTTCCCCCGGAAGGGATAGATCTCAGGAGCTTTTACCTGGAGAACCGTACCCAATTCTGGGGTCTGCTTGCGGGGGTCAACCTGATAATGCTGATCTACTCCCTCCTGCATCCTGCTATAGCAGGGACTGCGGTATTCTGGCCACCGGTCATTTCAAACTTCCTCATGGGAGCGGTATCCGTTTCACTGGCCCGGACGCGCCGGA
>CAZXEF010000123.1:0-8451 GCA_964639605.1 uncultured bacterium | reverse complement strand
ATGTACGTCAGGCGAACCTGATGTACGTCAGGCGAACCTGATGTACGTCAGGCGAGTATGCTCAAGGAATGACGCAAGGACAAGAGGAGGCCGGCAATGCAGCTCGCGGACGCTTTGACCGGAGAGGTCGCAAGGTACCTGGAGACCCGTGATACGGTGCTGATACCATCAGGGTCCCTTGAGCAGCACTGGAAGGCGGCGCCGCTGGGATGTGACACCATTATCCCTGCGAGGCTATGCCGTGAGGCGGGTGACAGGACAGGGACCGCGGTGGCTCCCGCGGTCAGCTACGGAATGTCGGAGAACCACATGGGATTCGCCGGTACAGTGAGTCTCAGGCGGGAGACCCTGTTGAATATCACGCGTGATCTCGTGACATCCCTCTACTTCCACGGTTTCCGGAAGATTCTCTTCATAAGCGGTCACGGAGGCAACAGGAAACCCATCGAGGACGGATTTGAGGAGGCTTCCGTAGAATGCCCGGGAGCACTGATGGAGTACATGCTCTACAGGGACCTCCCGGGAGCTGTGGAGAAACAGCGGGAGCTGTTCTGTCCGGATCCCGGTTATCATGTGACGGTTACAGAGGTCTCCATGATATGGCATCTGCTCAAGTGTGACATACCGGAATTCCCAAGGATAAAGTTTCCCCCGGAGCCTTCCCCCGGCGAAGTCCTCGGGAGGAATGAATGGATGAAGCGATACCCGCAGGGCGGTGCCGGGTCGGATCTCGGCTTCGTCTCAGTGGAGAAGGGAAGGCTTTTCTTTGAGTTCCTCGTTGACAGCCTGTCCTTGTACCTGGAGGAGCTGGAGGGAATGAAAGCGTGAATCCCTATGAAAGTGAGATGACATGAGAGAAGATCCGGTCATCCAGGTGACCACCACCGTGAATTCCGAAGCGGAGGCTGACAGGATGGGGCGCGAGTCTGTCGTCAGGAAACTGGGCGCCTGCGCGCAGGTCTCAGGGCCGATCACCAGCCATTACAGGTGGAAAGGCGAACTATGCAGCGATACCGAGTGGAAGGTATCCATCAAGACTTTCAGGTCCCTGGAAGAGAAGCTGCTGACATTTCTCGAGGAGATGCATCCATATGAAACACCTGAGCTTGCAAGCACACCGTTGGTTTCCGTCTCGAGATCGTACCTCGAATGGATGAGACAGAACCTCGACGGTCAATCCGATCAGGCGGGGATGGACACGGAATGATGACATACTATATATAACATATGACATATATAGGAGGACAAAGTGCTGGAACCTATTCTTGGATCACTTGTACGTGAACAGGTCCTGCTTTTCATGCACACCAGGGGGAAGGGCTACGCCAGGGAGATAGCCAGGTTTTTCAACTCATCCCTGGACTCTGTGCAGAAACAGCTGAAGAGGCTGGAAGAGGATTCCGTGCTTACCAGCGAGAAGGTAGGCAGAACGATCGTGTACAGTTTCGATCCGGAGTATCCGTTCCTGGCCGAAGTCGGATATCTGATGGAAAGGCTGATCGAAGTTAGGGGTGAAGAACACGGGAGCCTGATGACAGGTATCAGGCCTGGAAGGTCACGGCCGGGGTACAGAAGCAGGGCGATAGTCCGGGACAGAGGTTGGAGATACTGACAGGACAGGTAAATACCTGCTGCCCGGAATAGTGCGTATATTCATTGAGCAATACGGGGGTACCCAATGAAAAGGATCTTATTTCTGTTCATGATAGCTGCATCTGCTGCAGTAATCGGATTCTCTTCATTGTATATGGTCCGGGAGTTCACCAAGGTCCTGAATCTATGCAGCATGGGCGACATGTGGAGCTTTATCGCCCTTCAGGAAGCATCTCCCTACGCCGAGTTCGCGGAGGTGGACGAGGAGGACTTCCCTGCCCCTCCTATCCCTCTGGAAGGAGACCTGCTGGTGGAGGTGGACGGGCTGCCCTCCACCCAGAGTAACTATTTCAGTGTTTTCAATGTCGATACACCTGCGGGTGAAGAGATAGAGATCAAATTCTTGCACGATTCCGAAGTGTATTCCACCAGTGTTGTTACGCGCTCCATTCCCCTGACCATTCAGCTTCAGGTATGGATACTCGTCGTCTTGAGGACGCTTATCATAGCCGGCCTCATAATCGTAGGTCTGTGGGCATTCCTCAAGCGTCCCTTCTCTTCGCCTGTGCGGTCCCTGACACTCTTCTGCTATACACTCGCAGTCAGCATGAACGTTACAAGCCCCGCAATAGCCGATGCCTATACATCCATCCGGCTGCCTATGGCGATCTTTGTGGCATTCGGCATGATCCAGTCGCTCTACCCGGCTTTCTGGTTGAAGCTGCAGATGCTTTTCCCCAAGCGGAAGAAATGGTATGACGGGCATAGACTGTTCATCAACATACTGCTCTTCGCTCCTGCCGTAGTCTTCAGCTTTGCCTACATCGTATTGAGACGAGAACTGGACCTGCAGTTCACCATAGTCTGGACCTTGCAGCTCACCCTTGGGTATCTGCTTCTCGTCTTCAATCACAGGAATGCGGAAACCTTCCTCGAGAAGCGTCAGACCAAACTGGTCCTGTTCGGTTCGGCACCGGGGATATTACTGGTGCTTGTCTACCAGTGGATCATGGTACTTTCCCCGCTGAAGTATCTCAACCTTTCATTCATCACCCGGATGATAATGACGAATGTTCTTTTCCTTCTGATGCTCATGGTGCCCGTATCGCTGGCCTACGCCCTCGGTAAGTACAAGTTGCTCTCGGTTGAAGCAAGGCTGAAGAGAGGGACCAGGTACCTCTTCGTGAGCCTGACCCTCCTTCTCGTGTTCATCGGGATTCTATACTTGTTCGGGAACCTTGTGCTTAGGCACCTGAACGTGGACAGCCGGACACCGACTCTGATACTGGGCCTTATGCTGGCCTTCATCTTCATGCCGACCCAGAGGAAACTCCATAACAGGCTTGAGAAGCACTTCTATCCTGAAAGGGTGAGACTCAAGGAACTGCTGCGGAACTTCCTTGCCTCCAACATAGTAAGAACGGAGGTCTCCACTTTCTGGAAAGAACTGGAGAACAAGCTGGCGGACGGCCTGGCTGCGGAAAGGATATATCCAGTACTCAGGATGGTGAACAAGGACTCTTTCGCTGTCGAAATGGAGGAGCCGGCCCCCTTCGACAGGAGGGACCAGCTGGTGCGAAGCCTGGAGACTACCGAGTACCCGATACTCTTCGACGAACTGATGGCCAGCGGTAAGATTATCCTGTCCCTCGAACAGGAGGAATGGTTCCTGGCGCGGCACAGCGCAATCCTTCTGCCCCTCTCCACGAAGTCAGGCCTTGTCGGTTTCCTGGTCATAAGCACCAAGACCAACGGAGAGGATTTCACAGCGGAGGAACTGGAGATGCTGGCCAATTTCTCTGCCCAGACCGCGCTTGTGGCCGAGAATTTCGAGCTCCTGAACGAGAGGCTGATCAAACAGAAGCTGGAACAGCAGCTAAAAGTGGCCAGAGATATCCAGAAAGGGCTTCTTCCGGGTGAGATTCCCTGCAGGCCGGGCCTGGAGGTGGAAGCCATGATAAGGTTCTGCCTGGAGGTTGCCGGGGATTATTACGATGTGATTCCCCTCGATAGGTACAGGACGGTGCTATCCATAGGGGATGTTGCGGGAAAGGGAGTGGGACCCGCCATGCTGATGGCGAACCTTCAGGCCTCACTCAGGACCACCCAGGCCATGGGCGTATCGCTTCGTGAATCCTGCAGGCAGATAAACAGGATAGTCTATGAGAACACTCCCTCAGAGCTCTTCATCACCTTCTTCATGGTCCTGATAGATGTCAGGGAAGAACGCATCAGCTATGTGAATGCGGGACATAATCCTCCCATGCTGGTCTCCGCGTCGGGTGACGTGACCCTGCTCACCGAGGGAGGGATGCTGCTGGGTGTCTCGAAGGACATTGAGTACGTCGAGGGTACAGTGGAGCTGGCAAGGGATGACATCATCCTGATGTACACCGACGGTGTCTGCGAGGCCATGAACTGCTCCGAGGAGGAGTTCGGAGAGAAAAGACTTGCCCGACTGGTGGTCAGCAACAGAAGACTGCCCCTCACGGACCTGCTTCATGTCATACTCAAGGAAGTGGAATCCCATCACGGTTCGGACCAGTACGATGACGACTTCACCCTCCTTGCCGCAAGGCTCAACTGCCAGCCCGACAGCATTCCGGAGGATTGAGAATGCTACAGGGACGAGATCTCTGAGGACGGGAACACCCTCCCGGAATACCGCAGGAATTGAGGATTCCGTATCGATCGTCTGCTGAGGGTCTCGGTACTGGCCGATCTTGCGTACTGGCATTGACAGTTATCTAAGCTTCCCACAATGCCAGCGGACATACATCCGTCGATCCATACATCGGGCCGGCATTGTTCGCGCCACTGACTGCCGCGGGTGCGTGGGGGCTTCTCGGAGATAGGAAGACAATGCTCCCCCTATGACGAGCAGGGCTATTCCCACCGAATTGCTGTCCGATTCCGACCCTGCAGGAAAATGCCACTGCAGACAACAAGCAATACAAAACAGATCAGCCGGATGGATGCATGATGAGGTCCGGCCGTCATGTGCATCTATCCCCTGCGATTCAAACAGTCATAGTAAGAGTTCCGTCTCCGATTGATGATTGACTCTCAGCACTGATCGGGATTATCATAATATTCGGTTATGAAGCTATCCGCAGGACCGCGATCAGTTTTGTTCTTTTCAGCAGTATCTCGGGTTCATCTCGAAAAGGATGTTCTCACGGTCGGCGACATTGAAAGATCCTGAAAGGTGAAAATATGCTCTGGTCCATGATGGAAATAAGCATAGACTGCCCCCATTGCGACTCCCCAGTCCATGTGGACGGCCCCTACCTGAAGCTCGAGTGCGGAAAGTGCCACTCCGGCATAGACTTCCCGGAGGATGTCTGGAAGAGTGTGCTGGAAGACGTCAGGGAGGATGTGTCGGGTTACCAGAAGGGTGAGGGATCCAACAGCAACATCTTCGGGCATTTCAACATGAGGATGACCTGCGGAAGGCTGGACCCTTACTGCATCAAATGCAAAAGGGACTTCGACATGAAAGACGAGTACACTGAACCCGCAACCATAACGTGCCCCGACTGCGGCACTGTCGCCCCCGTCTTCCCGGCGTCGGACTGGTTCAGGGAAGCGGTTCCCGGGGCGACTCTGATCGTCGGGGCATGGCCCGAGGGAAAGAGCGGACCGGAATCGGAAGAGAAGACATACCAGCCGGTGGCGTACAGCTGCCCCCAGTGCGGCGGGTCGCTGATGATAAACGGCGAGGAGAGGCTTATCCAGTGCCAGTACTGCTCCACCAACATATATCTGCCCGATGACCTCTGGCTGACCCTCCACCCCGCAAAGACCAAGACCCGCTGGTTCATCGGTTTTTAGGGACGTACCTCATTTCATGCACTTGCTTGACCGGATAGTGCATGTGAAATTATAATATGTATTAAAATTCCTATTATAATTAAATCAGTACAATAACTACTAGCAAGGCATTTCTTTGTTTCGTTGACTTCGGAGAATACACGCCATATTCTATATTCGTAATCAATACTTGTGTTTACTGAATGGAGACCTGCTGAGGGGGAGGGTTTCAGAATGTCACTGCTGGTATGCATTGCTTTGTTGGTCAATACTGCACAGGCCGGTACATCGGCAATTCAGGGCTTCGTATACGATGATTCAGGAGATGTTGTAGCAGGAGCGACGGTGACGATTAAAAGTACCGGCCATGTCTGCTTCACGGACGAAAGCGGCTGGTACGCAATCCAGGTGGAATCCGGGATATACGAGGTTGCGGCAGACGTTCCGGATGCGCTTCACGGGGGCAGAAGCAATGTAGTGGTGATGGAGGACGAGCCTACCAGGGTCGACATTACACTCCAGAGATATGTTGTTTGCGATCCCCTTCCCGTTGTCTTTCTCTCAGGCTCGGTCCCGGGGATGCCTGATGTAATTCCGCCGGGACTGAGGATCATCGATGGAACGGATGACCTGATCCGAAGCGGACCGGGAGTGCTGGACAACGGGATGAGGAACGGCAGTATCAAGTTCATCAGTGCTGGCTGCCGGAATCCGCAGTATGTGCAATTCTCTACGATGGATGCACCGGTAGAAGATCATTTACATGTTCGCGGCGGCAGAAGGGGAGAGCTGCTTTACATGGTGGACGGTTATTCATACCGGGAACCGGTGTACAACTCAATCCTCGGTACCGTTCCAGTGTCTTCCCTGAAGGAGATCGATCTGTCGGCCGGTGTATACGATGCCAGGTTCGGCAACTTCCTCTCAGGCGCGGTGGGAATGGAAACGATTGAAGGAGGTGAGGAGTATTCCGGGGAAATCCGAATGGAGGGGAACGACTGGCATGCGCTTGGTCTGGCGGATGAGGGGACCTGGGGAGGTATCCCTGAGGACTTCCCGTTGGAATCATTCGACCCGTGGAGTTACAGCGAAGTTACGCCCTTCAACGAGGCAAGGCTGGAATTCGGAGGCAGTGTCGGAGGACCCGAACCCATCTCTACATACCTTTTACCAGGGATAGGACTGGAGATACCGGGTGAGATGAGGCTGTTCATTGACGGCGAGTTCCTTGAGACCGGTGGGGGAAAGGACAACAGGTACGGCTTCGGCTTCGACGACTGGGAGACGACCTACAGGGGCTTCCTGAAACTCTCCTACAAGCCCTCCGGATCAACGGACATAGACTTCACCACATCCTTCCTTGAACGGTCGGCCGGATGGTTCAGGGTGGGGGACTACTGGAACTGGAGCCGCTACGAATTCCCTTACATTGACTATGATCCCTCGTCGCCTACTTACGGAGATACACTGGGTCCGGGGGGAAACATACTCTACGCGCTGCCCGTGAGGTCCTGGAGCAACCGGCACATAGGCGCAAGGATAGATCATGAGTTCAGCGACGTCACCATGGTGAGCCTCGGCTTTTCACAGCAGAAGGCTGATTACGACCACAGGATCTACAACGACCCCGAGTCTACGAATCCCATGCGTCAGACGGAGTGGCTCGGAGAGGACTGGAGCTGGGAAGAGTGGGAGAACTACCAGCCCGGTATTTTCACGGACTATGACGGCTTCGTACATGGGGGCACCAGCCGCTTCCCCTGGACGGAGTCCCGGAGTACAACGAACACCATCGACCTTAACACGCAGATACTGGCATGGGACCCTCATGATATCAGCTGGGGCATCCAGGGGGATTTCTACGATGTCTACAGCTACTCCGTTGTTGTAGACAATGCCCCCTCTTCCACCGTTCACCAGAACACGTACAGCGCGGAGCCTCTGTCAGGCGGGGTATACTTTCAGGACAGGATAGTCCTTGAGGATGGAATGACACTGACCGGCGGTTTGAGACTGGACTACTTCGACGCGAACTACAACAGGATGCCGGATCCGCTGGAGATCCCGCCACCGCCCACCCTTCAGAACCAGGTGCTGGACTGGATACAGGCTCCGCCGAAATACTCTGTAAATCCAAGGTTCAGCTTCATAATGCCATTGACGGAGAACCATTCGATGCACGCGGCCTTCGGCATGTACTCACAGGTCCCCATGTTCGGGCAACTGTACCATATGGAGGACCGCAGTTTTTCACAGAATATCCCCCTTGGAGGTAACCCCGACCTGGACCTGCAGAAGAGCACGATGTACGAGCTGGGAACATCCTGCAGCCTCACGGACAGGATCAGTATAGATGTGACGGGATACTTCAAGGAGATGTCGAATCTTGTGGAAACGGACATCTTCACCTGCCCTGGCATCGGTCAGTACGCGCAATATGTAAGCACCGGCACCGGTGAGAGCAGGGGACTCGAGGTATCGCTGAAGGGGAAGGATACAGGGTTCTTCTCCTGGGACGTTAGTTACACCCTTTCCAGGGCTACCGGGTCATCCTCGCAACCTCTCCAGAATTACATCTATGTCCTGAACGGCTACCAGAACAGCGATACCGAGCAGTACCTTGACTGGGACCAGACACATACGGTGAACATCGACCTGGCCATGCAGGTGCCAAGGGGCAGGGGCCTCAGGATAGGCGGAGTCCCCGTGTTCCAGGGACTGGGAGTAGGTTTCGAGTGGGAATTCGGCAGCGGTTTCCCCTACAGCCTTGCCAATCAGGGAACCGCCCAGCCAGCGATCAACAGCGAAAGGTATCCATTGACCATGGAAACCAACCTGAAGGTCAGCAAGGATCTCTGGCTGGAGAACTTCTCCATGAACCTGTGGTGCGAGGTTACGAACCTTTTCGACAGGCATAATACCGTGGATATACAGGACATCGCCTGGTACTGCGCCTGGCAACAAGCTGGTATGGACTATAAAGATGAAGACCCCACCGGTCCCCTGCACAATTACTACGCCTTGAGCATGCCCCGGATGATCAGG
>CAZXEF010000122.1:0-8470 GCA_964639605.1 uncultured bacterium | reverse complement strand
CGTCAGGGGCCTGGTGCTGTCGGTTAAGAAAAGATTCAGCGGAGGGGTTTCCGCTTCCGACCTATCCTACCGGTTCTGCTGGGAGGGTGAGGCCAGCGCCCTCGCATCACCCGGATGGAATGGTGGGGCATATGCAAGGGCTGACATAGAGATCGACCTCGAGACCCGTGTAACCGGCGAGTTCGTAACCAGGACCAGGCTCTACGCGGGCACGGTGGCCGGGGACGCTCCCCTCCATGTGCTGCTCAGGCCCGGCGGAGGTCTCTTCGCAGGCGGGATAATAGGGGCCTTCCTGCCTCCGGACGGACCTCTGTCACCCGGAGAGCACTACTATGTGAGGAACGGACCCGCCCTACCCGGATACTGGAACAGCCCGCTACGGGCAAGGGCCGCCCTTACGGCGGAGCAGAGGATCCCGATCCCGTTTCCCGTTCTACCGGTGGAAGTCTACCTGGCCGGTGGCTGGCTCGCCGACGGGTTCGGGGAGTTCACCTGGGACAACGTCGTGGCGGACGCGGGCCTTTCACTGCGTGTGGCCATGCTTGAGGTGCTCCTACCCCTGTGGGTTTCCGACCCCGGGGACGGCGGAGACCAGTGGGATTTCAGGTGGCGGATCGGTCTTTCCCCCGCCGGGTTCCCGGACCTTTACTGAGGAGGGGATATGCTTTTAGGGATTGCCCTTGTGATAGCCTCAGCGGTTCTCGGTGCCGGCAGAGCCGCTGAGGAATCTGAACCCGCTATCTTCCGCTTCTTCAGGGAATTCACCGACCTGGATGAAAGGTCCTGGGCCAAGCCGATAGAAACAGTCGACATGGACCTCATGCTGGAACTGTTTGAGAATGGATGGATTACTTTCCATGGTGCCGACTGGTTCGTGGTGAGGGAGGATGAGAATGAGTAACCGTGTCCAGTGCGTTCTCTGCCCTCACATGTGCCTGCTGGACCCGGGTCAGAGGGGCAGGTGCAGGGTCAGGCTGAACGCTGACGGAGAGCTGGTGAGCCTTGTCTACGGCAGGCCAGTGGCCGTTCACGTGGACCCGGTGGAGAAGAAACCCCTCTTCCATTTCCTTCCCGGGGCCGATGTGTTTTCCATAGCCACCGCAGGCTGCAATCTCAGATGCGATTTCTGCCAGAACTGGGAAATATCCCAGGCGGCCCCGGAAGATGTGTCACCCTACGACCTTTCCCCGGAGGAGGTGGTTGCGAGCGCGAAGGAGTACGGTTGTCAGGCCATCGCATACACCTATACGGAGCCCGTGGTCTACTACGAGTACGCGCGGGACTGCGCCAGGCTGGCAAGGGAAGAGGGAATAGCCAACATACTGGTAACCGCGGGTTACATTAACCCCGGTCCGCTCTCGGAGCTGTCGGACTACATCGATGCAGCCAATGTGGATCTCAAGTCGATGTCGGACGAGTATTACAGGGAAGTATGCGGCGGAACGCTGGAGCCGGTCCTGGACACCATCACGGCACTGAAGGACTCGGGCACCTGGGTCGAGATAACGAATCTGGTGGTCCCGACGCTGAACGACGACGCGGAGGGTATTGATGCCGTGTCCAGGTGGGTGCTGGACAATGTCGGTCCTGACACGCCGCTTCATTTCTCGAGGTTCTTTCCCATGTACAGGCTGGCGGACCTGGCTCCCACCCCTGTGGAGACTCTGGAACAGGCGCGTCAGAGGTCCGTCGATATGGGACTTCATTTCGTTTATGTGGGTAATGCAGTCACTCCCGAAGGTATGGTGACCCGGTGTCCCCTGTGCGGCCATGTTCTCATCCGGCGGCAGGGGTACCAGGTGGAGCTGACGGGTATCTCGAATGGTGTATGTGAAAACTGTTCCGCCCCTGTGGCAGGGGTCTGGGACTGATCGGAGGATCGACCTTGAAAGAAAGTATGAGCAGGCGCGGGTTCTTTTCCAGGGCGGCGATGTTTCTGTTCGCCGCGGTGGCCGCATCCCTGGGAACCGGTGGGAGGACGCGGGGGGACCTGAAGGAACTCGAGGTCAAGAAGACCTCCAGGAAGAGGGCCGATCACTGGAGGGAGCTGGCGGGATGAGGATACTGACGCTGGCACTGTCCATGCTCCTGGCTTGCGGCGGAAGCTCCCCCGCTCGGGACGAAGCAGATACCGATGGTGCAGACATGGCAAGACTCCCGATCTGCTCCGGCAGATTCTACCCCGCGGACCCGGAGGAACTTGCAGCCATGGTGGACAGCCTCCTGGAGACCTCGACCTTCACTGGACCCGGCGGTGCAGTTATAGCAGGCGTGGTGCCCCATGCAGGATACGTTTTCAGCGGGGGAACCGCAGCCGATTTCTACAGCTCCATCCGCGGCGAGGATATAGATGTGGTAGTCCTGGTCGGACCTTCCCACCAGGTCTCCTTCTCAGGGTTCTCGGTGTTCCAGGGCAGCTCCTACCTTACTCCCCTGGGCGAGGTCCCGGTGGATGAGGGGATAGCCGGGAGACTGCTGGATTCTCATCCGGCTGCGTCATTCGTCCCGGCTGCCCACGAGTCGGAGCACTGCCTGGAAGTCCAGCTGCCCTTCCTTCAGAGGGTCCTGGAACCTGGCTTCAGCATAGTCCCCATAATCGTGGGAAGCGCCGACGAAGACCAGCTCAGATTCATGGCGGAACTGATACTGGCTGAGGCCTTCGAACGGAGGGTACTGGTCATCGCCAGCTGTGACCTGTCCCACTACCCTCCGGTGGAGCTTGCCCGCGAAGTTGATTCCATGACGGTAGCGGCCATCCTGGCCGGGGATGCGGGTGTTTTCCTCGATGTCACGTCTCAGGAGGCGCTGCCCGAGGGGCTGGGGACCTTCGCCTGCGGCCGGCTTCCCGTGGCCATGGTCATGTCCTACGCCGGGTTTTTCCCCGGCATGGAGGCGGAACCGCTCTCGATGACCACGAGTGCCGATTATTCGGGTGACGGGTCACAGGTGGTGGGGTACGCGTCCATCCTCTTCACTTCAACGGAGCCGGACCCTGCCGGCTGGAGCCTGTCCGGAGAGCTGGGGGATGTACTGTTGGGGATCGCCCGCGGATCGGTGGAGGCCGCCGTGGGCGGTGCGGAATACAGCCTTCCGGCTGATCTGCCCCAGGACCTTGATGTTCCAAGGGGGGCTTTCGTGACGCTGAAGAGGAACGGTCTTCTCAGGGGCTGCGTCGGCTCCATCCTGGCCGTCTCTCCCCTGGCGGAGACCGTGGCGGAAATGGCCCGGTCGGCCGCTCTGGAGGACCCGCGGTTCATCCCGGTATCACCTGCTGAACTCGAAGAGCTGGAGTACGAGATATCGGTCCTCACCCCGCTGCAGATAGTGGAGGACTGGAGCCGTGTTCGAGTGGGCACCGACGGGCTGCTGATAATAGCCGGCGACGGCAGGTCAGGTGTGCTTCTGCCCCAGGTTCCCCTGGAGCAGGGATGGGACCTGGAGGATTTCCTTCAGGGCGTCTGCCTGAAGGCAGGCCTTTCTCCGGAAGCCTACCTCGGCGACGTTTTCCTGTACAGGTTCCAGGCCCAGGTCCTGGTGGAAAGCGGCAGCGATACACTCCAGGGTGACTGACAGGCTGGGCGGACCCTCTTACTTCCTTGGGGGAATGCTGTCCATCATCGTCCAGACTGTAGTGCTCAGGGAGTCCCTCTTCGGTGAGCACCAGGCGGAGCTGGCCTCCGGCGTCGTGCTGGCTTCATGGATAGTCGGTTCCGGCATTGGAGCCGCCATCGGCGGGAGGACATCCAGACACGTACTGTTCTGGCGTCTGGGGGTTCTTCTTATGCCCTTCCTCGGTTTTGCACAGGTGATGATGGCAAGGACCGGGTCCCTTCCCCTCTTCGCAACAGTTTTTCCCCTGGGCTTTACTGCCGGCGCAGTCTTCATCCAGCCCTTCGCCTTCGGCCGGCCAGGCGCCGTCTACTCCCTGGAGGCACTGGGCGCCGCAGCCGGAGGAGGCCTGTTCGTACTTCTATCTCCATCACTTCTGGCAGGGGAGATGCTGGCGGTGTCGGTTCTAATATCAGCCGCAGGGCTGGTGGCCGGCGGAAGGCCTTCCTGGGGCGCTGCGCTTGCCCTTGCGACGATCGCAGGTCAGCTGCTGTCTATCCCGGGTGATTTCAGCCAGATGCTGGGATCGCTGTCCTTCACCGGCTACGATGATGTGAGGGTGCACCCTTCCCCCTACGGGGAAATAGTGACCGCTGAGAGGCTCGGGCAGTATGCTGTCTTCAGGGGAGGAATACTTGAGGCTACATGGCCTTCCCTGGAATCCGCCGAGGCAGCGGTGGTCGTGCCGCTGTCCGCTTCGATGCCGAAGAGCGCTCTCTACATAGGCTCGTCCCCTGAGGAGGCGGGGCTGGTGGCCGGGTGGCCGACGGTTGAAAGCTGTGTTTCCATCGTGCCTGATGCCGCTCTGATGGATGTTGTGGATTATCCACCAGGAACCCTTCCAGGTGACGGCAGGGAGTACCTTGATGGGGGGGAGAAGCAGTTCGACCTGATAATGGTGTCCACGGGACAGCCCCTGACCCTGCTGTCCAACAGGTTCTACACGGAAGAATTCATGGGAGTGCTGGCAGGCAGCCTGAATCCGGACGGTCTTGCCGCCCTGCGGCTTCCCGGCGGCGCCAACAGGCTCCACCCCCTCGAGGCGGATCTGGCCATGTCAGTCCGTCTCGCGGCGGATGAGCACTTCCGGTGGATCGGCATCCTGCCCATGTCTGGGCTTACCCTCCTAATGGGCAACGGGAGGGAGCCTGACCTCAGAGGGTCAGGCCTTGCGTCCACACTTGACTCTCTTGGTTTCCAGGGCTTTTCCGTGAACCCAGGGACCCTCCCCTACGATCTCTCTGCCCTCAGGGTGGACGGTTTCAGGGAGCAGGTGCTTTCAGCATCGGGAAGGATGAACAGGGACCTCCACCCGGAGTGTTTCAGGCTGGCGCACATGCTGTGGTCGGTGAGGACCGGAGGGTCTTCCGGAAGGGGGTATGTCTATCCGGCGGTGATCCTGTTCCTTGTCCTGATGACGGCGGCGTCCATAATGGCGGGGAGGTTCGTGACCGTAATGGGCGTTGCCTCCGCAGGTTTTACCGGGCTTTCCGTGGAAGTGATAGCACTGGTGGCGGTGCAGGCTGCCACGGGATACTCATGGGTGCTTGTCGGGGCTGTCACCGGTCTGTTCATGATAGGCGCAGCCCTGGGCGCCCTGGCTGCGGAGCGGGGTATCCTCACCGGTCCCCGAAGCTGCATAGCCCTTTCGGGGGCAGCCGCACTGGCCTGTGCAGGTATGCTCCACCTCTACGATGGAGGGCTGATCGGCGGCCGTCTCCTGTCCATGTCCCTTCTTGCCGGCACTCTGGTCTGCGGCGCCGCCGGCGGAGGTGCTTTTACGTCCGCGGCTGTCAGACTGGGCAGCGGGAGCACGGGCAGAATAGGTCTTCTCAGTCTTTCCGAGTACTGCGCCGGCGCCGCCGCCGGGCTTCTCATTCCCCTGGTGCTGTTCCCCGATCATGGGGCCGTGCTGTCCCTTCTGGGAACAGGCGGCTGGTCCATGTTCTGGGCTCTCCTTCAGGGCTCGGGGAAATAGAAAAGGGGCGGGTTTCCCCGCCCCTCCGTATCCATATACGTATGCGTATACGTACCGGCTACCTGTTGGAAAGAACTACGAACTCGATCCTCCTGTTGAGGGCCTTGTTGGCAGACGAGTTGTTGGGGACCACTGGCTGGCTCTCGCCGTATCCAATGGTGCTGAGCCTGCTTGCTTCCACTCCCTTGTTCACAAGGTAGTTGTAGACAGACTGTGCCCTCTGCTCGCTGAGGGTCTGGTTGTAGCTCTCGTCGCCATCGGAGTCGGTATGACCGGCGATCTGGATCTGGGCGTTGGGGTTGGCGCTGAGTATCGCCGCGACCTCGTCCAGGATCCCGTAGGACTCGCGCTTGATGGTGGCGCTGTTGAAGTCGAAGTAGATGTTGTCGAAGGAGAGTACCTGACCCTCCTCCACAGCCACGGATTGAAGCTGGAAGTTCACGACCTTGGCCTCACCGTACATCATCTCGATGTTCTCGGAGACGGGCAGGTAGCCGTTGGCGCTGGCAGTGAGCGTCCACTGTCCCTCGGGGACGTAGATACCGTAGGCGCCGCTGCTGCTGGCGTTGGCGCTGACAGGCATACCATCGTCGAAGGTTACCTTACCCGCTATGCCCATTCCGGTCTCGATGTCCGTGATGGTTCCCGTGACATTCTTGATCGGATCGAGGGCGAAGTCCCTGCTGAAGTTCTGACCGGCCACGGTCTGGACGGTTGCTGTGCCGTCAACGTAACCGGGGGAAGTGACCGATACGTTCACGCTGCCCTCGGGTACTTCCGCGGAGTAGAACCCGGTCTCGGCGTCGCTTGTCGCTGAGCTTACGGCAGCTCCAGGGAAGGCCACGACGGCTTCGATGGGCTCGTTGCTGTAGGAGTCGGTCACGGTTCCGGACATGACAGCGGACTGCGGTCCTTCGACAAGGTCGCTGGAGTACATCAAATTGACCCCCACGCCCCAGGTGGGATAGTAACCCTCGGGGAATGGAGCGAAATTCGCCCTGTAGCCGTTCGTGGGGTCCATGCCGGCCTGGTAGGCGTGATGGCCCAGGTCGCTCCACTCGGGATCGAAACTGTCGATGGAGAATCCGCCAACGACATCAACTGCGAAACCTCCGGAAACAGGGAACCTGAGGCCGGGCTGAATGATGATCATGTCATCGTAGTTCTCTTCGTCCCCGGCTTCGTAATCACGCTTCATGAAGTGGCGCCACTCCGTTTCCGCGAAGAGAGTGAGGCCCTTCATGGGGTACTCCAGGCCAATGGCCAGATGGAAGACAGGGTCTTCCACATCCATGTCCACGGCAACTGTGTCCCCGGTGCCGTACCTGTAGTCGGTGAACTGGAAGTTCTGCTTGAAGTAGTGGTACCCAAGGTTGGTGTGCCACACCACAGGGTTGAAGTCGTAGGAAAGGAGCAGGTCGATGCCGGCTGAGAAATCGGTACCTATCATGGGACGACGCATCTCGAACATCGGCTGTCCCGGCTGCCAGATACCGTCGTACTCGTTGGCGTTGACTACGAAGGGGCTGTTACCGCCGTCGTAGATGCTGAAGTTCGCCCAGGGCATGAGGCCCACCCAGAGGTTCCCGTTGCCGGGATTGGTGCCGTACTTCAGGTACAGGCCGGCTTCGCTGAAGCCGTCATCGTTGTCGTTCTCCCCTCCTGAGAGGTTTTGACGTCCCTCTACGGATTCCCGGGAAAGGCAGTCCCATACGTAGGACACTCTGCCTGCGATCTCGAACTTGTCACCCAGCCCGAAGGCGGTGGTGAGGAACCATGTCCCGTTGTATTCGGTATCGGTTACATCCACGGCTTCACCCAGGATCTGGGCTGGCCTGGTGTCGTCGCTCATCCCAAGGAACGAGAAGAGAGCGACGGAGAACTCGCCTGCGCCGATGGGCTTGGCATCAACTGTCCTGTTGAGCCCGCGCAGACCGGAATAGGACGGCAGTGCAAATGCACTGGCCGACAGGATGAGAAGAGATGAAAAAATAAGCAACCCCTTTTTCATAACTGTCCTTTCGATTAGAGTTAAACAACCTGACAACTATGTGCAGCAGCAAATCCAATTGTCAACCTTTTAAACATAAATTTAGTATTATATTTAATTAATATAAGCAATATGAACTTGCTTCAGATGGGTATTGACCGGAAATCCATATGCTCTGTCATTGCGCTGACAGCCGACATCTGATTTGTTTCAGGAAACGTTTTCCTTATATTGAGCCTGGCGCATCGAGGTTCGATCACCAGATGATTACTTCGGGAGATGACACATGCCGCAGGACTTCTCGTCCTTTCTCAAGAAGAGACTCGTGCAGCATACCCTGCCTGATGACCATGAAATACCTGACAGGAGCGACCTGAGACCGGGTGAGAGAAGGGATATCGCAGTTCTCTTCCTTGACCTGGGCGGTTTCACCGCACTTTCCGAGAGGCTGGACCACGAAGCGGTACACGATATCTCAAAGGGAGTGATGGATGCTCTGGTGGACATAACCGAGAAATACGGCGGTTATGTGGACAAGATAGAGGGCGACAGGATAATGGTGCTGTTCGGTGCCAGGAAGTCGGGGGAGAACGACAGCGAGAGAGCCGTATCCTGCGCACTCCTCATGCTCAGTGCCATCGGGACCGCCAACGAGATACTTTCCGATACCGGGGTTCCCATAACCGCCAGGATCGGTATCAACAGCGGACCGGTCACGGTGGCTCCGGACGCCATCGGCCATCTGACAGCAATAGGCAGGACCGTCAACCTGGCTTCCAGGATGGAGGAGGCCGCGCTGGAGAACACGATCCTGGCACCTGATACGGTCCGCGAGAAATGCCTGGAGCTGTTCCATTGGGAGGATGTCGGGTTCGTCGACCTCAAGGGGATAA
>CAZXEF010000121.1:353-8557 GCA_964639605.1 uncultured bacterium | reverse complement strand
TACGTAGCGGCTGCCGGCGTCCTTAAGGAATACCGCAGCCGGAAGCTGGTCCATGAACGAGCGGAATCTCTTCTCGCTCTCCACCAGCTCCATCTGGGTCTTCTTCCTTTTAGTTATGTCCCGCACGTAGACCACCACCATCTTGCCGGAAGATGTGTCTATGACCCTGGCCCATGACTCGACAGGTACCGAGGTCCCGTCCTTTCTTATGTTCTCGCTCTCGACGAAGGACCTGCCTCTGATCCTCAGGTCGTTTACGATCTGAGGCAGTATGTCCAGCTTCTCCTTCGGTATGAGGTCGCTGGTATACATCCCCAGCAGTTCGTCCTTCGTGTAGCCGAGCATGTCGCAGGCCGCCCTGTTGCAGTCGAGTATCTCACCGTCGAAGGACTCGAGGTATATGGCGTCAAGGGATGATTCCACCAGTATCTTGTACCTCTCCTCGCTTTCCCTGAGAGCCTCTTCCGCCTGGACCCTGTCGGTGATGTCCACAGCCATCTCGAACCTGACCAGCCGACCGTCAGACCACGTGATGGTCCGGTCCATGCATTTGTACCAGCGGTTGTTCACCTGGTTCTGGAAAGTCCAGATGTAGGGCAGGGGGGCATTCTCGCTGAATATCAGGTGGTTCGTGCAGAACGGACAGGGCTTTTCCCTGTTCTGAAGGACCATGTAGCATTTCTCACCAATCCTGTTGCCCCAGTAGCGGATGGCCGGGGGATTAAGGTACAGGATCTCATAAGTTTCGGGATCTGCAACGTATATTACCTCGTCCATGCTTTCCAGGATAGTGAAAAGCGTTTCCTCCCCTATGCTTCTGCAATGCTCATCTCTGTCGGATTGTCTATTCATGGCGGCGGTCCAATCAGTCAACGGCTTCGGGCAACAGCGCCCATCAGGGTTCAAGCACGCTTTCCAGCATCTCCGCAAGCTCCTTCAGCCTGAAGGGCTTCTGAAGGAATCCCCTGACCCCGAGGTTCAGCAGTTCCTGGACCCTGCCGTCCCTGCTGAAACCCGTGGCGAGGATGACTTTCACTTCGGGATCGATCTCCCTCAGTCTGAGGAAGCATTCCTTCCCGTCCATCTCCGGCATGGACAGGTCCAGTATGACCGCATAAAAGGCACTGGGCTCCCCGGAGAACAGTTTGAGTGCCGTTTCGCCTCCCGGGGCGGTCACAACGGTGTAGCCCAGTTCCTTGAGAAGTTCCGTCAGGGTGGCTACCACCACGAACTCGTCGTCAATCACCATCACGGCCCTGCCGCTGCCCCGTACGGTGCTGACGGGCGGTCTCGATTCCACCTGTCCGTCCACCTCACTGCCGCGGTCGACGGGGAGGTAGACGGTGAAAACAGATCCCTTTCCCGGCAGGCTGTCCACATCTATCCATCCGCTATGGTTGACCACTATCCCGTAGACAGTGGCCAGGCCCATCCCGGTTCCTTCCTCGGCTTTTGTGGTGAAGAAGGGCTCGAATATCCTTTCCAGGTACTCGTCCGGTATTCCGAATCCCGTATCCGCGGTCTTGAGGACGGCCAGCTCCACTGGCTCCTCCTCGGGGGGCAGCCCGGTCATGTCGTGAGCAAGAGTCTGTTTCTCCAGTGTGAACTTGAGCTCTCCCCCTTCGGGCATTGCGTCCCTTGCGTTGACGGCCAGGTTCAGGATGACCTGCTCGATCTGGGACTCGTCACCCTTGACGAAGATACCCTCCTCCAGCTGGAGGTTGACCGCGATCCGCCTGTCCAGTGTCCTTTTGAGGAGCTTGTTCACCTTCCTGACGCATTCCGCCACATCGACCCTGGCCACCTTGTGCTTGCCCTTCCTGGCGTACCCGAGGAGCTGGCGGGTGAGTTCTGAGGCCTGATGGACCGCGGCGATTATCACGTCGGCGGCCCTGGAGACGTCGCTGTCCGGTGCGTGATGCTCCTTGAGCAGTTCGGCGTAGCCGAGGACACCGACAAGGAGGTTGTTGAAATCATGGGCGATGCCTCCCGCAAGCTGCCCGATGGCTTCCATCTTCTGCTGCTCAAGCAGCCTCCGCTCCATTTCAATCTGTTCGGTAACGTCCCTGCCGATGATGATGAAGTTGGTGATGCCGCCATTGTCGTCAGTGACCGCGGAAGCCGTGATGTCCAGCTTGAACGGGTGGTCCTTCAGGGCGACTCCCATGATCCTCCCGCTCCAGCTCCCCCTCATCATCACCTTCTTCCTGATCTCGGCGATGGAGGGCTCGAATTCCAGGAAAGATTCCCCTGTGACCCTTCTGCCCAGGTAGTTCCCCCCGTAGCCGGTCACACTGACGGAGGTACGGTTGGAGTAGATTATCCTCTCCTTGTCGTCCAGTATGAGAATGACCTCCCTGGCCTGGTCCACAGTGCGTATGAGTATGTCCTTCAACCGTGCCACATCCTCCCACTTCTTCTCTTCGTGGGAAATGATCCATACCCGGAGCTTCAGCGTACTGTAAAGCAGTGCAAGCAGTATGATGGCCGCCATGCCGACGAACCACCTGTTGCTAAGGTCCGCGATGTTACTCATTACCGTGGATTCAGGTACGAACAGTATCATGGTCCATTCCGTCCCCTGGAAATCGAAGGGAACCACTGTGCAGAGCATGCTCTCCTCGGGCCGAGACTCGTCGAAATCACGTCGGGATTCAATGATCCGGAATCCCCCGGGAATGGAATCGTCTCCGGAGATCAATCCGAGAAGGCCTTCGTAATCTGACAGGGCATCGGTATAATGCCTTCCTTCGTGTTCTTCCAAAGGCGAGTAGAGTATCTGCCCCTGGCTGTCAAGGACAAGGGGTACAATGTCCTTTTCCGGCAGAAGCTGGGTGAAGAGCTCGCGGAACATCTCCCGAAAAGGAACAAGGAAAGCCAGTGACCCACGGAAACCGCCCTCCTTGTCGAAGCATGGCACATGGTAGGCGATCGCCCAGTAACCCTGGACCGTCAGGAAGGCGTCGCTCATCACCGCCGTCCGTGTCTCGAGCAGCTTCTGAATATGAGCCTGGTAAGAAATATCGGCTCCCACTGTTCCCTCGTAGAGCGGGACCGTATATCTGATGATACCGTTCTCGTCCAATCTGCTTATACCGGAAATGTAGCTTCCATGGGCTTCCAGGAGCCTCTCCATCGATCCCTGGGTCTCTTCCGACATGTGTCTGATCTCGGATGTGTTGCTCCAGAGTTCCAGGACGTTCCTGATGAGATCGAACCTGAAGCGGACACCGTTGATGATCTGATCGGCGTAGATCCTCTGCTGCTCGGAGTAGTTTTCCAGCGCCACCCTTCTGGTCCGCTTGTAGCCGTCGTAGAGAAAAGTGACGGCTGTGATCAGCAGAATGGCGAGGATAATCTGCTTCCAGGTCTGGAAGCGGATCGAGCCCTTTCGGGATACCCTCTTTTTCAATTTCATGGATTGAATATGGATACTAATCGTGACTGATACAACCTGACCGGCGCCGGGACGGCAGGTAGCATGATCGTAGAATGTTACTTCTCGGAACAAGCTCCCGGGGATGTCATTCCGGCAGCCACAGGCTTCAACCCTCCACTTCTCCGGAGATCACGGCGAGGATCGGGGTAATGCTTGAGGACGACCTCCTGAAGAGACCGCGCAACGGGAGCATTTGGCTGGAGTGACGTTTACAGGAAGCAGTTCGAATCGCATGTAGTGGTGGACTGAACGATCCATGAGGTATCGCTGCCGGTGCCCTTACCGGTACAGGGCTTCAAGCAGGTCGGCCATTTTCGCCCCGTACTGCGGGTCGGCTGCCCAGGTACCCGCAAGTCCCCGGATGTCGGGTGACTTCCCCCTGGGACTCACATAGTGGAAACGGGGGTCCACCAGTTCACCCTCAAGCGGTTCGCAGGACCCGTAGGCTTTCAGATGCTGAATGTGGGCCCGGACACCGGTACGCTCATCGGGGAAGTAATGACCACGCTGTTCAGGGCTTACGGCCCCCAGACCGCAGAAATTGTTCATCTCCTCCGTAACCAGGCCTCCGAAACGGAGGAACCCTGTCTCAAGGCACATCTGCACGAAGGCCACGTCAGCGTTGACCCCCTCGAAGTCTGCCTCTTCAATGTAGAGTGCCGCCAGACGGGCCACCCTCTCCTCATCAGCCGACGGATTGCACTCCATGAAGAAGGACACCAGCCGGTCGAGGCTCATGAGGCCACGGCCCATTATCAGCTCTGGAGGCTGCTCGGCGCGGACATGAGCTGAGGCAAGCACCAGCAGAGCGAAGACGGGCACCAGCTTCAATCCTTCGATCCTTCCTCAAAGCTGTCGGGAATGCTCATCCTGGCCAGCAGCTCCGATGCTATCGTCCCGTTCGCATCCCTTCCGATGTGGACGCCTGTATGGTCAATGTAGACATCCTCTTCGACCTCGTCAAAGACGCCGGTCAGGTCCGCAAAATGGACGGTGTCCGGCATGGACAGGCGGAAATCCCTGTAGGATTCCCTGAGCAGTCCCGTCAGAGCAGTATCACCACCCGCAGGGTAGGAATCGAACTCTCCGCTGTATATCGAAAGCTCCCGCTCCGTAAGCTCCTTGCTCCCGCACCATATCACCGGCTGCCATGCTATCAGGTATTCGAAACCGTAGGCGGCGGACAGGTGCTCCACAAGAGAGTAGTTCTGGAAACATATCTCCACCACCTCGGCCGCCAGGGAATCCCTGTCGATACCCATTGTCCGGTACGTGCGAAGCGCCGTCTCCCCTCCGGAAGTCGAAAGGATCCCCCTTTCGCGAAGGGAGGAGATGAGCATCCAGGTGTTGGTCCTATGAAGGAGCTGGACCAGGGGAGATTCCTGCACGATGGGGTCCCTGCCCTCTATGCGTGAGGATATCGGGTCGTAGGAATGGTGCACACCGGCGATACCGGACTCGTAGGCAGCCCAGACATCGTTGAAGCCGTCGTAGAAGATAACGTAATCCGGCACGTTGCCGCGCCGGAGCTGCAGCATCAGCTCTATTACCTCCTGGGTGGTTGTGAACGCGTTCTGGCCCATGTTGGATACTCGCACGGGACGGTCCAGGAGTCCGTCCAGTCCCCTCTGGAGACAGGCCGGAATGGTGCAGGAATCCTCCACACCCGAGCCCCACATGGCCGATCCTCCGAAAGTGAAGAGCCTGAAGGCATCCTCCGAATCCGAAGTGCCTGGAGTGATCCTGTATCCTTCCCCGTCCACACCCACCACGTCCCCGGGATAGGAAGGGGTGGACCTCCAGAGAACCCATGGAACGTACTCGCTGACGATAACGCTCCACTCCCGGGGCACCTCTCCCGCCTCCTCCCTCTTGCGGATCATGGTAGCGAACCTCTCCCTGTCGATCACCTTGACCAGCGCGATGGAAGCAAGCTCAATAATTACCAGCAGGACGATCACGTTCAGGAGCAGGAGGGCGGCACCCCTGTAGATACGGGAAAACCTGCGGCCCAGAATTCCTGCGGCCACAAGCATCAGTCCCACTGCCGCCAGCACCATCTGGTTCCCGCTGATTCCGCCTCCGACGCTGAGACCCAGCAGGTCTGCGAAGATGGCGATCATGATCAGAAGGGCACCCAGGGCGACAGCCAACCTCCGCAGCATCCTAACCGCTCCGTCACCCATCCTGTATTCCTCCATGCCCACCTCCTGAAACAGTCTCAAGTCGATCAGAAACGTCCGGCTAAATTCTACAATCAATCCCGCCCAGACTCAACATGCCCGGAAAACAGGGGAAAGAAGCAGGAGCCGTTAGTTTACTCTTCGGTTCAGGTTTGCAGAAAGGGGGCTGAAGACAGGGGGCTGAAGACAGGGGGACGGAGGTGATCCCTCCGTCCCCCTGCTTCAGCCATGGTACCGGGGACGGGACTTGAACCCGTACAGGCAATTGCCCACTAGGTCCTTAACCTAGCGTGTCTGCCAATTCCACCACCCCGGCCCTGTATTCGGAATATGTCAGAATATGGCCAGCAGGAATGAGGTCGCCATGAAAAGTATAGCAAGTACCGATGTCGCCTTCGAAAGCACAGTAGCGGCTCCGCGGTTGCCGAACGAAGCCGTCAGGGCCCCGCCGCCGCCGAATGCGCCCGACAGCCCGTCACCCTTCGACTTCTGCAGAAGCACGACGGAAACAAGCAGAACGCATATCACAAAATGCACTATTGTAAGGATCGTAATCATTTATCAACATGTCCCTTCCAGAGGACGCAGATATACAAAACACGCAGCCTTCTGGCAAGTCCCGGAGCTATGTATGAAGGCCATTGAGGAGGCCCCTGACCAGGTCCAGGGTCAGATACTCGCCCGGACAACGGGTGCTGCAATGGGGAAGTTCCCCATGGAGGGCCAGGTCCTCTACTGAAAGCCCGTACTTCGCAATGAGTTTCTCAAGCAGACCTGCAAGCGAATGAAGCTGAGCCTCCGTCGGGGGATGGAGGTTCATATCCCCAACGAGGCAGATTCCCAGGGAATCTTCGTTGTTGCGCCTGGCGTGGGCCCCCACGGCCCATTCGGGCCTGCCCGGCTCGATCTCGCCATTGGCGGAGAGAGTGCCGTTGCCTATCACGAAATGGTATCCGATGTCCGCCCATCCGTTCACGGCCCTGTGAAGAGCACGAAAAACCCGTGCACAGCCTGTCTCGGTGGCGGAGTGGTGAATGACTATCCTCCCGACCTCCAGCATCTGGTCGTAGACTGCGGGATCAGGGGGTTCTCCGGCCAGTTCCATTTCTGCAGCCCCCAGGGGAGGCAAGTCCTTACAGTTGTTCCGAAGCCAGTCGGCACAGGATTGCATCAGACACCACCTTTCATGCATAATATACTTCGGTTCTTAAGGGGTGTGCTTTGAAGAGGGAGGAACAATGAGAACACAATGGGTACTGCTGCTTCCGGTCCTGCTGATGCTGCTGCCGGGATGCGATGATAACACCTATCCCTTCGAAATCGTCACCGATCCCTTCACTTTCATCTACGATCTGCAGGAAAGCGGCGTTGTCGACGTTCTTGTGCTGAACTGCTACGTAGTTACAGTCAGGACGCTTCTTTCTGACTCAACCCAGTCCGCGGGCAGCCATTCACTGCAGTGGGACCTGCTGGACACGGAAGGTCAGAGGGTCCCGGACGGTCTCTACTACATACGCATCATGTTCAACGACGAACTCATCGACACGCAGATGTACGAGGTGCACCGATGAAATACGTTGTCATACTCCTATGTGTACTGGTCCAGCTGGCCCCGGCGAAGGATTCTCCTTCGGTCAGGCTGGGTTTGTCCTTCATCGCCTCCTTCCCTTCGATGGATGACGAGAAGGATTTCGCGGAAATGACCAATGCCTCGGGTCTGGATTTCGATCTCGGCAGCACAGCCTGGGGAGGCAGTGTTGAGGTTCTGGGAGACCTTGGCGACAGGTTCAGGATAAGGGGAGGCGTTAGCGTATCGAGGCTCCATGGAGCCTATACCGAGGGCTATGATCCTCTGAGTTACGTACTGATAGGGCTCTTTACCGCGGGATTGGGTTTCTTCCTGTCTCAGAGCGAGGATGTGATAGATCTGGACGATGAGGCCGTCTCGGTGGAGGCCCAGGCCTATTACCTGTTCAGCCGCTCTTCCGGCTTTTCTCTGTCAGCGGGTGTGGGACCTGTATTCACTTTCGCCAACAGGAGCCTGGATTCCCCCAATACAGTGACTAAGGGCAGCGGCTCGGGCATCGGCATGATCGCATCACTCAGGCTTGACCAGGAATCCGTTTGGCAACTGGGCTGCCTGCCGTTGATGTTCGGCCTCGAAGCGGGCTACAGGATGAACAGCGTTGATATCGACGACGCAGAGGCTGAGAACTTCCAGCTCGATTTCTCAGGGCCATTCCTGAAGGCTGGAACCTATATCGGGCTTTAACGGCAATGGTCTGAAGCCAGCCTCCGGGGATGGCCAGTGGCTCCTGCTGGTAAACCCGAAGGCTGGCTCAGGCATCTCAAAGGCATGTCTGAGAAGGGTTTCCGCTCATCTCAAACATGCTGGTGTCAGCCACGAGACGGTAACGACGGATTCACCCGGTCAGCTTGTCGATTTTGCAGCGATGGCATCAAGCAAGGGATACTCAGGGATCATTGCCCATGGTGGGGACGGTACGCTCAGCCATGTGGCCGCTGGACTGATACTGAGTAAATCGACCATTCCTCTCTCGGTCATCCCCCATGGCAGCGGC
>CAZXEF010000121.1:0-343 GCA_964639605.1 uncultured bacterium | reverse complement strand
TTCCTCGCTGCGTCAGACCATAGAGGCGATAGGCGGCGGGATCTCCGTCAGGCTGGATGCCGCCGAATGCCTGGTTCGGGATCGCGACGGAAGCAACATCCATTCCAGCATATTCGTAAATTCGGCTGGTTTAGGACTCGATGCATATGTCCTTCAGAGGGTCCTGGTTCTCAGAAGGAAACTGAGGCTGGGAAGGATCGCCTATATCACGTCCCTGCTCTCAACGGTGGCGACGATGCCGGAGTGGGTAGGGAAAGTAGATGTTGATGGAGAAACGGTCTTCGAAGGTCCTTACCTCAGCATCACCTGTGGTGTGGGTCCCTACACGGGAGGCGGGATGAAA
>CAZXEF010000120.1:0-8608 GCA_964639605.1 uncultured bacterium | reverse complement strand
GAGGAATCCCGGAGCGACTCCATCCTCCTCAGGTTGAGCCTGATCACTTCCGGATCATTGGTTTCCTCTATGCGGAGCATGGCGTCCATGAGAGCAGCAGAGGTCATCATCTCCCGAAGGCCAATGCTGCGACAGATGTCCAGCCCCTCTCGATTGGCCTCGTCCGCCTGGACGAGTCTTCCCAGATCGAACAGCATCGCGGCCTTGAGTACAAGGAATATGCCCGTATAGTACCTGAGCTGTATCGTTCTTGAAATCCTGATACAATCATCGTAATGCTGCTCCGCTTCATCGAACCGCTCCATCGCCTCTAGACAGGCGGCCATGTAGCCGTGGGCCTCTGCCATTCCGAATGCATAATCAAGGTCTGTGGTTATCTCGAGCTGTTTCAGGTAGAGTTCAAGTGCCTCCGGGAACATACCCGTATCGTACCTGAGCAGTGCCAGACCTCCAAGCAGGCCCGACAGGCCCCTCCTGTCGCCTATCTTCCTCGCTATCTCTATCCCGCGGCTGAAATCAATCATAGCCTTCCGATGATCTCCCATGTTCCTGTACAACGTCCCTCTGTTCCCAAGTATCGTATAGAGGGTATCCAACCTCTTCATTCCCTCGGCCATGGCAGCGGCCCTGTTGAAGAAATCCTCCGATCTTATGCTGTCAGCCTTGTCCTTGTAGACGCAGCCGAGGTTGGCCAGACATTTGATTCTCTCCACCGGCAGGTCCACCATTTCCAGCATGTCCAGTTTCCTGAGGAACAGCTCTTCCGCTTTCCCGAAACTGGACCGGTTGAAATGGGTGGCAGCCCTGTATCCCAGGGCTTTCACGTATTGCTCCACATCGCCCGAGCCTTCCAGAAGGGATTCCGCTCTTGCAGCCAGTTCTTCAGCTTCCTCCGGAGCCCCCTTTCTGAGCTTGAGCCAGGATTTGAGGGTCAATACCCGGCCCAGGGCCGTTTCATCCCCCATGGTCCCGGCAAGGGTTTCGGCTTCCTCGCACATTTCTATTCCCCGGTCCCACAGATTCATCCTGTTCAGAACGGAAATGATTGAAAGCATGATCCCGACCCTCTCCCCGCGGCGATCATCACCAGGTCTCCCTGTGACCCCGAGTAGCCTTTCATAGTATCCCAGAGCTTCCCGCAGGCTGTAATTCGCCTCGGAAACAGCGGCTGCCTTCCTCAGGTATGAAGACGCCTTTTCAATGTTACCCGCCTTCTCAAAATGGCGCGCAAGGTCGGGAAAGAAGCTCTCGGCAGCCGGGTAAAGCTCTTCAATGACCGCTGCAGCCCTCTCGTGGGTGCTGCGCAGTCTGGACAGCAGCTGCATCGTGTAAGCCGTATCTCTCAGTAGATCGTGCTGGAAGACGAACACAATGCTGGACAGGGCGGACCATATTCCAAGTTTTCTGCCTGACTCGAGGAGGGGAATGATCCCTTCCTTCCCGTGCATCCTGCCAAGGACCCTTGTGTTGAACTCGTATCCCAGAACCGACGCTGTCTGCACAAGGGCCCTCAGGCCGGCGGACATCCTGTCTATCCTTGCCTGGAGAATATCACTGATGCCATGGGGAATGGAACCGGGTCTCACCATCAGAGTCCAGAATCCATCCTTCAGCTGAATGCTTTCCGTTTCCATCAGGTACCTGATGTACTGGTCGATGTAAAGCGGTATGCATGAGGTTCGAAGAGATACGAACGACCGGAGTTCCTGCTCCGGAGGAGCTCCCAGTACTGCCTCTATGAAAACCGGGACCATCGTTTCATCAAGGGGTTCCAGATGGATCACCTTGAGCATTTCACTGCGCAACGACAGGGATGGAATGCTGCCATCGTCGGAATGCCTGCAGGTGAGCATTACGAACAGAGGAAGGGAGTCCGGCGACCTTGACAGCATTTCGAGGATTTCGGCCGAGGCGCTGTCGATCCACTGGAAATCCTCCATCACAAGCACCAGGGGGTCAAGCATCGCCAGCGAGGACAGGAGTACCCTGAGAGCCAGAAGCGTGTTCTCATGCCTGCCCCTGGCTTCCAGCCTTCGATAAAGGGAGTCCTCGTCCTCGATCCCCAGAAGAGCCTGGAGCATAGAGACCGTTCTTTCCAGTTCCTCAACGGGAGTCGGGTCCCCGAGTTCGTTGATCAGCCTTTCCATCAGGGATATCCAGTTCCGTTTGAAGGCAGTCCTGTTGCCCCGTGTACCAGCACCCTCCTCCTGGCCGAACATGTCCCTGAGGAGGGGAAGGAAGGGTTCAAACCCAAGATCCGATATGTCGGAGCATTGCAGGTTGATCCTCCTGCACCCGAGCTCCGCCATTCGGCCAGCTACGGAACTGACCAGGTGGGATTTTCCGATACCGGCTCGACCTGCGACTATCGCACATCCGGCGAAACGCCCATCCAGGATGGGTGAAGCTTCGTTCAAAAGTTCCTCCTGCTCTTCCTCCCTCCCGATGAGCTTTCCTGTGAAGCTGCCAACAGAGGTTTCCAGGAATCCCTCCTCCAGTTTCGTCACCCGTGTGATACCGCTCTGTCCCCTGAGGGGAAGCGAGAATGTCTCAAGGGATTCTCTGTTCCCGTGAACACGCTTCAGCACTTCCTCTGAGACGAAAACACCCGGTTCACAGGAATTCCTCATTATTCTTGCGGCGGTATTGACGTGGTTGCCGATGACGGTATAGGTGTTCCTCCTCTGAAACCCGATGATACCGGCGTATACCGTCCCTGCTGAAATGCCTGCCCTGAGCTTTCCTTCGAACCGGCTCAGTATCTTCCGAGCGAAGATGATCGAGCGGGTCCCGTCGTTCTCGAAGGACCACGGGGCACCGAAGAGTACCAGAATGTATGGTCCCATCTCATCCAGATGGACCCCCTCGAAGTAACCTCCCGCTCTGGATGTCTCCTCCATGAGACCTTCCACAAGAGCAGCCAGGTAGCGGCTGTCTGCGCATAGGGAGGGAAGCGGTGAAACAAAGACAGGGAAGACTCTCCTGAACTCGCCGAACCTTTCCCCATGGATCAGCAGTTCCGGAAAGAAAGACCTCTCGGCGGCTGTGCTGCTCCTCACGGAAAGTATATCGGGGAAGCTTCCCCTACTTTCTCCCGATCCCACGCACCGTGTGGTGACTATCCCTTTCGGACAGGCGGCGGAGGCTGCCCGGCAGGCTGCCCTCATCGCCTCTCCACTGAAGTACCAGGTCTTCATGTTCGATCCGGCGATGCTCCATTCGAGCCTGCCTGTGGCTATCCCGGCTTTGAATGAGAGTTCCGTCACGTCCCTTATACCGGGTGAGTTCCCTGCATCGGAGAGAATCGACATCAGATCCGATCCCAGGGAAAGCGCCATGTCCATGCTCGTTCCGGGGGAAATGACCGTGAAGGAGTCTCCGGCAAAGCCGGAGATGAAACCTCCTGAAGCCCGTATTCTTGACATCAGCCTCCTGCAGAACAGCTTGTTGAGTATCTCCGACAGGATCTCAGCTCCCTGATGTCCACGACGGGACAGTCTCTCGGTAAGAGGCGTGAATCCCGAGATATCGAACAGGAACACGGAACCGGTCAGGTTCCCTTCGAATACCCTCCGTCTGTACTGATGCAGTATGAACCTCGGGACCAGTCCTGGCATTTCACCTCCCGGATGTCTTCTTCAGATAACCGCCTGCAAGGATAAGAGGGGGTCATGTGGGGGTCAAGCTGCGGGGAACGTCCCGTGTTGCTGCCGCTTGCCCGTGGGTTTAGAATTGATGCTGCGATCAAGACACATTCAGGAGGAGAGGTATTATGAGAATTACGACGATTCTGGCCGCTTCAATCCTGCTGCTCGTCCTTGCATGCGGTGAGGAGGACGGAGAGCAATCCCGCACGGAGACCACAGAGGCAGCTCAGGAGGATCAGGATGGAGGCGGGACGGAGATATCCGAGATAGTGGAAACCGCCCCGCAGCCGCTGTATCCGGAGGGAGCCCTGGATCCCGCTCAGGTGACCCCCGAAACCCCTGTCAGCGCCGCCGCCCTGTACAGGGCCTACTTCATATGGGACGGCAGGACGGTAATGCTTCAGGGGTATCCGGACATACCCTACGTTGACAGCATGATGGTAGAGGATGAACTCAGACTTGCGGCCGCTCCCGGAGATGATCAGGAGCTTGCCACAGTTAGTTTCACCGAGACCCAGAACGTACCGGTCACCGAGGATATGCTGGTCACTATCAGAGGTACGGTGGACTACTACTGGACCGGCGAACTGAGGCTCATCGAAGGCTCCTTTGTCGAGAATGCCCCTCCGGCCCAGCCTGCAGTGGAGACGAGTCCGTACGTCTACAGTGGCGAGACTCCGCTTGCTGTGGCCGATTTCTACGAGATGTTCAATGTCTGGAAGAACAGAGAGGTCCTTGTTGAAGGGTATTACCATTCTACCACTACATCGACGACTGATTACGGAGTGACAGTCAGGGTGGACCTTGCAGAACCAGGTGATATCTACACGA
Source organism: uncultured bacterium (assembly GCA_964639605.1). Taxonomy (GTDB): domain Bacteria; phylum Fermentibacterota; class Fermentibacteria; order Fermentibacterales; family JCC-6; genus Aegiribacteria. Next base: position 4,130 of record CAZXEF010000120.1, on the reverse strand, counting down.
AGTACGTGGCATGCAAGATGGCAGGCGGGATTCCCGAGGAGAGCGACTCCCTGCTGGTCGCCGAAAGGGAGGGCACCAGGATAAGGGGTACCGTGACCGGAGAATCCTTCGGAATGGTAGGCCTTGAGGACTGTGTCCTCGTAAACCGCTAGACTGGAATATGGAAGACCGCTCCGGAGTGGAGGTATCCCGGAGCGGTCAACATAGGCCTCACCGAAGAGTAATCCGTTTCGCCGTACCAGTCAGCTCTCGAGAGGAGGAGAGTTTTCCAACCGTTCTCAGTTATTCGAACTCCTCCTCGGTGAGGTTACTCGCGTTATTTATAATTCCCCAGCCGCAGAATAGTTCCAGGTCATGTCGGGAAGTCCATTCCTGCTGTTTGATGGCTGACGGAACCGCCGTGGTTCGAGCGGGGAGGGGAATTCCGGGGTTGCACCGAAACCGCTCTAACCCAGGGTTGGTCCGTCAGCCATTTTTATCCATTCCATCACAGTTTTATATCTCCACTAATAATAATACCGGAATGAGTAAAAAGTTCCCGGAGCCTCTCCTTGTCCTCTCGCGCGATTGGAATATGTTTGTCCAGGCTCAACGGATGGAGGTCACGATTTGAAGAAGCACAGGTCCAGTTCTTCGGGTACGTCGCGCAGCAGTTCGAAGGGCGGTTTCTCCTTCGGTAAGTCGTCCGGATCAGGCGGAACCGGAAGCAGCGGCAAGAAACCGCTGTTCTCAGGTTCCGGGTCGAAGATGAAGTTCCGCAGGAAGAAACCCTTTGTGAAACCTGACAACGATCCAGGGCCCAAGGTACGGGACGGGGCGGGGGAGTACCCGGCTGGAGAACAGCAGACCGGGGTAGTGCAGCAGGCCCTTCAGAGTACCGGCTGCGGATGCTGCAGCTCCATATCCAGCATAGTCTCGATCATGGTGCTGGGAGTCATTGCCGTGGTGGTCATAATCGCGGTGAAATGCGCGGGTTGCTGAGCCTACCTCTCAGCCGGGAATACGGAGTACACGCAGTCGCTATCGTAGCACCGAACGTACAGGCGATCCTGATCAAGGTAGAAGTACTCTGGAGCCGAAGGTGCCCTGTACGATTCCATCACCTCGCCTGTTAACCTGTTAAGCAGATAGATGAAGTCGTCCTCTGCCGTGAACCCGTAGCCAGTGACGATTGTGTCCCCCACTATAAGGAAATTCTCGCTGTTGGAAACAAGGGGCCGGCTTCTCCAGAGGACTTCAAGGGTCTCAAGGTCGATGGCGGTCAAGTAGGCGTTCATGCCTCCCGAGCTCTCCGCGTAGGTCCTGTGGGCTGTCGAGACGTACAGTATCCCCTTTTCCACGTCGGCCCACTGAAGCTCCTGGAAAGTGAAATCGGACTCCCCCCCCGGGTCGCCCGGACAATGGGCGTAGGTGATGAAATCAAGAAGCATTTCAGGCTCGTAGGTATAGAAGTCCATTATCATCAGCAGCCTCGGGTCAAGTATCACATCGAACCTGTTCGGGGGTGAGCCGTAGAAGGCCAGGGTTTTCTCGTCATCGTAGATGATCATGTAGAGGTAGAACCGGTCATCCCCGGCAACTGTTATCACCGACTGGACCATGTACGGAGGACCATAGCCCCTGATTGCGTCGTTCACTCCCCCGTTGTGGTAGGTCACCGCCGGCCAGTCCATTATGTAATCGAACCAGTTCTCGTAATCGGTGACCCGGTTCCCGGTCCGCTCGAGCAGTTCGAGGCTGATGAACTCGTACGCCTCTTCATTCAGAGCATAAAGGCAGGGCGGGGTTTCAAGGGGTATGGGGAGGTACGGCTCATCCCTCTCGCCCGTTACTGGTTTTCCACCGAAGCCTCCAGCTATCACAAGCGCAATAGCAAGTAATAGGGCCACTGTCTTCTCCTTTCTGCGGTACTCCCGGGATCGATGCACGCATCACCGTCATTACGATACGGTCTCCCCACCGATACCGTCAATCAGAGCGGTGGTGGATGGTCAGGGTCAGATGCGCTTGCCGGATCCCCCTGCACATGACCAGTGGTTCGGGCATGGAGTGACCACGGCGCTCGAAGGGAGAATGTGCACATCCCTCATTTCCATGCTTATAATAACTCCGGTGGACTTCGGAAAATGGTCGGCATACCGGTGGGAACCCGTCTGGGGGGTTACTGGGGAGTCGAAATCCAGCCTTCCGGTAGGCTGGTCTACTGCGGCAATCCGCAGGGGATTCCAGATGGTCGGGCTGGGATGATCTTCGGCTCTCAAAGGAGGTAACATGCAGCCTGCACTGCTTGCTGAAGACCTTTTCTTTTCCTACGGAGCTGTAAGGGCTGTGGACGGGATCAGCTTCCATGTGGACCCCGGGGAGATACTCGGCTTCCTTGGACCTAACGGCGCCGGCAAATCAACCACCATCAAGATCCTCACCGGGCTGCTGAAACCCGATTCCGGGAATGTCACCCTCCTTGGGAAGAGCATGTCCCGGGATGACCCTGAGCTTCAGGCAAGGATCGGGGTCAGTTTCGAGGAGAAGAACCTGTACATCACCATGACGGCCAGGGAGAACCTGGATTTCTTCGCCGGCCTGTTCGGGATACGGCACCCTGATACCCAGAAACTCCTTGAGAACGTAGACCTGGCGGACAGGGCGGACGAAAGGGTCAACAAGTATTCAAAGGGTATGAAACAGAGGCTTATGATGGCCAGGGCACTGATCAACAAGCCTGACATACTCTTTCTTGACGAACCGACCGATGGGCTTGATCCTGTCTCGAGCCGAACTCTCAGGAACATAATCCGCGAGCAGGCCCGAAGGGGGGCAGCGGTGCTCCTCACCACTCATGACATGTGGGAAGCCGATGAGCTGTCGGACAGGGTTGCCTTCATAAGCGAGGGCTCAATTCACGTGATTGATACGCCGGAAGCCCTTAAGATCAGGTACGGGAGCAGGTCGGTGAGGATAAGGCTGTCGACCGCCGAAGGGACGAGGGAAGAGGTGGTGCAGCTGGGCTCCCCGGAAGCGGGTGAAAGGATCAGCCTTCTGGCGGCGTCACCGGACCTCATGACCATCCATACGGAGGAAGCCACTCTTGAAGCCATCTTCATAGAAATAACCGGAAGAGGACTGGGCATTTGAGAGGCCATGGCATCAGGCCTCGGGCGGTATCCGCCATAATTCGGAAGGATCTGAGGGAGTTCTCCAGGGACCGCCTCTGGATGGTCCTCACGCCGGTATCACTTCTCCTTGTCATAGTAGTCTTCCTTGTCCTCCCGGATCACACGGGATTCAGGATGGTGGTCGGGGTCTATCCCGAGAGACTTGCGGAGTACGCCTCGGGCATTCCCGAAGTTCTGTCAGGGAGCGGCATCGAGATACTGGGATTCTCGAGCCCGGGGAAACTGGCGGAGGCGTTCTCCTCAGAGGATGGCGATGAGGGGATATCTGCGGGTGTCGCTTTCCCCGCCGATTTCCCCGCCGGTTTTGCCTCGAACGAAGGCATGACCGTCAGTCTCTGGTTCTCCGGAACGTTACCGCCCGGTACGAGAAGAGCCCTGAGCAGCGGGATCAGGGAGCTGGGCTTCGCACTCGAAGCCATTGTAAGGGGCTCGGACCCCCGGGAGCAGCTGCCGGTCGGACTACCGGAACTGTCAGCCATATTCCCGGAGGTGGGCTCCCTTGGGTCGCAGCTCTCGACGAGACAGCTGATGAGGCCCATGCTGGTCATACTGATACTTCTCGTGGAGGCGCTGGCCCTGGCGGGGCTTGTCTCCATGGAGATAGAGCAAAGGACGGCAACCGCTCTGCTGGTGACCCCGGCGAGCACAGGGGACTTCCTGACCGCCAAGTGCATCACCGGCATTCTTCTGGCCGTCAGCCAGGCGGTGATCTTCCTGCTTGCCACAGGAGCCTTTGCGATCAACTGGCCCCTGGTTTCTGTGCTAATCCTTCTGGGAGCCGGGATGGCGTCAGCCGTCGGAATGATGTCCGGTGCCGGTGGAAAGGATTTCATAGGAACGATATTCTTCGGTATAATGTTCATCATCCCCCTGATGGTGCCGGCAATCTCGGTGCTCTTCCCCGGACGTCCCTCGCTTATTGTGAGGCTGCTGCCTTCCTACGGTCTTTTGGAGTCA
>CAZXEF010000119.1:0-8641 GCA_964639605.1 uncultured bacterium | reverse complement strand
GGTGTTCGAGGTCTTCTCAACCCTGACATCCCAGTCCTGGCGTCTGTTCCTTTACCTGCTGGTCGCGATACTTGCGATACTTTGCGCCGGACTTCTATTCCTTCTGTTCTCATCACTTGCGTTAACGGTTCTTTCATCCGCCTTCACCCTTGGAGCGGGACACGGCTCACTTGTCTCCACCATGGCTGCCGGTCCGCAGGTCCTGGCGCCGGAGATACTGCCATACTTCTCGGGACTTGTAACCTTCGGCCATCAGGGCGGAGCACAGACATGGACTGGTCTGGCCGGACTGATCGCCTCCATCTCCGGCACAGCGGTCTTCCTTGTGGTGCTTTCCTACATGTTCTCAGGCTTGTCGGCCGCCTGGACGCTGATCTACCTGGTGCTCAAGTACCGAAAGGACGGTGAGGACCTGTGCGAGAGGGCTGACAGGGAAGACCAGAGGGAGTTCGATCGCATGTACGGCGAAACGGGCCCCGGCCCGGCTGAGGAATAGGGGGTCGGTCCTGTCCGAATGAACTCGAAAGCCGATTTCGTCCACCTGCACCTTCACTCGGAATACAGTCTTCTGGACGGGGCCATCAGATTCGACAGACTGGCGGCTTACCTGCAGGAAATCGGCATGGACTCGGTGGCGGTTACCGATCACGGCAGTCTCTTCGGGGCGGTTCAGTTCTTCGAGAAGATGGCCGACCGTGGAATACGCCCGATACTGGGAATGGAGGCCTACCTGGCCCATCCTTCCATGGATGACAGGAGCAGGAACGGCAAAAGGTATCACCTGACCCTCATCGTCAGGAACGAGACCGGATACAGGAACCTGTCCAGGTTATCATCGGCCGGGTACATAGACGGGTTCTATTACAAGCCGAGAATTGACAGGGAACTGCTGGCCAGGCACAGCGAGGGGCTTCTCATTGGATCCGCCTGCCTTCAGGGGGAGGTTGCCCAGCACCTGCTTTCGGGAAGGAAGAAGAAGGCCCTTGAGACAGTGAGGTTCTATCAGGACCTGGTGGGTATCGATAACTTTTTCATCGAGCTGATGGACCACGGCCTGGCGGATGAGAAGACTGTCCTGCCGAGGCTTGCGGAACTGGCTAAGGAGACCGGTGCCCCTGTTGCCGCCACAAACGACGCCCATTACCTGAGAAAATCCGATCACGAGGCTCACGATGCCCTTCTGTGTCTTCAGACCGGCAAGGTGCTTGATGATCCGGGTCGAATGCGATTCGAAACCCCCGAGTTCTACGTCAAGACAACCATGGAGATGGAGAAGCTCTTCTCATGGATACCCGAGGCGGTAACCAATACTGTCAGTCTGGCCGAGAAGTGCGAGTATATGTTAACTCAGGGAGATATCCTCCTTCCGGAATTCCCTCTGCCCGATGGCGAGGACGGGATGCAGGAATACCTTGCCAAGCTGGCTTATGAGGGTATAGTTAACAGATTGGGCAGGGAGCCCGACAGTCAGGAATCACAGCGGCTGGACCATGAGCTGAAGATCATTGATGACATGGGCTTCCCCGGCTACTTCCTCATAGTCTCGGAAATAATGCGGTGGGCCAGGTCGAGAAACATACCTGTCGGTCCCGGAAGAGGTTCGGCGGCCGGGAGCCTGGTTTCCTACGCGGTGTACATCACCGATATCAACCCGCTGGACTACGACCTCAGCTTCGAACGTTTCCTCAATCCCGCCAGGAGGGAGATGCCTGACATCGACCTTGATGTCTGCTGCGAGAGGCGGGGTGAGATAATAGAGCATATCATAGACATGTACGGGCGTGAGAACGTCTGCCAGCTGATAACTTTCAGCAGGATACGAAACAGGTCGGTAGTCAGGGATGTGGCGAGGGTCATGGGGCTCAGTGTATCCGAGGGCGACGAGCTGGCCAGACTTGTGGCCTCAGCCTCCGATCCGGACGCCCCCCTTCCGGAGGTGGTGAAGAGCGTGCCGGAGCTGTCCCGCAGGGTAAGGGAAGAGGAGGACATCGCCAGGCTTTTCGATTACGGCTATACGCTTGAGAACCTTGCCCGTCACTCAGGGGTGCATGCCGCTGGAGTGATAATCGCACCGGGCAACCTTCGAGACTATGTGCCGCTCTACTCCGCCAAGGAGGGCATCACGACCCAGTACGAGAAGAAGAGCGCTGAGAAGATAGGACTTCTCAAGCTCGATCTCCTCGGTCTCCGGAACGTAACCATTATTCACAGGGCACAGGAAATGGCCAGAAGGCGTTCCCCCGACCTTGAGGTGACCCGGCTGCCCTTCGATGACAGGGAGACCCTGGAACTCATCGGCAGGGGGGAGACCGCGGGAGTCTTCCAGCTGGAGAGCTCGGGCATGAGGGATGCCCTTCGAAAGATAGACGTAACCGCTTTCGACGACATAATAGCGGCGGTGGCGATCTTCCGGCCGGGGTCCATGGACATGATAGACCTCTACGGTCAGAACAAGCAGGGGGTCCTGTCCGGCGATCCAAATTTCAGGGTGAGCTACATCCACCCCGATCTGGAGGAAGTTCTTGCGTCCACATACGGGGTCATCATCTACCAGGAACAGGTGATGAGGATAGCCAACCTCCTGGCCGGCATGTCCATGGCGGAAGCGGACACTCTCAGATGGGCCATGTCGAGGAAGAACCCCGAGGTTATGGCGCAGATGCGGGACAAGTTCATCTCCGGGGCCGTACAGAGGGGCGTTAACAAGAAGACGGCGAAGAGCGTCTTCGATCTCATAGAGAAGTTCGCGGGTTACGGGTTCAACAAGTCCCATGCCGTGTGCTACGCAGCCCTGGCCTACTGGACTGCATGGCTCAAAGTACACTATCCCGCTGAATTCCTGGCTGCCTGCCTCACCAGTGAGATCGGTAAGATAGACAGGATCACCAAGGTGATAGAAGAATGCCAGAGGATCGGCGTCATCGTTAACACCCCTTCAGTTAACATGAGCAGCGTCGTTTTTGACGTGGACGGTGACGGAGCGATAATATACGCCCTGTCCGCCATCAAGAACGTGGGCGACGGACCCTCGGTCTCTATCGTGGAGGAAAGGCTCAAGAACGGTGATTACGCCAATTTCTTCGATTTCTGCACCAGGCTCGGGAACGGAGCTGTTAACAGGAAGACCATCGAGTCTCTGATAGGGGCTGGGGCCATGGACTGCTTCGGCGTTAACAGAGCCAGTCTGCTGGGCTCCGTGGAACAGGCAATGAACTACAGCGCGGCGGCACGAAGGCACATTGAAGCAGGACAGATGTCGCTGTTCGGTAAAGGGGGAGGTGGTGAGGCCGCTGCTGCCGAGGGCGAGCCCTCTATTGAAGAGAGGGAGGAATTCTCAATGGAGGAGAAGTGGTCCCTCGAGAAGTCACTTCTTGGTTTCTATATGACAGGACATCCTCTTGAGATGTTCGCCGACGAGATAGAAAGCTTCTCTACGGACCCGGTGGAGAGTGCTCATCTGAGTCAAAAGGCTATAGTCACCACAGCGGGAATGGTGGTGGAGAAGAAGATAATACCCACAAAAAGGGGGGACATGGCCTTCGTTCTCGTAGAGGGAAGGACGGGCAGCGGCGAGATAGTGGTATTCAATGACACCCTCGAGAAGTACGGGGACCTTCTTGAGCCCGGAAGGCTGGTACTGATGGACGGTGAGGTTTCAAGAAGGCGCGGGGACAGCAGGTTCAGCGCAAGGAGCATATATCCTCTGAGCGACATACGCTCGCGCCTCAAGGCGGGGATAACCATCAGGGTCAACGGCAGCGATCCGGACATGGGATCGCTGATAAAGGCCGCTGACTGCATGCGTGAAAGCAGCGGCAGCGGCGAGGTTTGTATTGATATAAAGCACAGATCGGGCTGGAGGGTCAGAGGCTTGTCCAGGTCCATTAAGGTAAATCCCGACAGAGAACTTCTGGAAAGGCTGAGGAAGCTCCTCGGCCGTGAATCAGTGGTTCTGTCAAGAGGAAGGGGTCCAAGATTATGAAGCTCACGGGCTATCTCCTCACCGCCGCGATCCTTCTGGGTCTTGCGGGATCCGGACACTCCGGGGAACTTATGAGGCTGGTAAGGGAGCCCACAGCCGGTATCGTAGCACCGGGTACGTACCACTTCTCCATGAACACCTTTCCAAACGACGGCCTCAGGTTCTCCCTGACAGCAGGGCTCTTTTCGAGGTTCGCAGCGGGGCTCGGATACGGCGGCTGGAACGTTATCGGTCTGGACAGCCCGAGCTGGTTCGATCATCTATACCTGAAAGCCAGGTTCCGCGTTATCGATGAGACCGAATCGTTCCCGGGAGTGCTGGTCGGGTACGACAACGAGCCCGAGCCGCTTCGCTCCGGAGCGACCTACAGCAGGAAGGAAAGGGACCTGTACCTTGTCATGAGCAAGAACTTTCTTTCCATAGGAGGTGACCTGGCGTTCCATTTCGGTCTGAGCGCCGACGTCAGACAACTGGTCCACGCCGGGGTCTGGACCGGCATGGACAAGTCGCTTCCGGGAGGTTTCGGGCTTGTGTTGGAGTACGATTTCGCCACGGACGAGGCTGATTCGGTGCGCTTCGACAATAACGGCGGTTTCCTTAGCGGTGAGGTCTACTGGGAGAGCTTCGGGCAGGTAAGGATCTCCCTGCAGTTCATTGACCTCTTCGAGACCGGCGGCGAGAGCTACCGCGCTCTCGGCGTGGATTTCCTCGGGCTGTTCTGAACCATTGTTTGAACGGAGAGCTTATTCATGGACCTTGATGCGCTGAGGAGAAGATACGCCGAAATAATCGTCGGCACCGGCGTGAACCTTCAGGAGGGCCAGCCGCTTCTGATCAGGACGGAACATGCCCAGAGGGAGTTCGCCCTGATGCTTGCCCGGGCCGCCTACGAAAGGGGTGCCGGAATGGTTTCCATCGATTATTCCGACCCTCTGCTGAACAGGTTACGTCTGGACAGTACAAGCATGGACGTTTACCTGGAATTCGTACCTTCGCATATAGCTGAAATGTACAGGTCCTACCTGGATGATGGATGGTGCAGCATTTCCCTGAGAGGGCCCGAGCACCCTGACCTGATGGAGGGGGCTGATCCTAAGCGTATGGGTATTGCCGGCAGGGCAGTGTCCGCATCCATGAGGGGCTTCCTGGAAGGAATATCCGCCAACAGGATCGCATGGAACGTTTGCCTTCATCCCACCCGTGAGTGGGCCGGCAAGGTCCTTGGAGACGAAGATGACTGGCAGACGCGCATATGGGACGTACTCGTCCCCATACTCAGGCTGGACAGGGAAGATACTGCGGAAGCATGGCTGGAGCACGACCGTGAGCTGAAGCGCAGGACCGCCTACATGAACCGGGTACGGTACGACATGATCCATTTCACCGGCCCTGGAACGGACCTGTTCATTGGAATGGCCCCGGACAGGGTATTCGCAGGGGGGAGATGCACCAACCAGGCCGGTGTGGATTTCTTCCCCAACATCCCCACAGAGGAGATATTCAGCACGCCTCACCGCTCCAGGACACGCGGGACCGTCAGGACGACGCGCCCTGTGGAGATCATGGGTGCACAGGTGGATGGAGCATGGTTCCGGTTCGAGGATGGAGCAGTGGTGGATTTCGGCGCCGGGACCAACGCAGGGATACTGGAACAGTACCTTGATTTCGACGAAGGGGCCAGGGCTCTGGGCGAAGTGGCACTGGTGGATGTCGGCTCACCGGTGTTCAGGAGCGGCAGGATATTCTACAACATCCTGTTCGATGAGAACGCTGCATGCCACATTGCCCTGGGCAACGGCTACGCGGATTGCGTAGAGGGAGGCACCGAAATGTCCCCGGACGAGCTTCGCGCCACCGGGTGCAACTCGTCTTTGGTACACACCGATTTCATGATCGGTTCAAGGGAGGTTTCGGTCTTCGGTGTCCGGGTGGACGGTTCTGAAGACAGGATAATAGAGAACGGGGTTTTCGTTATATAGGAGCGTGGAAAATGCTTGACGAAAGGCTGCTGGAGATACTCGCGTGCCCCAAGTGCAAGGGAGACCTCGAGTACAGGACCGACCCGGAGGAGGTTCTCATCTGTAATTCCTGCAGGCTGGTGTACGATGTCAGGGATGGGATCCCCATCATGCTGATAGACGAGGCGAGGCCGCTGGAGGAAGACTGACCCAGGGTCCGGTCCGGAGCTTGAACATGACTGAGGAAGGCGGCACTCTTCACCTGTGGGTGAAGGTCATACCAAGATCAGGAAGAACGGGGTTCAGGGGACTGATGGCCGACGGTACCGTCAGGATATCCCTCAAGGCTCCTCCCGCCGACGGCAAGGCCAACGATGAACTGGTAAGGTACCTTGCCGCCGAGTTCGGAACGTCCCGCTCGTGTATCAAGCTCCTTTCGGGAATAACATCAAGAAGGAAACTGATCTCCATAGTTTCCATCGGTTCCATTCCTGCCTGGCTGGAAGATCGACCGTGACCCCCCGATCCGACCTCAGGGGTGTCCTCGTGGGCAGGGAGCACCAGCTCTCGGCCGCCATCCGCTTCGCAGACAGGCTGGAAATGGAGGGTGTCAGCGGGATAATCCGGATCTGGGCCCCGCAAGGGATGGGCAAGACCAGGCTCGCAATGGAGATCGAGAGATCCATACCGTGCCGCCGTTTCCTCTTTCTCAGAGGAGACCCCTCTCCAGGCTGCTCCGTCTTCGGGACTTTTCTCGAGGAATGGTTCGGTCTCAGTCCCCGGATGGACCAGGAATGGAACCGAAGCGCGTTCGAAGGCGCCTGGGAAGCCTTCATGATGGTGCCGGCGGCGGGTCGTCGGGAGATGGAGGGTTTTCGTCCCTTTCTCGAGAACCTGGCAGGTCTCTCCGTGGACCCCGGTGTGATGAGGCTGGAACCGGAGCAGCGATGGGAGAGGACGGCCGAGTCCCTTGCCGGGTTCTTCGACCTTCTGGCATCCGGTTCACCTCTTGCGGTGGTCATGGAGGACCTGCAGTGGTTCACGGCGGACGAGCTGTCGGTGGCTGCCAAGGTCATCGAAGGGGGAACGGCTCCCTCCAGGCTCTTCATTCTCACCGGCAGACAGGACGGGGACGGCATCCCTCCGGATATTCCCGGAGACCCTCCACTCCTCGAATCACTGATCCTTGAGCTCGAAGGACTACCGGGCGACAGTATCCCGGAATTCCTGGCGGGGATGGGCATCGCGCCTGTGGATGAAGGGCTCGTCGATTACCTTTGGAGGACGGCCGGCGGTATTCCGCTGTTCCTTCAGCAGGCGGTGGATTTCCTCATCGGGACCGGTTCACTCAGGACGGAAGACGGGATCGCGTTACTTGCCGTTCCGCAGGAAGATCTGCCATCCTCCATCAGGGAGATATTCAGCTCACGCCTTGACCTTCTTCCTCCCTCATCCATGAAGATCGCTGCCGCCGCCTCGATACTCGGACCGGTGTTTCCCCTTTCCCAGCTGCACAGCATGGTGTCGCCGGAGGTTTGGAGCAAAGGCTCCGGGGGAGACCATTTGAAGGGCATACTGCATCTGGATGGCGATGAGGGAAGCTTCGATCATCTCCTTCTGAGGGAATGGACTGCGGAGATGGTCCCCGTCGATGAACTGACAGTGCTTCATCTCATGGCAGCAGCCGCCCTCAGGGAAGAGTCCGAAACCGTTGTGTCCCCTTCAAGACTGGAGAGGATGGCAAACCACTATCTTCTCGGGGGGGATGAGGATGAGGGTGTCCGGTTTCTGGCAATAGCCGCGGACGGGTATGCCGGGGAATTCCAGAACGCATCTGCGGCAAGGCTGTACAGAAGGCTGATCCCTCTGCTGGAAGAACCTCGAAGGACAGCCATGGAACTTGACCTCTACGATGTCTACAAGAACAGCGGGCTCCTGAGGGAGGGCATTGCACTCCTTTCTGGGACGCTTGACAGGATCGGTTCAGATGCTGCCGGGGCAGGGCATGACCTGAAGCCTCTGGTGGAGCTGAAACTGGGGGAGTGTCTGGGTTCCGCGGGGGAACTGCAGCAGGCCGAGGAAATGGTTCTGAGATCACTGGGTGCTTTTTCTTCCTCAGGCGACCTCGAGAACCAGGCCAAGGCGGAGAGGCAGCTGGGAATGATCACCATGTCCGCCGGCAGGATAGAGGAAGCCCTGGAGATAACGGAGAGGTCGGTGTCGCTGGCCCGTGAGACAGGCAATGCGAGATTACTCTGTGCCGCCCTGTACTGGGCCGCCATAGCATTCAGGCAGGTGGGGGACCATGAGAGGATGGAAGCCTGTACCCTGGAGCAGGTGGAGCTGGCCGGGAAGTCCGGCCTGACCCGCAGCATAATAGCCGGCTACGACAACCTCATGAGGATTTACATATACAGGAGGGATTACGACGCGGCGGAGGAGGTTCATGAGAAGCTGAGGGAAGCAGCAGAGGAGACGGGGAACTGGGCGGCACTGAACACGGCCACCAGCAAGATGGGCATCATCCACCTGAGGAGGGGTGAGACCGGAAAGGCGGCGGACTGCTTCCGCAGGTGCGCGGGTCTCTCCGAGAAGACGGGTAATATCAGAGCCCGATGTGCGGCCCTGGGCAACCTGGCCCATGCCTTCATCGAGATGAATGACGCAGCGTCCGCCATGAAGTACGCCACCGAGCTGATCG
>CAZXEF010000118.1:0-8676 GCA_964639605.1 uncultured bacterium | reverse complement strand
ATGGGAAGAAGAGCTGGAAATGGAAGAAGTTGGAAAAGTCTCAGTTGAGGGCTAGATTAAAGTCACAGAAAATTCGGGACTTGATCTTAGATCAAAGTGTGTCAACCTGAATTCAGAGTAACTGAACCCAGATCCTGATGACTCAGGTTGCTTCCACAATAAGGCAGTGCTGACAAGCCATCCGCGGAATCGGCATGGAAGGATCATTGAAATAAAGCTGGATGATGAGTGTTTCAGGGAATCGGCAAAAACACTCTGGATGGAGCCCCAGAGATCCGGGGACTATGAAATTGGATCTGGTCTTCTCAGACAGGATGGAGCTGGTATTGGCAGGATGTGGTGTATAGAATCCTGGAGCGTTCCATGTTCAGCGGGGGCAGGGGCCGCTCTTACAATCCGGGTTGCATTGAGCGATACAGACGTGCATCATACCGTTGTGGCGTGCGGCTTCGAATGTCCATCCTTGGAGGTATCCCATTAAAAGTTCCATGGAGGTTAGGTCCGAATGACTACTACTGAGGCTAGGAGACGTTCCAGTACAGGATCATCTCGCATTCTTCTGGTTCTCTATACCTTGTTTCTCGCTGCATGCGCATCAGCACTGGACGGTGAGGACATGCCCAGGGCAGCAGTAAGCATACTTGTCCCCGATCATGCTGAGCGTCTTGCTGTCAATCTGGGAGATGGGTGGATCGTTTCACCAGACGACATGATAGTGTTTGAACACCATGATGATCTGTGGCTGATCGTCGATGATACGACAGCGGTCAACATCACCGGCAGAGGAGATGTATTCAACTTCGTCTGTGACCCTGAAGAGCCGGGTCTGATCTACTATTCAGTACTGAACGCAGAACTGGACATGGATGTTTTCGCGCTGTCACTTCTGGATATCTCCCGAACCGGCATCATCGGGAGCATTCCCAACAAAACCGGTGATATAAGCTATTTTGTAACTGAGACTTACGGCGAAAGGGCAGGGATGGAGGTTCAGGGCAAGGAACTGTCTGTGGAATGCGAATTTTCGTGGGATAGGTATTACTTCACGGACAATGCCGTTTTAGACCTCTCTTCGATAAAGAGTGATATTTCGTTATCGGAAATCCAATGCTCAGAAGAAACCGAGCAACCGGATTTCCTGATCTCTGATGGGCTGGTAGGGGGTATCAGTGAGCTTTTCTGCACAAGTAGCGACGGCAAGACATATCAGCTTACAAGGACGGGAGGCATACACAGGTTTGATGAGTGGTACCTGGAATACCCTCCCAGCTATAGCGTATCGCCTTCGGGGAACAAGGTGATCTTCTCCGTTGTGACCGATTTTGGTGACCTTGCTCACGGGCCTCTTCTGATAGTAAACATTGACGGTACGAATCAGACAGCTGTACTTCCCGATATGATGCTCTTCAACTTCCATCATGAGTGGATAGGCGACGTCCTCTTCTACATAGGGTACTCACCAGAAGATCAGGTGCATGATCTTTACATGGTCTGCGATTACGAGAATACCCCTCGTTCAGTAGTGACGGACGTGGGGGATCTCAGTGTGATCAGGTTCTGAAGGTGCAAGCCATTGGAAGCAGTGAATCATGATTCTGAATAGATATCGTTCATAAAGCGTATTGCTTGGCAAAGATGGCCTTCAAAGTCAAGATGAAAGGGTCTGTAAATGAAATGGTGGATAGACAGGCCCAGGTTGATGGGTTCACACAACCCGAAACAGGATGAGCTGGAGATCGAAGGACTTTCCGCGGTGGTCTCGCTGCTGCATCCTGCAGAGCAGGGATTGAACTATGACCCGGAGATACCGGGAGTGACCTGGTACAGCATACCGGTCAGGGACTTCACCGCTCCTTCAGTATCTGACCTGTTCCACTTCGTCGAGATGGTGGAACGCTCAGAGGGAACCGTTCTGGTCCACTGCCGGGGTGGATGTGGAAGGACGGGCACCTTCGGGGCGGCATGGCTCATGAGAAGGGGTGATCTGTCGGCTGAGGAAGCCATAGGGATGCTACGAGAGGAGAACCCGCACGCCGTGGAGACGGAGGGGCAGAAGGAAGTCCTGGAGCTGTTCGAGAAGAGCGGCCAGCGGTTATGAGAGACATCGTATCACGGAAAGCGGAAGGGTTATGCGGTTCATTGCAATACTATTGATCACGGGTTTTCCCCTCCTCTCGACTGCGAAAATACCGGAGTACGGGGAACCCTTCTGCCTGTAGGACCAGAACGGTCCCATATGTGACGAGTACTACGGTTCTCCCTCAATGGCGGACTGGAACGGTGACGGTATTCTCGATATCCTGGAAAGCGACTACGGTGGCATGGTGTACGTGTTCCCAGGTGTCACCGGGTCCTCTGCCTGGGAGGCAGAGGAAGAGATGGATCGAATCATTATCTGAGAAGTCCTTCTTTCAGTGCTGGGACTTCTTGTCGACGTACATCAGTGCATCAGCTTCAGACAGGGCGCTGTCGATGGAGATACCGTCGCCAGGCTTCCAGAGGACGGCGCCGATGGAGAGGGTGATGGAGAAATCATCATAGGAATCGCCGATCTTTATGCCGGATACGACTTCCCTGAGCCTTTGAATCACGACCTGAATATCACCTTTGGATTCGGGGAGGATGATGAGGAACTCGTCACCTCCGTAACGGATTATCGCATCACTTTTTCTCAATGCCCTGTTGAGGGAAGTAGCCACCTGTTTCAGGACCTCGTCGCCCCTCTGATGACCGTACCTGTCGTTGACATCCTTGAAACGGTTTATGTCAACCATGACTATCCCGATGGAATGATGGTACCTGATGGACCTCTCGGTCTCCTTCTGGATCACATGCTTGAAGAAGTTCCTGTTGAAAAGACCGGTGAGGGGGTCATGAATAGCCTGGTTCCTCAACTCCTCCAGAAGGCGTATCCTCTTCACAGCCTCGGAAGAGTAGCTGAGGAGCAGTTCGAGGAGAGTGACCTGCTCGTCATCGATGAGGTCATCTTCGGTGCCGAAGCCTGTGAATACACCGTATTCGCCTATGGGTGACGCGATCAGAAGAGAAGACTCGTTTCCGTCGGCCTCGAAGACCATGAAGTGCTCCTCCGGCAACTGGGCGGAGAGCAGGGTTCTCCTTTCCATGAATGACTTCCCTGCAAGGTCCTTGCCCGGTGTGAAGCGGTGGGACTTCAGCATCCCGGCCACGGCCGGTGAGGAGAAGGTGGAGGGGACCAGTCCGTCCTTCCTGACAGTGGAGATCGATGACAAATTGAAATCAAGTATTTCACTTGCCGCAGTAAGTGTGATGTGATAAACCTCCTTTTCCGAGACGCAGCTGTCCAGTTTCCTGGCAGTACTGTGGAGCATTTCGATCCTCCAACGGGACATGGCAAGCCTCTCAGCGGCTCTCTTGCTCTCGGAGATATCCCTGTATATTCCGTAGTAGCCCTCCTGGGAGCCATCCACAGAAATAGGGGATGCAAGGACGGATACGTCTATATGACTTCCATCCTTTCTTTTCCTCACGGTCTCTACCAGTTGCTTGCCACCCGAAATCACCGAGTCGGTTATCAACCTGGCCTCTTTGTGCAGTTCTCCGGGTGCGATAAGATCGTCGATGTTCCTTCCCAATGCATCTCCCACAGAATGGCCGAAAAGCGTTTCAAACTCCTTATTGGCCCTTCTGATGACACCTTCATTGTCCACAAGGACAATAGCCTCCTGGAGTCCCTCAAACAGATGTTCCAGGTAAGCCTTCTCCTGATTAAGGAGGTGATCGGCACGTTTACTCTCTGAGATGTCCCTGTATATCGCGTAATGCCCTACAATCGAATCTTCCACCGTCACAGGGGCCGCCAGTATGGAGACATCTATGAGTGTCCCGTCTTTCATTCGTCTCACGGTCTCCAGCAGCTTACTGCTACCCGACAGCACCGAAGTGGTGATGGACCTGGCCTCATCGTTGAATTCTCCGGGAGCGACCAGATCGTCGAGGTTCCTTCCCAGGACCTCTTCCGCCGAGTAACCGAAGAGGGTCTCGAACGCCCTGTTGCACTTCTGGATCATCCCCTGGTTATCGACAAGGACGATGGCTTCCTGGAGACCTTCGAACAGGTATTCCAGGTGGGCTTTTTCGACCTCGAAAGCCTTCCTGAGATTATTCATTTCAGTATTTGATTGTTCGTGTTTCAAATAGACTCCTACAGTGCCCTGCTAAGGTCCTGATACATGACTGACAATCGACCAAAGGAAGGGAAGCACCTGGCACTGCACCGCCTGACCAGGATCTGATGATTACGCTGATTACTATGCGAAGTAATTCGACTTGTGTCAAAACCCTTTCAATAAGTATGGACCGCTGAACGTGCGAAGCCGGTCAGCAGGCATCACTGATGTTTTCTGCTGCCGTTGAAGGGATTCTCTGGAATAGAAGAGGAGTCTAACGAGTTCGATTTGTCAAAGCTTCAGGTTTACAGTATTGTTTTTTTTTGAGTAATTGTGTTAAAGGAGAAATTATGAGGTTGATTTCAGTAATCCTGCCTGCGATTATGGTCATGTGGACCACGGCTACTGCCGGAAACTGGGGTGGAGGGTTCCGATTATTTCAGCGTCTGCCGGTCTCCGAAACCCGTGGTATTCTTGACGCAAACACCCTCGTCGAACCTTATCTAACCTATCAGTTCAATGATTCCCTTTCGCTGGATTTCTGCATCGGCATAGCCAGACTGGATCGCGTTCCGATCTTCGAGCAATATAACCCCACCGGAGAAGAACGAATCACCGGTGATCACAAGAATGCATGTATCGTTCTCAATACCGGCATGGGAATCGCTGAGCTGTCGTTAGGATTCGGATACACCAAGCGTGTCCATACGGACAGTTACACAGTCTACGGTTCGATACCTTACACGGTTCAAGAGCAGGATGTGGAGGGGGGGTTGATGGTCATCGGAGGTATCACACTGAATCCAGTGCCTTTCGCCAATATCACCACTCAGCTCAGGTACCATTCCAAAAGGGATTTCTGGCTGTGTCTGGGAGCCGGGCTGGGATTCTGAGTAATACCATTCAACTGCCCCGTCCATCGGATCACAGGTTCAGCGAGAAGACCTCCATGTAAGAGTTCAAGTAGAAATACTTGTCCCCGGACTTTCCACGGATGAGCTGTATCGTGCCTGGTAACGCCGAACCGCGGATAGGTGGTAGAGCTTGGGGCACCACATTCCGGCGAAGTGGCGTAGGCGATGATTTTGTATGTTATCAACTCGGAAATGAAAACCCTGAAGGAGGGAATATGGGCACAAAGGTCTTCTGGTTCTCCGGAACCGGGAATTCGCTGCATGTAGCCAAGAAGCTGAAAGAAGGACTGGAAGGCGTCGAACTTGTCCCAGTCTCGCAGGCGGTGGGGAAGGTCACGGAGCTGCCGGAGCGTATGGGCCTGGTGTTCCCGGTCTACGCCTGGGGCCCGCCTGTTCTGGTATGCAGGTTCATAGAGAGTCTGCCGTCAGGGTCCCCGGAGTATGTATTCGCCGTTGCAACCTGCGGGGGTTCTCCAGGTTCCGCAATGTCCATAACCAGGCGCAGGCTGGCGAAGAGAGGCATCCAGCTGGATGCCGCCATGACTTTAAGGATGGTGGAGAACTATCCCCCCATGGGCGGAGCCCCGGGGGAAGAGAAGCAGGCCTCGGTCCTTGAAACTGCCGAGGAAGAGATAGACGGTATCGTCAGCAGGATACGGGAAAACTACCGCGGAAGCTCAGGCAGGAAGAGCATGTTCTTCTCAATAATGGGAAGACTCGTGTACCCGCTTTTCAGCAGGAATGTCTCGAAGCAGGCGGTCAAGTTCCTGAGTGACAGTAAATGCACCTCCTGCGGCATTTGTGTGAAGGTGTGCCCGGTAAGCAACATACATCCGGGCGAAGATGGCAGACCCGTCTGGGGGGATCACTGCGAGCAGTGCTTTGCCTGCTTCCACTGGTGCCCGGAGGAAGCCGTCCAGTTCGGGAAGAAGACGGAGCGGCAGACCAGGTACCACCATCCCGGGGCGGCACTGAGCGATATGTTGACCCAGGGAGGGGAGGACCGGCAATGAAATATCTGATCGTTGCGGCCGTGCTGCTGATCGCGTGTGGAGAACCACCCGCACAGAGTGAGGAGGACACGGTGGGGAATCCGGAAACACCGTATTCCTGCGATCCGGACACCATGGCAAAGTGGATCGACTGGGCGGAGGCATCGGACGTGGGGCTCTGGGAAGGGGATCCGGACCATGAGGTCTCGTTCTCCTTTGTACAGAGCTACGGCGGGGAGGATGCATTGAACCCGCCCTTCTTCTCCATCTGGGACGTAGAGGTTTCAGGGGACTCCATCTTCATAGCAGATGCGTCAGGCTGCAGAGTAGTGTGCATGGGAGTTGACGGCTCGGTCATCTGGACTGCAGGTGAACAGGGGGAGGGCCCCGGCCACTTCAACGCCCTCTACAACATAGCCGTGAATGGCGGATACGTCCTGGCAGCCGACGGCATGCTGGACAAGGTGGAGATAATGGACAGATCGGGACAGCTCATGGAGATCATCACCGTAAGCAATCCAACCGATATCGTGTTCATTGATGACTCCTCCTTCGCAGTGATGTCCGAACTGGAGCCGGGAGGCGACGTCCATGTCTTCACGGTGTCGGGGGAGAAGCTGCTGTCCTTCGGGGAGACCCGGTGGTTCAGGCAGCCGGGCAACGTAAGTTTCCGCATGCAGAACTCATTCAATTCCCTTATGACTCCCGATTCGGTACTTCTGGTATCAAGATGGGACACCTACCATCTCTATCCCTACCATCTGGATTCTCGAAGTGTGGGGGAGGATATCGCCAGGGAGTATCCGACCGAGGTCCGGGAGCCGGAGTTCCATACCGACGGTGAGCAGATGGGGGGGCAGTTCTTCAGGAACATGGGCAGGCTCTTCGTGGGACCGGAGAGAATGCTGAACGTGGAACTGGCCAATTACACGCTGAACGGGCAGATAAGATTTGCAGAGGACACAACCCTGGCTCCGGTCAAGCTCATAGACAGGTACGACTGGGACTGGAACTACCTGGACAGCTACTGCCTGCCTATCCCGGGCGGCGTTGGTGCGTATTCAGATGAGTTCGGATTCTTCGTGCATGAGTTCGAATCAGGTGCCCTGCTTAGGTTTGCGGTGGAGACAGGGGAGTAGAACAGGGACACGGTCGGGTCGGTCAGTCTTCAGGGACCTCCAGGTCGATCTTCCTGGCGGAGACTCCCCTGATGACGCTGAGTTTTCGTTCGAATTCCGAGATTTTCTCCTCGTCGCCGACCAGGTCCAGGAACAGGAGGCCGTTCTCCGAACAGTTCTCCTCTACTCCCTGATGTATGCCAAGCCTGGTCTTTATCATGCATCCCCAGCCCGTGAGCACCGCCTGCACCTTTGATGCCGCCTCGTGCCTGTGGCTTATAAGCACGACCATCACCGTCTTCTTCATGATCTCCTCCAGTTCCGATGCTGCTCCATAACTATCAGGAACGTCAATTATGAAATATTCATCGTTTTGATGCAAAGCTTGGCTGCAGCTGATTCCTCAGGAGACTGAATGCATTTGCCAGGGGCTTGCGCCGGGTCCTTATAGTAACTGTATTAAAGACGCGGACCTCAACGAATAACTGGGAAAGGAGAGCGGAATGAACAGGGCCAGTGAATGGAGGATCGAGCTGGCACGGGAGCTTTCTGATCCATACTTGATGCATGACGGTGTCAAGATGGTGTGCCTTGGGGGTTCGGCTGCCAGGGGCATCTCGGATGAATACTCCGATCTGGACATCATCGTATACTGGGACATCATGGACGGGGAGTTCATAGAGGGCTGTCCCCTGGAGAGATCCTTCGGGCTGGAGAGAACGGCTCTTTTGAGCATGCATCCGGGGACCTATATCGAAAGTTACCATATGCAGGGTCTCAAGGTTGATTTCGGGCATTCCACGCTTGCGCAGTGGGAGGAGTGGGTGACCCCTCTTCTTGAAGATAATTGCGACGAGCCCGAGCTGCTGAGCATGGTGGGCGGTTACCTCGCCGGCATACCCTTCAAAGGGAGGGAGATCTTCAGTTACTGGAAGGAGAGGCTGGAGGAGTACCCTGACGAGCTGGGGAAGAAGGTCATCGGGAAGAACATGGGCATCTACGTGAAGGGCTACCTGCTTCATCAATGCCTTGAGCGGGGGGATTATCTTGCCTGGCAGGACGGGATGTGCTCCATGTTGAAGAAGATCCTGAACATAACTGCGGCCATCAACGGGCTGTACTACTCAGCCGAGGAGCCAAGATGGGTGGAATACCAGCTGGGCAGGATGTCAATGAAGGCTGAAGGGCTGACCGGGGGGAACATAGTATGGATGCTGGAGAACCCGGGGGCGGCATCCGAGGAGATGCTATACCAGGTTCTTGACGATACCCTGGGACTTGTTGCCGTGAGATTCCCGGAGTTTGCGGAAAAAGTGGCGGGGAAGAGGGAGAGACTGGCTTCCTTCGAGGTCGGGCCATGCCTGGAACGGCCTGTGATCGGCTGAGAACGCTTATGAAGCTCCAAGACGGCACCGGCCGGGCCTCAAAGGTCCCGTGCATGTTCCTCTGTGTCCCTATCCCGCGTGGAGTATGCCGATGGTTCCATCGGGAGTATCCCGTCCAC
>CAZXEF010000117.1:0-8687 GCA_964639605.1 uncultured bacterium | reverse complement strand
GCTGGGGCGATCTGTTCACCCTGTTCGGCAAGGTCGATGGCGAACACTTCACCGCCTTTTTGGTCGAGCGCGGTTTTCCCGGAGTCGAAACCGGCGACGAGGAAGAAAAGATGGGCCTCAAAGGCTCCTCGACCTGCTCGATCATCCTGCGGTCTCGTCATGGAAAGGCAGGGAGATGGTGATCCTGGTAAGAGGAGGGCTGAAGATGGAGCTTGACGGAGAACCTGTCATGAACCTGCCGGAGAATTCTTCCGTGTGCCTTCGTTCAATCCCCTCGGCGTTCCTTACCATGGTCCATCAGAAGGCCCGGGATCTCTGACGGGGACTGGATGATCATTTCAGCCCCGTGATCAAGAAGCAGCCGGACGCTTCGAAAACCCCAGGAGACGCCCACAGGGACCATCCCGGCATTTACCGCGGTGTCCATGTCCACATCGCTGTCGCCTATCATGATCACCCGGCCGGGCGGAAATCCAAGGGCTTCCAGTACAGGCATCGAGGCTTCATGGGAGGGTTTAAGGGGATGTTTCCCGGCGGCGCCTCTGACCGTCACAAAATCGATACCGGGGAAGTACATCTCGACGCAGTCATCTGCGGAAGCCTGGGGCTTGTTGGTCAGGACCGCCATGGGAACCCTCATGGCCATCAGCTCCTCCAGCGCTTCCGGTATTCCCGGATACGGACGTGTCATAACCGAGCCCATGTCAAGGTAGACCCTGCGAATACGCTCTGAAAGGAGCGCTACCAGTTCCGGCTGACTCCCGTCCTCCCCCAGGAGTTCCCGTACCATGTTCTCCACCCCCCTGCCCACGGCTTGCTTCACTTCTTCCATGTTCCTATCCGCAATGCCTTCACTGCTGAATACGCTGTTAACCACGAAGTGGATATCCTCCAGCGTATCCAGAAGCGTCCCGTCCAGGTCGAAGACCACTGCTTCTATGGTCATCCGGTGTTTTCCGTCAATACGCCGGGGTCAGAAAAGGTCCAGCTTGGTGCCGAGGTACAGGGTGAACTGATAATGATCGGTCTCGTCCTCTTCGGGTTCGCTACCGGCAAGTTTCACACCCAGGGCAATGTAGGGTTCCAGGTCAATATCGATGAAGCTCCTGATAAGTCGGTCCCTGAC
Source organism: uncultured bacterium (assembly GCA_964639605.1). Lineage (GTDB taxonomy): Bacteria > Fermentibacterota > Fermentibacteria > Fermentibacterales > JCC-6 > Aegiribacteria. The sequence continues at coordinate 7,561 of CAZXEF010000117.1, read as the reverse complement.
GCCGAACTTCAGCCCCAGAGACAGGGTCCAGATGTCCTGCGCGTCGAATCTCCAGAGCTTGCCCCCGCCGGCGTAGAAACTGAGGAATACGCTGTTGAAAGGTTCCTGGAGGTATCTTCTGAGTTCCACCCCGAACTCGGCGCCGAGGCCGAAGCTCCTGAGTTGTGATGGAGACCAGATATAGACCCCGGTGGGACCGCCGTAGAAGATCACGGTGCCGGTGCTGTCCTTGAACACTGGATATTCGTTGTGGGAGATGAGTTCCAGGGTCTGCATGACAGAGAACCCCATCTCCGTATAGGGCCCGGGGGTAGGATTCGCATGCACAGCTGTGAAGGACACGAATACAAGTACCAGTATGAATATGATTCTGGTCATAGTGCACTCCAGTCAGGAAGGACTATTCCTTTGTTTCGTATAATATACCCATGAGCACTCTCTGAGTAGGTGCTCCGGCAGGAAACTTGATGAAACAGAGGACATGGACCAGAATAGAGAACCGGAAAGGCGGTGGAACGATGAGTATGCTCCCAAAGGAGTTCATGATTCTGACAGCCCTGGCTTCAGCTGCTTGGGCGCAGTACGGATGCGTTCCGGGGGAAGTCCCTCTCTGCGGCAATCCCTTGGAATTCAGTGTCTTTGCCGCTGAACCGTTCCCTATGGACCTGTCGGTGCTGCCCGTCTCCTGTGTTCAGCGGGACCCGGGATCTTCTTCCACCGGATTCACGGCCGACGGGGCGGCGGTCCGCTTCTCGGTAGACTTTCAGTCCATTGTGATGAAACTGCATGGTGACTGCGAATATGTTGACCTTGTACTGGGACCCTGGGGCATGAACTTCAATCGCTGCTTCAATATAGGTATCGAGGACGGGTTCAGCCCATCAGGGCGCTATTTCGCCACCGGCGGCGACGGGACCGATGTGAACCGGGGACCCATTTGCTTCTTCGACTTGGAGAAAGGGGTCCTGTACTCCACAGGACTCACAATGCACGACAATACAGGGTGGATAGAGGGAGACATGATGCTGGTGGAGGCCGTAAGGCCCTCGGACCTGGATCAGACCGCGGGTATCGCCGACTTCCCATGGATCAACTACACCTGCATGGCGGGGGACGGGTTCCGTATCAGGGATATCGTGCTCCTCCAGGGGGACAGGGCCTGGGCCGTGCTCCCGGATGACAGCTGCTACAGCTACAGTCTGAACGGTGATTGCGGACTGGATGACGGGATACTGTATTTCGAGGTCGAGGCATCTCCCAATGCCATACCCTCCATGATGGGCTGGCAGACTGTGTCTGACTTCGGCACCTGGGTGGATTCCACAGGTTACGGGAATGCCTTTCCTGAGTTCCGGTTCAGGATACGTATCAATACGACGGATATGACAGTTGAGAATATCGAAAGGATCGAATGATCCTTGATAAGGGGGACTCTCAGATGGCCGACAGAAATCCGGACTGCCCCTGCACATACCCCGGATGCCCCAGGCACGGGATATGCAGGGAGTGCATAGCATATCACAGAAAGATGGGGGAGTTCACCGCCTGTGTGTTTTCAAAGGAAGCTGAGAGAACCTGGGACAGGTCTTTCAGCAAGCTTGCTGAGGACAGGAAGAGGTAGCGGAAAATGTCCCATTTTCAGGCCCGGCACCAGAATGGGACATTTAGAGGTTGTCGGAGAGGGTCAGAAGCAGGGGGTCCAGCTTTTTTCGGTTGGTCCAGGAGTCGGCCAGGGGGTGGCGCACTACAACATTGTCCACCTCGCCCACCATGCACGGCCAGGCACCGTCCATCAGCGCTTCCACGGCGGCCCATCCAAGCTTCGAGGCCAGGACCCTGTCCGCCGTCGTGGGGGAGCCGCCGCGCTGGACATGTCCAAGTACGGTGACCCTGCTCTTCAAACCTGAAAGGTCAAGTATCTTGGCCGCGATCTCGAAGGCGTTCCCGGCCTCGTCACCCTCTGCCACAACCAGGATGTTCGAGGTCCTTCCCCTTCTGATCCGTCCCTGTATCTTGTCGCAGATGGCCTGGAGGTCGGTTCGTGTCTCGGGTATCAGCACCGCCTCGGCCCCGGTCCCGATGCCCACTTCAAGGGCGATGAAGCCGGCGGACCTCCCCATGACCTCTATTATGAACAGACGGTCGTGGGCTGCGGCGGTGTCCCTTATCTTGTCTATCGCTTCCAGGGCGGTGTTAACGGCGGTGTCGTAGCCGATGGTGAGGTCGGAGCCCCATATGTCGTTGTCGATGGTGGCCGGCACCCCTACCACGGGAATGGAATGCTCATTGAACAGGTCGCTGGCCCCCCGGAAACTCCCGTCGCCCCCTATTACCACCAGCCCGTCCACCGAGCGATTCCTCAGGTTCTCCGCAGCCTTTGCCCTGCCTTCGGCCTCAAGGAAGCGCGGACTCCGGGCGGTGTGGAGAATGGTGCCGCCCCTCTGAATTATGTTGCTCACGTCCGAAGAGCTCATCGCTGTGAATTCGTCCTCGATCAGGCCTTCGTAGCCCTTTATCGCGCCAAGTACGGAAAGGCCACGGCCCAGCGCTCGCCTGACCGTGGCCCTGATACATGCGTTCATCCCGGGGGAATCGCCCCCGCTTGTGAGGACCGCTATTCTCTCCAAACCGCTCCCGCCGCTATTTGCTTTCCTGGGAGACGGGCACCGGGGAATCCACCAGCTCGAGAATGACCTCTTCCGCGGCATCGCCCTTCCTGGGCCCCAGCTTGAGGATTCGTGTGTAGCCACCCGGTCTGTCGGCGTATCTCGGTCCGAGTTCGTTGAAGATCTTCTGGACAGCCTCGCTGCCGTAGACGCTTCCGGCCACGATCCTTCTCGAGTGAACGGTATCCGTCCTGCCCTTGGTTATGATCTTCTCGGCTGCGCTCCGCGCCGCCTTCGCTCTTGCCAGGCTGGTCCTTACCCTCTCCTCCATTACCAGCGAGGTTATGAGATTGCGGAGCATCCTCTTCCTCGCGTCGGGCTTTCTCCCCAGCTTGGCGACGTTCTTTCTGTGTCGCATATCAGCTCTCCAAAATGACTTTCGTCAATCCTTGATTTTGAGACCCTGGTTCTCCAGTACCTCTCTGACAGTGTCCAGGGAAGAGGGTCCAAACCCGCTTATCCCCAGTATCTCGTCCGCATTCATGCCCGCCAGGTCGCCCAGTGTCTTCACTCCGCCGGACTTGAGCACGTTGGCTATCCTGGTGGGTATCTCGGTATCATCGATGGGGATGGACATCAGGTCCTCCCTGCTCTCCTTCTCCTCCTCGACGAGGTCGGGCTTCTCCGCCGGCTCCAGCCCTCCGGGGATCATCTGCAGATGCTCGATGAGTATCTCGCAGGCTTCGTTGATAGCCTCTTCGGGACCTATGCTGCCGTCGGTCGTTATGTCCATTATCAGGTGGTCGTAGTCGGTCCTGTCACCCACCCTTGCGCTCTGCACCTGGAAGTTCACCTTCCTGACGGGGCAGAACCATGAGTCAAGCAGGATTATGCCGACCTTGTCCTCCTTGCCGTGAAGACCCCACTCGTCCGCCGGTATGAAACCCTTGCCCTTCTCGAACACTATCTCCATTGAGAGCTTTGCCGAATCGTCCAGCCGGGCGATCATCTGTGACTTGTTTATCACCCTTACGTTCTTGTCCCCTGTGAGATCCTTGGCCGTGAACCTTCCCTTCTCCGAGGCATCCAGTCTCAGGATGCAACGGTCCTCGTCCTGAAGGTTTACGATAAGGGATTTCACATTAAGGACTATCTCCGGCACATCCTCCACTACCCCGGGGATGGTGGAGAACTCATGATCGACACCCTCGATGCTTATGGATACAGGGGCATAACCTTCCAGCGAAGAAAGAAGGACTCTTCTGAGAGCGTTTCCCAGTGTCCTTCCGAAACCTCTTTCCAGGGGCACTATCTCCAGTCTGCCGTAAGTATCCGTTCTGGATTCCTCATCCCACTTGATCATATCCGGAAGATAAAGACTCTTGAATACCATCTGATCCTCCTCCCAGGCCGCAACCCGGATGATGTGGGACCCTTACGGATCCCATTTCCCATTTATCCGCGTCGGCGACGCTTTGACGGGCGACACCCGTTGTGCGGTATCCTGGTTTGATCCTTTATTGCCGTAACTTCGAGATTGGTAGACTGCAGAGCCCGTACCGCGGCTTCGCGTCCGGACCCCGGGCCCCTGACCCAGATCTCCACCTTCTTCAAACCAGCCTCTATAGCCTTTTCGGCTGCCTGCACCGCGGCCTGGCCGGACGCGAAAGCGGTACCCTTTCGAGTTCCCTTCACTCCGGTCGTCCCGCCGCTGGCCCAGGTGATCACGTTACCGTTCTTGTCGGTGATAGTCACCATCGTGTTGTTGAACGAAGACTTCACATGAGCGATGCCGTGAACATCCGAAACCTTCAGGGCCTTTTTCGTTACCTTTTTTCGGCTCTTAGCCTTGGCTCCTTTTGGCACGACAGCCTCCTATCGGATTTTCTTACGCCCGAACTTGGGACCCTTGCGGGTCCGGGCGTTTGTTCGGGTTCTCTGGCCGCGGACCGGGAGCCCTCTTCGATGCCTTATTCCGCGATAGCAGCGAATGTCCATGAGCCTCTTCTTGTTCTGATTGATCTCTGCCCTGAGAGCACCCTCGACCTTGTACTCGGAATCGATGATCTTTCTGAGTGTCGCCACCTCTGATTCCGTAAGGTCGTCCGTCTTCACGTCGTTATCTATTCCAGCCCTCTCCAGTATCTCCTTCGAGGAGGCCAGACCTATTCCATAGATATACGGCAGTGCATACAGAACATGCTTGTTGGGTGGAAGATCAACGCCTGAAATTCTTGCCACTAATTACCTCCGTACTTTACTGAATTATCGCTATCCCTGTCTCTGCTTGTGCTTGGGGTTGCGGGAGCAGATCACAAGGACCTTCCCGCGACGCCGCACTATCCTGCAGTGTTCACATATCTTCTTTACCGAGCTTCGTACCTTCATTGTTCGACCCTCACTTGTACCTGTAGGTGATACGGCCCCTGCGGAGGTCGTAGGGCGACAGCTCCACCGTGACCCTGTCACCCACAAGGATCCGTATGTTGTTCATGCGCATCTTACCTGATATGTAGCACAGGGCCACATGACCGTTCATTCCATCAAGCTCAACACGGCACTGATAATTCGGCAGCGTCTCAATTACGGTTCCATCCATGGGAACATTCTTAGCCACTATTTATCCTCTCCATATTCGCAACAGAACGCATATCATTGGTAATTATCATCATGCCGTCAATATAGAGCTTCATGCTGTTAGTATCAGCGGCTCTGAGCCGCATACCACTATTGTGTGCTCCGCGTGGGCTGACAGGCTTCCATCCGCGGTTACGATGGTCCAGTTGTCATCCATGGTGTTCACCCTGAAATCACCGATGTTCACCATGGGCTCCACTGCTATGGCCAGACCCTCCGTCAGCTTCATTCCCTTGCCGGCCCGACCGAAGTTCGGGACCTGAGGGGGCTCGTGAAGCTTCCTGCCTATGCCATGACCCACAAGGGCCCGGACCACGCTGAACCCCTGGGCTTCCACCGCATCCTGAATGGCAGCACCCACATCTCCCATTGCGCTTCCCGCCCTGGCGGCGGCAATGCCTCTGTCCCTGGCCTCGTAGGCTGTCCTGACGAGGAGCATGGCTCTCGGGTCAGCCAGACCGACGATCACAGTATCAGCTGCATCCCCATGAAAACCGTTCTTGAAGGCTCCGACATCGATGCTGACAAGGTCGCCCTCGCTTATCATCCTTCCGGGGGACGGTATCCCGTGCACCACCTCACTGTTGATGGACACGCAGACGGCCGCCGGGTAACCGTTGTAACCCAGGAAGGAGGGTGTCGCCCCCTCGGCCTCTATGATCCTCCTGCCAACCATCTCCAGTTCCTTGGTGCTCATACCCGGAGCGATACGGGATTTCATCTCCTCAAGGGCCTTCCGTACTATTCTTCCGGACTCGCGCATATGCTCCAGGTCGCCGCCGGTTACTATGCCCATGGTCTCAGAGCTTCCCTGATCCTCTGGAAGACCTGCTCTATGGTCCCCACACCGTCGATTGACAGAAGCCTGCCCCGGTAATACTCCTCGAGGTGCATTGTGAGGTCGTTGTAGTGATGAAGCCGGTTCCTGACGACCTCGCTGCTGTCATCACTTCTCCTGACGAAGGGCTTCCCGCACATTCGGCAGATATCCCCTTCACGGGACTCTGCGCTGTGCCCGGTCCCGTCGGTGCAGGCGCATACAAGCCTGCCGGTCAGTCTTTTCAGAACCTCTTCTTCGGGCACCTGGATGAAGACCGCACCGGAGAGCGGTTTCCCGGTCTCCTCCAGGAATCGGTCAAGCCGCTTCGCCTGGCTCAGATTCCTGGGATAACCGTCAAGCAGGTAGTCTTCGATCTTCTCTATCCTTTTGATAACCTCGCGGTTGACGATGTCGTCACTGACCAGGTGTCCCGACTCGACTATCTTTCTGATCAGGACACCCAGCTTCGAACCGCTTCTTATCTCCTCCCTCAGGAGCACCCCGGTGGAAATGTGCTCCAGGCCGTAGTATTCGGATATCCTTTCGGCCTGTGTGCCCTTTCCCGATCCCGGGGGCCCGAAGAAGGTGATCTTCATCCTACCTTCTTCCCCTTATCTTGCCCTTGCTGAGGAAGCCGTCGTAATGCCTCATCAGCAGATGGGTCTCTATCTGGCGAAGGGTCTCAAGCCCGACACCCACCACGATGAGCAGGCTCGTCCCGCCGAACATGAAGTTGACGTTGACGTACTTGGTCATGATCATGGGGAGGACCGCCACCGCAGCAAGGAATATCGATCCCGGAAGTGTCACCCTCACAAGGACTTTCTCTATGTACTTCGCCGTGCTTTTGCCCGGTTTCCTGCCCGGGATGAAGCCGCCGTACTTCTTCATGTTCTCCGCAAGGTCCTGGGGATTGAAGGTGATGGCGGTGTAGACGTAGGCGAAGAGTATGATGAGAAGGCTATAGATGGTTATGTAGATGACGCCTCCCGGCGCAAGGTGCGCATTGACCCATGTATCTATCCCCGAATTGGGGAAGAACATGGCTATGCTGCTGGGGAACATCATGAACGCCTGGGCGAAGATCACGGGTATGACGCCGGCGGTGTTCAGCCGGAGGGGAATGTGCGTGCTCTGACCTCCATAGACCTTCCGTCCCCTGACCTGCTTTGCGTAGGTCACCGGTATCTTCCTCTGGGACTCTGTCATGATGACCACGAAGGCCACTACGGCGAACATGAACACACCAAGGAAGATGGCGGTTATGAAACCCGTCTGCTGAAGCACGAATACATCCTGGTAGATGGATACCAACGCCCCGGGCAGCCTTCCTACGATGCCTGCGAAGATTATCAGGCTTATTCCGTTGCCTATTCCGCGCTCGGTTATCCTCTCACCCAGCCACATCACGAAGATGGTGCCCGTGATGAGCGTGACCACGGTCTGGATGGTGAACCCGATCCCGGGATGGGGCACTATCATCATGCCCTGGCTGTTT
>CAZXEF010000116.1:4525-8706 GCA_964639605.1 uncultured bacterium | reverse complement strand
GCCGACGCCGAGGGCTGCAAGAACGAACTCCTCACCCTTGGAATCACTGACCACGAAACGTCCGCTCTTTATCACGTACAGGTCGTTGCTGAATGAACCCTGGTCGATTATCACTTCCTGCTCCTCCGTGCTGCGGAACTCACAGGAATCGATGAAGTTCTTCTCCTTCAGGAAGTCCACTGGTTTGAACAGATTATCATCGCGATCCATTGAGCAGTCCTTTCAGTTCAGTTACTGTACTGATCTCGTTCAGTTTCGGTCCTGTCCTTCCGTTAGCGGTCAGAGGCCGTGAAGTTCCTCATCCAGTCTATCAAAGGAGCCGGGGGCATCCACAGAGAGTTCACCGGACTCTATCCGCTCCGACAGTATCTCCACTAGGTCATCAACGGCCCGGGATACCGCCGGGGTCAGTTCCTCCGTGAGCCGTTCGGGAATCTCTATGGTCACACCCCATATGCTCCACTGAAGGTCGTCCAGGTCTCTCAGAGAACAGAGATGCCGTACTACCGTGGGAAGGTCCATGTGGTGCAGCGACGGAGGGTATGCTCTTCGCGCACTTCTCTTTCCCACGGATACCAGCCTCCCCGTCGGTCTGCCGGCAACGGCATCGAGAAAAATGAACCGGCTGCACTTCGGGAGAATGTCCCACAGTTCCAGGGGGTCCGTCTCCATGTTGTGGAAGAGTATTTCCCCCCTGCCTTCGTACTTCTCCATGAGTCTCGATACCGCTATGTTTCCAGCCCCGTCATCCCCCGCCAGGGTATTGCCGACTCCCACTATGCACAGGGAGCAGGTCCCTGTATTCAAATCAGGGATCATTACTTGGTAAAGACCTCCACATTGTACTTGCACTCCTTGGGACCGGGCGTGGACTGAAGCAGCTTCAGCCTTGCATCGCCCATCCTTCCAAGATAGCCGGCAATGTAGTTGTAGAAGAGTACGCAGAGGTCACCGCCGAGTTCTATGCCCTCATCCTTGCACAGCTCCCTTATGAAGCATGTACCGACCTTGATGTCCAGTTTCGATGCCCCGTCGTAATCAGGCTTGAGGTCCCATGTCGGCGAGAACTGCTCCACCGCCATCTTCAGAGCCTCCTTGAAGTCTTCCGGAACATGGTACCTGGGTAGCTGGGTGGCCAGTGTCCTCCCGGCCATGGTCCCCACGGCGGGAAGGCTTCCTCCAAGGGTCTGCCTGAAGACCGAGGCCACGGAGAGGAGCCTGATCCCCAGATCATCAAGAGCTGATTTCTTGTGCTTGTCGTCCGACGGGGTATTGGGAAGGTGTACTTCCGTCGCCAGCAGCGAAGCCAGCTTGATGTTATCCATATCGTGGTAGTATTCCTCGGACCGGATCACATCCTCATGGGTGATGGCTGATGCAGGACATATCTCGCTGCAGCTGAGACACCCGAAGCATTCCTTCTCCTTCACCACCTTGGGTATCCGCTTCTCCTCGTCGAACTCGAAGACATCGGTGGGACATTCGTCAACGCATAGGGTGCAGCCGACGCAGGCTTCCTCATCAATGGTTATCTTGATCATTCTTCCGCCCCCCTTCTGATCTCCCTGATTACCCTTCCGTTCCTCCTGAGCTCCATTATGATCGGCATGCAGCCTGCGGCGTGAGTGGCGCAGGCGAGGCACGGGTCGAAGCACCTCAGGGCGAACTCGGCGCCGTTCATCAGGAGATTGTCGTCACCGGCCGGCTTGTAATGCTTTGCCAGAGCCGTGATGGTATGGTCGATGGCGTCGTAGTTGTTCTGTGTGGCCACTATCAGGTTGGCGGACGTTATCTTTCCGTCATCGTCCGCCTCGTAATCATGGATCAGTATCCCTCTGGGAGCCTCTATGAGCCCCGTGAACCGGCCGCCCTTCGGCGTTACCGCCTTGATTATGGGTCCGTCCCCCAGCTCTTTCCCGCAGATATCAACAAGCCTCTCGGCGCAGTACATCATTTCTATGAGCCTTGCCTGCAGGTAATCGATGGCCGACAGTCTCGGACTGCCGCTGCTCCTGAACTCTCCAAGGAGCCTGTCGGCTTCGGGAGTCGAGAAGTGCTCGTTGACATTGAGCCTTGCAAGGGGTCCCACGAAGTACTTTTTCTCCTCTCCTCCGGCCTTCAGCCTTACGGACCTCATGTAGGAACCCTGCATGGGATGCTCTACCAGGTTGTCCGCGTACTCACCGGCTGTAAAGGACCTCTCCTCCTTGCCGGCAGTATCCACCACCCTGCATACGTTCTGCATGAAGGTCACCTTGCCCTTGTCGGTCAGGGCCATGGAATGGTATGGGATGGACGTGATCTCGAACAGGTCGGAGATGTTCTCGAGTTTCTTCAGCAGGACCTCGGAAAGCTCCTTCACCAGGGAACCGGCCTCCGCGCCCCACTGGCCGATCTTGGCGATATCGTCCTTGGAGGGTCTGAACGCCTGTCCACCGGGTACCGATGTCACAGGGTGCACGCCCCTGCCTCCCACCATCTCGACGATCTTCTGCCCGATGCTTCTGAGCCGGAGCACCTTCTTGACAATCTCGGGAGCCATGGCGAGGAGCGCCAGGACATTGCGGTCCTGGGGTTTCGCCCCTATCCCAACCAGCACGTCCGGTCCCGTGAGCACAAAAGTACTGAGGGAATGGGAGTGGATTATGTGACCCATGTACATCAGTTCCCTCAGAAGTAGGGCATCGGGCGGTACCTTGACTCCGAGGCCGTTCTCGATGGACGTAACGGAGACCAGGTGATGCGCCGCAGGGCAGACGCCGCAGATCCGGCCTGTTATCAGCGGCATCTTGAAGAGTTCCATACCCTCGAGGAGTTTTTCGAAGCCCCTTATCTCGAGCACCTGGAGATGCCCGCCGGTTATCTCCCCGGCGTCGTTCGAATCCAGCACTATCTTTGCGTGACCCTCTATCCTGGTTACAGGATCGACGATAATTTTTTCTTTCATGGTCAACCTCTTAGTCCAACCCCTGTAATTAGGTGGTTCACTTTCCTGTCCATTCCCTTAACTCCACCGTCGGCTTCTTATAGATGCACGGTGAAGAGAGAGCGTAGGAGTAGAAAGTCTTCGCTTCTTTTTCTATGTAATCGACTATCTCCTGTTGGTCTATGCCCGTCAGAAGGCTCATCCTCTTCGCTATGAGGGTCCTGATGTCCAGATGAGGTTCGATTATCATGTCCAGCGAGGGGCCGGCGCATCCTGCACAGGCGACGCCCTTGTTGGGGCACTGGGCCTGGCAGCGGTCAAGGGTCACCGAACCCAGGCATATCACACCCTGGCTCAGGAGGCAGACATCCTCCTCAGTCCCGCTGGACATACCCTTCTGAAGCTTCACACCCTCCCTCTTCTCCATCTTCCTCTGACAGGCCGAACATACGGTCTTGGTCGACATCACCGGAACCGAGGCTCCAAGAAGCGTCTTGACGGCCAGGGCTATGAAGAAAGGGTGGGGAGGACAGCCTGGGATATAGAAGTCTATGTCCACCACTTCATCGATGGGTGTCACGCTCTGCTCCAGCACCGGCGCTCCCTCGGGCATCGCATGGTCCTTTGGCGATGTGATGGTCTCCTTGTAGATCTTGTCGAGTATGGTGTCCTTGCCGTAGAGCCAGCCGATCCCGGAAGGTCCGCCGTAGACAGCGCATGTGCCGAAGGCGACAAGCTTCTTGCAGCTTTCCCTCATCTTCAGGAGACACTTCCTGTCGTGTTCACTTCTGATCGCTCCCTCGACTATACCTATATCCGCCTCGGGGTAACCTTTTTCATCCATGAGGACCGGGATCCTTACGAACTCCACATCGTCCACCAGGTTCAGGAGCTTTTCATGGAGGTCCACCACCGCCACATGGCATCCTGAACATCCCGACAGCCACTCCGTTGAAATCCTGGCTTTCATTCTGCATCCTCCAGTATCATTTCCTTCAGGCAGGCGTTAGGACCCGCATGAAGTATCTCCAGATGTACTTTCTTGGCGGGCATGACCTTCTCCATGGCTCCCGCGAAGACTCCGTGCGCCATGTAGCAGAGGGATTCCTTCTGCTCATGGGCGTATCGGAACAGGGCATTCCTGACCATGCAGGTCCTGAAAACCAGCCTCATGACCTCGGTACCATCCCTCTTCTCGATCAGCTCGTCCTTCTCACCCTTGGGATCCTGGGGTGGACCCTCACAATGCACGTGT
>CAZXEF010000116.1:0-4515 GCA_964639605.1 uncultured bacterium | reverse complement strand
CGTCCTTCTCACCCTTGAAAGGCTCGAAATCCCAGACAATACCGCGCTTCTCCAGCGCTTTGCTCAGCAGTTCCACAGCTTTGACGGGATCATCGGTCTGCTCCACGTCCTTTACCGCTTCCCTGCCGAACTTCTTCCCGGCAAGCATGCAGATGGAGTGGCTGCTCTGTCCGAGGTTCTTCTCCGATGCATGTGCGAGTGCGCCCAGAAGGTAGGCTACTCCTTGCAGACGGTCCAGCTGTTCCGCCATGTTTCCTCCTCTTATCCCTGATCCTGATGCAGCGTGCTCAATTCGGCCTCAATGCCAGCATCGCCGATTCCAGCTTGCCCTCGTTCAGGAATGTTAGTGCGAATCTCAACTTGTCAATCTCTCTATTATCAGCATTCTTCTTCTCGAGCTGCGCGATCCTGTCGGCAACCGCCTGTTTCAGAGCCTCGATCTGGTTGTCGACCGTGTCGGCGGACTCCACCATGGTCTTGTATTTCTGTGTACCTGCAGTCTTCTGCTCCGATCGCGCAGAAGTCTCCTCGATGAAGATATGGTCATCGTCTATCTCCGGAGGCGAAGCGTCCGACTCCGATGGAAGCGCTTCAATTATATCCGGTTCCGCCTCGGAAGCGACCGTGGCTGTCTTCACAACGTCCGGTCCAGATAAGACAGCCGGTGTCTTCACAACGTCCGGCTCAGGCGCGGCAGCCTCCGGCTCAGGTTCGACAGCTTTCGCCTCGGGTGCGACCGCAGATTCCATCGCCACTTCCTGGTCGCATTCGACCTTTGACGGTCTGGGTTCGGCGGAGGTCTCCACCCGCCTGTCCTCCTCGTCAATATCGACTACAATGTAGGGTGAATGGGTAACCGAAGCGTACTCGACATCCTTCTCCTCGTTCACATTCAGCTCCGAAGCCTTGGGTCTGGGCTGGTCCCTCCGATGGATCTGCATGAAGCCCAGTATGTCCTTGACCATGTCGATGGTGATGTTATGGCCGGGACCCAGCATCTGCGCCAGAACCATCCTTCCGGCGGCTTTCAGCTGCCTGACGTTGAGCTTCACGTTGGTGGCAATGAAATCGATTATCTCATCCTCCGCCTTGATACCGGTCTGACTGAACAGGTTCCTCAGAATCTCCTTTCTGCCCTCCAGATTAACGGTCTCAAGCTTGATGACCAGTCCCGATGTGAGACGGGAGTAGAACGAGGCGTCTATGTCCAGTAGCTCACCAGGATGGACATCTGACGAGGTTATGATGCCATGCTTACCCCTGGGCATCCGGTTGATTATGGAAATTATGAACTTCTGGAACATCAGGTCGCCCTGGGAGAACTGGATATCATCCAGCAGGAGAAGGTCAAAGGATGTGATCCAGTCACGGAGCTCCCTTTCGATGCCCGCTTTGAGGCACTGCTGGTACTCTATGTGAAGGTCCACAGTATTGAGAATGAGCGTCCGTTTATGAGTTGCCCTTGCAATGGCGGCCAGGAGATGGGTCTTGCCCTGTCCCGTATGGGCGTGGAGCATTATCGGTGTGATGCTCTTCCATACCCTGGGGATGAGGGCTATGGTCCTGGCTATTTCCGTGGCATAGTAATTCTCTTCAGTTGTGACGTAACTGCTGAAGGACATGTCCTCAGGGTAGGTACTGACAAGGGTGGCAGTGAAATCATCGGTGCTGCTCAGCTGTTTCCCGGTCAGCCTGGGAACGGCCCCGACCCCTCCGATGGCCTTGGCGAAGTTAATGATCTCCCTGGCCACCTCTTCGTCAACTAGACCGGAATCGGAGCATATCTCAAGGAATTCCTCGAAGTTCAATTCTTTGAGATCATCCAGCTCTTTCATATCCTCTACATCCGCTATTCCCCACCCAGTTCCCTTGTTATCCTGCCCAGCACCATCGAAAGCCTGCCCAGCTTCATTTCCGGACCGGTTGCTATCATCACTGTCTTCTCCGGGTCGATGCCCGAGAGGGCTACCGACACGCTCTCACCCTCGAAGAACGCCTTTCCGGCAAGACCTCCGGGATACTCGGAAATAAACGCCGTAATCGAGCCCATCAGGGGATCAAGGATCTTCAAGAACCCTTCATCCGCCCTTGATCTGGCCATAAGGCGGCCTTCCTGCGTCATCATGCATATGTACTCGATATCGGATACGGTTCCCAGGAGCCCATCCAGTTTCGCCGACAGCTCCTCGTCGATCTCCACCAGCACACTGGCCCTGCCTCCCTTGCCGTTCTGTTTCCTCTCGTCACGTTCCTTCAGGGCCCACATCAGTATGTGGTGAAGGTCTTCCTGGATACTTGTCTCATCAGGCTCGAGACCGGCCTCGAAGCTGAACTGCCCCTCGCTCCAGTCGACTATGTCCACAAGGACGTCACGGCCCTTCTTCTGACCGTAACGGGCATGCACCAGTTCACCCTTCCTGTAGAAGAACTCGGCCTTGCCATCAATGGATATAACGGTGAGAAGCCCTGTCTTCCTGCTGGAATTGGGGAACTGCAGCAGCGATACGAAACCAATATCGCTCAGTGTACCGCTAATGGCCATGAATGGATATCTGTCCCTTCTTTATCAGCATACCTGAAAGCGCTTGATTATCTCCCTGCTTATCAGCTGCAGGGTCTTCATCACACCTCTGCCGTGAGTGGCGATCGACTCGGTCACCGGCATGCCCTCGATGCCCAGTTCCTTTTCGATCACACCGAGCTTGAGCCTTGGGTTGCTGTCCCGCTTGTTGTACTGCAGGACAATGGGGAATACAGCGGGATCTATCCCGTGGCTCAGGAGGTTCTCTATCATCAGCCTGAACATCTGCGTATTCTCGTCCAGCTTGTCCGCCTGGGAGTCAGCCACGAAGACTACTCCGTCCGCTCCTTCCAGGATTATCCGCCTGCTGGCCTCGTAGTAGATCTGTCCCGGGATCGTATAGAGATGGAACTTGAGGGAGTAGCCCTGAACCGTTCCAAGCGATACCGGAAAGAAATCAAAGAACAATGTCCTCTCCTTCTCTGTGTCGAGAACCAGCATTTCGCCCTTGTACCTGTCCGTCAGGGTCCTGTGGATATAAAGCAGGTTAGTGGTCTTACCGCTCATTCCAGGGCCGAAGTACACGATCTTGAAGACGATCTGTTTCTCAGTCGGATCCAGATGAGGCATCGTCCTCTTCACCAACCACGAATATCCTGTCGATCAGGTTCAGGGCATATTCTCTGAACTCCGGTACGGATATGTCCCCTGCATCCTCCTTTTTGGTCTTCTCCCTGCTCTCGAGATTCCTCGCCAGATCGGGACCGATGGTCCTGGCTTCATGCCTGACACGCCCTATCCTCTTGTAATCTTCAAAGACCACTACCATCATGTATCTCTCTCCGATGAGAGATATATGGATGTGCCGCTTTTCTCCCTGCTGAAGCAGGATGGAGAACTGCTCCTCTCCCACGATATTGGCGACCTCCCTGGTGGCGGCGAACATCCCGGCCACCAGTGCAGCCAGAGCCGTGGAATTCAGGCTCTCAGTGTTTCCGGCCTTGCTTACGCACACGCCCTCCCTGCTTATCAGAAGAGCCGTGACCGCTTCCGAGCGTTCCACCATGCTGGTCAGCAGGTCTTTAATGGCCTCTGTCTTCTCGCGTCCTGGTAACTGCATAAATTACTCTTCCCCTATGGCGGGTCCTTAAAGGGCTTCTTCGAGTTTCGGAACGCTTCTTCTGACCTGCAGGCGGATACCTCCCAGGTTGGCGTCTTTGGCTGCCACGATGGCAAGAAGAGCGTCACGGCCGAGGGCCGTCATCATCACGATACCACCCTTGTACTCCATCATTGCCTGGTCCATCACATCCAGTCCGAGCTCACGGCCGACGCTCTCGGCGGAACCCATGCCTGTAGAGACCATGGCGCCGATGGCCTCGGTATCGGAGGTCCCGGTTGAGGCGGCATCGATCACAAAACCGTCACGCCCGACGCAGACGGCCACGTCGATCCCGCTTACCTCCACGAGGCTTTCGAGTATCTTGTGCAGTTCTTCCATTTCATTTCCTTTCCGTATTTGAACTGAAGTATCCTGACTTACTAATCCAGAAGTTTCGACTTTTACTCAATATACATATTCTTAATAGCGGACAGATGATTGTCCAGTGCCTATTCGACGGGTGTTTCAGGGGATTCATGCATCGGCGGAACCCGATCGAAGAGTTCAACGTCGAGCATAGTATCCAGGGTCGGCAGAACAGGGGCACCCGAATCCGCGGGACCGTTTCCGGATGCTGGTGTGCAATAACGCTAAGTACTAATATATCTTTAATATAATGTGTTGTATCAATCTACGCCCCTTGCGATTCAGGACATATATGTAAGAATTTAATGTTGAGCGGTCATGTTGACCGGTCATCGATACTGACGCTCAGATGATGGAGGAACAAATGACACTGATGCTGATTGCGTCCATACTGGTCTCGGCTCCGGGTCCCGGGACCTTCGAGCTGGGAGCCATTCTTGGGGAGCCCACTGGGATATCCGCCAAG
>CAZXEF010000115.1:0-8732 GCA_964639605.1 uncultured bacterium | reverse complement strand
TATATAGAGACCCTAAGGCCCTCTTAATGAAGGACTTAGGGTTTTGGCTATCTGGAGGGTTATGCGCTGTGGCACATATATGGCACATTTTCAGAGCAATTATGACTATGGAGAGTGTAGGGGAGATATCTCATCCATCTATCGCTTCTATGATTTATCAAGAAGTTAAGCAAGGAGATCAAGTCCCGAATTTTCTGTGACTTTGATCTAGCCCTCAATTGAGACTGTTCCTACCCTTACCTGTGGATTCTGTCAGTTCTGTCAATTCTGTCAGAGGGTTCAGCATGAGAAAAGAGTCGCTTCGTTCCTATGGGTACACAATTATTCCAAGACATCTTCCGATCGAAATATTTGCACGTTATTTGCACGCAAAATGCGCAAAGATTTGTATTTCATGTGTATTGGAAGTGTTGTGGATCTGTATTCTCGCACGAAAACCTCTTGAAGCCAAGGTTCTGATATGCAGTGATTTGTAGGGATTGTATAATTGATATGTATAGTATTTGTCGACCTAAGTGATTGTGGGGCAACGGTTTCGAATCCATCCGCCTCCACCACTTCTAAGGCCGTAACTTCTTATCAGTGAGTAGTATAGAACCCTACATTCCCCATGGTATTAGAGATAAGTATACTTATTTGTATTCGCATATTATTGGGAAGTAGTCCATTCTATAGAGATAGTATCTTCATTGTATAGTATATGGCAGTAGTACGCTGCTCCAGTGATTCAAAATCAGAATCACATCTCGGTCCTTTGAGCAATTGATGGTGGTAACTATCAATCAACCGACGGGGGTAAAATGATCAGTCGCATGAAAACAGCTAGCCTGGCGTTCCTTCTTGCGCTATCCGTGACTTGTGCAGGTCCGGCTGCGTCTCCATCCCTGATGGATTCAATGCCGGCGGGGCACGACGTATACTTAACCATGAGTCCGGAGCGCGCAGGTATCGAACAGGTTCTCAGAGAGATCGAAGGTTACATAGGCACTGATGACGCCGGTCTGTCCGAAGCCGGGGATATAATCGGCTTCGACCCTCTGGACTGGCATGAATGGACCGAAGCCCTGGCCCTGAGGCCGGGCGACGAGATCGGTCTTGTTCTCGATAGAGGTCAGGGTGATTTCCAGGTCGTTACCTTCTACCTTCCATCCGACGACGCTGCCGCGGTGGAGGAGTTAGTCAGCGGCATCCGGGAGAGGGCCGAGGAAGCATCGGCGGCCGTGAGATTCATTCAAACCTCAGGGTACACTGCTGTCTCGTTCTTCAGCCATGAACATGATCCCGGACCCGAGATCGGATACCATCTCGATTCCTCGCTTCAGGACTACATTGACTACTCCCGGATGGCAGGGGCCAGGCCGGAGGGCGATACCGTCCTCAGGATGTTCGCTGATGCTTCCAGGTTCCCGGACACGGAGGGACTCCGGTCGGTCATGCTGGAATGCACCGAATCCGGCAGCCAGATCACGGTTGCTATGGTATTCTCCACCGACGAGAACGTTCCGTACCTCTCCGTGTTGTCTCCGGAAGGCGCTTCCGGGGAGGTCACGGCCCCAGAAGGCACGAACGCGGCGGTCCGGATCAGTTTCAACATGCCCTGCTTGAAGGAGCTAATCATGTCCATAGGAATGGACAGGGAGTTCGGCATGGGGCTCGAGGAGTTCGGGTTCTCATCCTTCGAGGAGCTGTTCGACTGCTTCGGGGGTGATCTCTATGCTGGTGTCCTGCTATCCGGCGGGAAGCAGGGAGGTTTCCTCCAGTTCAGCGTTAGGGACATGGACGCCATCACGCGGATGCTGGACCTTGTGTTCCATGTTGCCGCCGGCAGCAGCGACCCCGAAATGACCGCCTTCGAATTCGGGGGCAGGAACTGTTACCGCACCACCAGCACCGAATCAATCGGTTTGGATTTCATCGAGTTCGGAGTGATCGGGGAAGCCATGGTGATAGCCGGGAACGTTGGTCTGGAAGAGATAGCGGATGGCCCGGCATTCAGCCGGTACTCGGCGGAGCACTCGCTTGGACTGGACTCTCGAAGCGGTCTGTTCATGATCGCTGATCTGGAGTCGATATGCGAAAGCGATCTCGTGGACCAGGGGTTCCGCGATAGAGTCACCGAAGCGGGCATAAGAAGATGTGCCTTATCCTCAGGTTACCGCGAAGGGGTCTTTACCGTCTCTGTGAGTGTGGAGTTCATGGAAGGAAACGGGTTCACGGACCTGCTGAGATTCCTCTCAGGTATCTGAGGAAGTCCTCGCACGCCTCGGTGCTCCTGAATCTCCACTGGCAGTACCAGTACGGGGTCATGAACTCGTCGAGACCGTCCAGCCATTTCTCCTGTTCGGGTCTGTCGGGGATGCACAGGTCGGGTCCCCTGTGGTTCCCCGGAATGTGCAGTATGGGCGGGTCCTGTCTCCTGTCTATGTCGAAGACGTACTCCCTCGGGGCGTCGGATAGACTCAATAGGGCCCTTATCTCTTCCACGCAGGTATCTCCCATCCGATCTTCACTTTATTATCTCTGGAGCCCTCTTGAACCTGCCAGTTATCAGGTCAGGGCAGGGAACCACCAAGAGCGTAGGCAGAGTTCCCGGGGCCAGCCCCCCGATCACGGCCCTGCCCATGGGACCGTATATCACACCGCTTATCCCGGCCACCTTCGGTAAGGATGATCCCTGAACCCGGCGGTGTCCAGTTTCATGGGTCAGACTTGACGCATTCCTGCGATCATAGCTGCCAACGGGCAGTACCTGGAATTGGAACATGAAAGTATAGTATGTTTCATCTGCGGTAATAATGGACCTGTGCAGAAGGCCAGGCAATTCCGGGGAATCGGTTAAGAAACACCACCTCGGAAGTATGCTTCTCTTATGTCTGGCATATCCTGCCACAGCTGCAGAAATTGGACACGGAGGAGGTGACAGGTGAAGAAGGGGAGAAGCATTCTCTGGATAATGCCCCCCTCGGACCTGTTGATCATCATACTCGTGTTCATGTGCGGCTTCTGGATCCGGCACTCGCTCCTTGTTGATCTCATGGGCACCGACTTCAGGCTGTCCGTCTACCATTATCTGCTCAGCGGTCTTGTTCTGGGAAGCGTCCAGATAGCTTTCATGGCCGTGTTCGGTGTGTATAGGAAGGAATTCGGTCTTGGGATGATCGAAGAGATGGCGGGTATAATCAGGGCGGCGGTAGTGGCCGTGCTGTTGACTTTCGCCACTACGTTCATCACGAGACAGCTCTTATTCTCGAGGTTCGTCCTCGTCTTCACCTGTCCCGCTTCGATCCTTTTTCTGGGACTGTGGCACGGAATCCTCAGGAGATTCAAACGAAGGTCCGGGGCACCTTCCTCAGTTCTGATCGTGGGCAATTCCGAAGAGGCGAGACAACTTGGCACTTTCATGGAAACCAGAGCTCAGCTCCCGTACGTCGTTAAGGAATACGCGGACCCAAGTTTACCCGCCGGAAACATTATCGGGATGTTAGACCGGCTCTCCATTGACGAACTGGTCGTGGCTGAGAAGTCCATATCGGAGGCCACTCTCTCGGAAGTTATCCTCCATTGTGAGAAGTTCGGGATTAACTACAAGATAACGGCTGACCTGTTCTCACTTGTCACCCTTACTGCAAGGGTCGCGCACATGGGGGGCACTACCCTGATCGAATCAGTCCCGGCTCCACTTGCCGGATGGGGTTACCTTCTCAAAAGGCTTTCGGACATTATCTTCACGGTCCTCATTCTGGTATTCCTTGCCCCTGTGTTCATGGTGACTGCAGTTGCCATAGTGCTGGATTCCGGCTTTCCGGTCTTCTACAGACAGATGAGGTTGGGTCGCGACAATAAACTCTTCAGAATGATCAAGTTCAGATCCATGAGGAAGGGAGCCCACAAGGAGAAGGAATTCCTGAGAGACAGCAACGAATCCTCAGGACCCCTTTTCAAGATAAAGGATGATCCAAGGATCTCCAGGGTTGGTAGATTCATCAGAAAATGGTCCATTGATGAGCTTCCGCAGCTATTCAACGTTCTGTCAGGAAAAATGAGCCTCGTAGGTCCACGACCGCCTCTGCCCGAAGAGGTGGAGGAGTACAACCGCAGGGATTTCAAGCGGCTTCATACGATTCCCGGTGTTACAGGGGTGTGGCAGATCTCCGGTAGAAGTCATCTCGGTTTCGACGAGATGGTCAAGCTGGACCTCTACTACGTAGACAACTGGTCGATATGGATGGACCTGGCCATTCTGTTTCTCACTCCCAAGGCTGTGTTCTCCAGAGAAGGGGCGTACTGAGGAGCCCTTCAGGCTTCAAGGCAACTGCCGCTGTTCGGCTTCGAGAAGAACAGCCCGGTCGTTTCTCGATGACCGGGCTGTCCCAATTGCGCAGATCGTCAAGTCCGACCCGGGAAGGTTATTTCCAGGTCATCTGCTCCATCTGCTTGTAGATCTTCCATCTCCGGTCCACTTCCACCTGCGCCTCCTTGATCAGCACCTCGGCGTGCTCCGGCATGGTCTTTACCAGGCTCTTGAAGCGGGCCTCGTTGTAGGCGAAGTCCCTGAAGGAGATGGATGGGTCCTTGCTGTCCAGTGTCAGCGGCTTGCCGTCCACCGCAATCTTCCTCGGGTCGAACCTTAGCAGAGGCCAGAACCCGGAGTTGACCGCATTCTTCTGCTCGTCCAGGCCGCAGGTCATGTCGATGCCGTGTGCGATGCAGTGAGTGTAGGCGATGATGATGCTGGAACCCTTGAAGCTCTCGGCCTCGGTGAAGGCTTTAACGGCCTGGTTGTAGTTGGCACCCAGAGCTATCTGAGCGACATAGATGTTGCCGTAGCTCATGGACAGCATCGCCAGGTCCTTCTTCGGCCGGGGCTTGCCCGAGTAGGCGAACTTGGCCACCGCAGCCAGGGGAGTTGCCTTGGAGCACTGTCCCCCTGTATTGGAGTAGACGCCGGTATCAAGGACCAGGACGTTCACGTCCCTGCCCTGGGCCAGAACATGGTCAAGGCCGCCATAGCCTATGTCGTAGGCCCAGCCGTCGCCGCCGATGACCCAGATGCTCCTGTGGACGAGGTAATCGGCTACGCTCTCGAGCATCCTGGCATCCTCGGAGTCGATATCCGATACCTTCTTTCGAAGCGCAGCCACCCTTTCACGCTGGGCAGCGATGTCGCTCTCGGTATCCTGCTTCGCCTGAAGAAGCTCTTTTACCAGGTTGTCCCCGACCTTCGAGGAAAGCTTTTCCAGCAGCTCCCTGGCCACCTGCGTATGCTTGTCCGCAGTCAGCCTGAACCCGAACCCGAACTCCGCAGCGTCTTCGAAGAGGCTGTTGTTCCATGCCGGACCTCTTCCTTCGTCATTGCTTGCGTATGGTGTGGTGGGCAGGTTGCCTCCGTAGATGGAGCTGCAGCCTGTGGCGTTGGCGATGGTGGCCCTGTCTCCGTAAAGCTGTGTAAGAAGCTTGACGTAGGCGGTCTCACCGCAGCCTGCGCAGGCACCCGAGTACTCGAAGAGCGGTCTGAGGAGCTGGGTCTCCTTGACGTTTCCGGTGTTCACTTTTGTGCGGTCGTAGTCGGGGATGCCGAGGAAGAAGCTGTAGTTGTCCCTCTCCGGCTCCCTGAGAGGTATCTGGTTCTCCAGGTTTATGGCCTTCCTGTCAGGGTTCTCCTTGTTCTTGGCGGGGCAGACATGCACACATGTGCCGCATCCGGTGCAGTCCTCAGGAGCGACCTGAACGGTGAACTTGAGGTCCTTGAAGCTGCCGCCCTTCGCATCCGTGTGCTTGAAGGTCCCGGGAGCGTCCTTCAGGTACCTGTCTTCGTAGACCTTCATCCTGATCGCTGCATGAGGGCAGACCAGGCTGCAGAAACCGCACTGTATGCATGTATCAGGATCCCATACAGGTATCTCCAGCGCTACGTTGCGCTTTTCCCACCGGGTGGTGCCCATCGGCCAGCTGCCGTCGACGGGCATGTGGGAGACCGGAACGCTGTCGCCTTCCATCCTTATTATCTTCGCCGTCACTCTTTTCACGAACTCCGGAGCCTCCTCCGGGACGGTGGGAGGCATGGGGATGTCGCTGGTGGCCTCCTTGGGGTACTCCACCAGGTGGAGGTTCGCCAGGGTCTGGTCCACTGCGTTGTAGTTCTTCCTGACTATCTCGTCACCCTTGCGGCTGTAGGTCTTCTTGATGGCATCCTTTATCCTGGCGATGGCCTCGTCCCTGGGCAGCACACCGGAGATGGCGAAGAAGCAGGTCTGCATTATAGTGTTGATCATCACTCCCATGCCGGTCTCCCTGGCCACTTCGTAGGCGTCGATGACGTAGAACTTCACCTGCTTTCTTATCATCGATTCCTGGACCTGCCTGGGCAGCATGTCCCAGACCTCGTCCTTGCCGTAGGGGGAGTTCAGGAGGAAGGTGGCTCCATCGGCGGCGTAACCCAGCACATCGTACTTCTCCAGGAAGATGAACTGGTGGCAGCCGACGAAATCAGCCCTGCGGATCAGGCATGTCTGCTTGATGGGCTCGGGGCCGAACCTCAGATGGCTCACGGTCCTGGCCCCGGCCTTCTTCGAGTCGTATACGAAGTATCCCTGGGCGTAGTTGTCCGTTTCCTCGCCGATGATCTTGATGCTGTTCTTGTTGGCACCTACCGTGCCGTCCGAACCCAGCCCCAGGAACACGGCCTGGATCGTTTTGGGGAATTCTATCTTGAAGTCGTAGTCCACATCCAGGGAGGTCTCGGTTACATCGTCGGTTATCCCCACCGTGAAATGGTTCTTGGGTTTGCCCTTGACCGCTTCATCAAGGACCGTCTTGACCATGGCCGGGCAGAATTCCTTGCTGGACAGTCCGTACCTGCCACCGATGACACTGATGTCGCTCCTGCCGTTTTCCGCCAGGGCGGTGATAACATCCAGGTACAGGGGTTCTCCGGGGGCTCCCGGTTCCTTGGTCCTGTCAAGGACGGCTATGTTCTTCACGGAGTCCGGTATGGCGGCCAGGAGGGAAGCGATATGGAACGGCCTGTAGAGCCTGACCTTTACAAGGCCGACCTTCTCCCCCCTTGCCGAAAGATACTCCACCGTCTCGTGGGCGGTCTCGCAGCCGGAAGCCATCTGCATGACAATGGTCTCCGCGTCCGGGGCGCCCACGTAATCGAACAGGTGGTAGCTCCTGCCGGTGAGTTCTGAAAACCTGTCCATGTAATCCTGGACTATGCCCGGTGTGGCCAGATAGTACGGATTGACCGTCTCCCTGCCCTGGAAGTAGACATCGGGATTCTGGCTGGTCCCGCGGACCACAGGGTGGTTGGGGTCCAGGCCCCTGTTCCGCGCGGCTATCACCAGTTCGTCGTCCATCATGCTCCTGAGGACCTCGTCGGGGACCAGCGCGATCTTCTGTATCTCATGGCTCGTCCTGAAACCGTCGAAGAAGTGGACGAAGGGTATCCTTGCCTTGAGGGTCGATGCATGGGCGATCACGGCAAGGTCCATGGCCTCCTGCACCGACGCGCTGGCCAGGAGCGCGAAACCTGTTTGTCTCACGCCCATGGTATCGCTGTGGTCTCCGAAGATGGAGAGGGCCTGGCACGCTAGGCTTCGTGCGGAAACGTGGAACACCGCCGGTGTCAGTTCCGCCGCTATCTTGTACATCGACGGGATCATGAGGAGAAGCCCCTGGGAGGCTGTGAAAGTCGTGGTCAGGGCGCCGGTCTGCAGGGCTCCGTGAACTGCTGCCGATGCGCCTCCTTCACTCTGCATCTCCTGCACGAGGGGAACGGTGCCCCAGATGTTGGTCTTCCCCTGGGCCGACCATGCGTCGGCATGTTCTCCCATGGGGCTTGAGGGAGTGATGGGGTAGATGGCCACCACTTCACTGAGTTTGTGACCTATTCTGGCCGCAGCCTCATTGCCGTCAATAGTTATCATCGTGTTTTTCATTCTGCTCCGTCCTGTTCCAGAACTCCATCCGTTTCCATACATTCATTCATCTTGATGCTAGATCACACCATCCTGCCCTTTGACCTGGGGAATGGGATGACGTCCCTGATGTTCTCCATTCCCGTGAGGTACATGAGCAGCCTCTCGAACCCCAGGCCGAAACCGGCGTGAGGCGCAGTACCCCATTTCCTGATATCGAAGTACCAGGAGTAATCCTCTATGTCGATACCGCACTCCAGAGCCCTGCTCCCGAGGACATCCGGCCTCTCCTCCCTCTGGCTTCCCCCCACTATCTCGCCAACCTGGGGAAACAGGAGGTCCGTGCAGGCCACGGTCCTGCCGTCGTCGTTGAGCCTCATGTAGAAGGGCTTGATGGAAGCCGGGTAATCGGTTACGAATACCGGTGAACCGAAATGCTCGTCGGCCAGGAACCTCTCGTACTCGGTTGCGATGTCGCATCCCCATTCAGGCGCGATCTCGAAATCCCGGTCGCTGCTTCGCATCAGCTCTATGGCCTCCGAATATGATATCCTCGCAAAATCGTCCTCGATCAGCATCCGGTAGCGTTCCTCAAGTTCTTTCTCGTAGAAGCGGCTGAAGAAACCTATGTCCTCTCCGCACCTATCCCTGAGATAGGAAGCCGTATACTTCACGAAACTCTCTATAAGGGCGATGTCGTCGTCGAGATCGAAGAACGCCATCTCAGGCTCTATCATCCAGAACTCCGCCGTATGGAACCTCGTGTCCGACGGATCGGCCCTGAACGTGGGTCCGAAGGTATAGACCTTACCC
>CAZXEF010000114.1:0-8758 GCA_964639605.1 uncultured bacterium | reverse complement strand
AGGGAGTCAGCCCTTCTCCTCAGGGAGTTGTCGCCGGTGATGCCCCACAGGCGATAAAGGTTGGACAGTGTGACGGAATTCCCCGAGGGGACGGCACCGTCATAGGATTCCACGGTTTCGGGCAGATCCACTGCATCATCGGAAGCATTCGAGAAACGGTAGACCCCGGTCCCGGGGTCACGGTAAAGACGGTCCTGCGCCGACTGCAGCTCCAGGGCCAGGCCCAGGTACAAGGTATCCAGCGTCGCTGAGTGCAGTTCGATGCACGCCCAGGTCAGGAAAGCCTGATCGTCGAGAAAGCCGGTACTTGAAGCTGAACCGGATATCCAGCTGTGAAGGACCGCTCCGTTTTCCAGCAGCATGTTTTCCCTTAGGAATGACATGGCATCGACCGCTGCGTCAAGGAAATCCGGCCTGTCCAGTACCCATGAGGCTCTTGCCAGAGCCGCTATCATCATACCGTTCCAGTCCGCAAGCACCTTGGTGTCGAGGAACGGTCCAGGCCTCAGCCCCCTTACTGCGAGAAGCCTCCGTCTCACCTCCCCGTCAGGGCCCGGAGGCGTATCCGGAAGTGGCTCTCCGGGGGGCGGGAGTTCCAGCCTGAGTACGTTCCGCCCCTGGATACCGTCGGAGGGTTCCGCAAGGTCCCCCCGGTCGTCCACTTCCCACAGCTCTGCGAGCTCGGCAGCCATTTCCGGGTCCAGGGAACCCTGCAGCTCTTCCAGGCTCCAGGTGTAGAACGCTCCCTCCCCGCCCGGGCTGTCCGCGTCGAATGCCGAGTAGAAACCGCCCATTGGCGATCTCATCTCCCGAAGGACGAACTCCAGGACTTCACCGGACATCCCGGCGAAAAAACGCTCCCCCGTGACCTGGTATGCCTCGAGGCACGCCAGGGCCAGCAGGGCCTGGTCGTACAGCATCTTCTCGAAATGGGGAACGTTCCAGTCCCTGTCGGTGGAATACCTGTGGATACCGCCTCCCAGCTGGTCCCAGATACCGCCGTACCTGATTGCTGCAAGGGTCCTTACCGCCATTCCAAGTGCCACATCATCCCCCCTGATGTGATAGTGGCGGAGGAGGAAGAGGATATTATGAGGGGAGGGAAATTTTGGGGCGCCACCGAAACCGCCCCGTGTCTCGTCGTAGGAACCCAGCAGCTCCTGGAAGCACAGTGCAGCGGGATCCTCTCCGGCGCCTTCATCCGACAGGGCCGTGCCGGTCCCGAAGAGGGCCGAAGAGATGCCCTCGGCTGCCCCGGCGACCTCTTCCCTCCTGTTCAGCCATGCATCCTCGATCAGGGGGACCAGCTCCAGCATGCCCCTTCTTCCGTATACCGATTCCCGGGGGATGTAGGTTGCTGCAAAGAAGGGCTTCCCTTCCGGCGTCATCACCACGTTCAGGGGCCACCCGCCGCTCCCGGTCATGGCCGTGGCGTACCTCATGTAAACATTGTCCACATCCGGCCGCTCCTCGCGGTCCACCTTGATGCAGATGAAGGTCCGGTTCATGAGCAGAGCCACGGTTGTGTCCTGAAAACTCTCCTCCTCCATCACATGGCACCAGTGGCAGGTGGAGTAGCCTATGGAGAGGAAGATCGGCCTGTCCAGCTCCCTTGCGGCTAGAAAGGCCTCATCGTCCCACGGTTGCCAGTGTACCGGGTTCTCCGCATGCTGCAGAAGGTAGGGGCTGGTCTCCTCCGAAAGACGGTTGCCGAGGACCTTGTCTCCGTACGAAATATCTCCACCTCCTGTGTCTCCACACCCGGCCAGCACCAGGGCGCATGCCGCGGTGTATGCCAGCGTGCTCATGATACCGTCCATCCGATCGGTTACATGTGGGGAACGGACCGGGACCGGTCCGGGTTCCCGCCCTCGGACAATGACGGTGTCCTTATGCCGGTCAGAGGAGAAGCGAGCCGGTCAGTCCTATCCAGAGCCCGTTGAAATCAACAATGTTGAACTTCGCCGAGAGGTCCGCGACTCCCGAGAGGAGGGGGAAGTCCCTGCCCACGGAGAAGTACATTCCCGGATATGTCCCTTCCCATACTGCACTGAAGCCGTCATCCACCTCAAGCTCAGCCTTTATGGAGTATAGAGCTGCGCCAAGCCCCATTCTGAGCCCTGCAATGTGTCTCGAGAGCCCCAGGGTGAGCGGCACCATGGAGTAGTCAAAGCCCCTGGACGAATCGGGGTCTATTCCAAGCTCGGTGAACAGAAGCTCCGATTCCGCATCAGCGAAGGACATTCCATAACGGGCCTTGACTCCGAATATGAAGCTGGTCCTCCATGGATCGCCTTCATCCTGGACAGGCACCAGGGCCCCTATGGTAGGTCCTATGTCGAAGGACATCATCAGTACGAGAGAAAGAAGAGATAAAGCCGTCAATTGAACTCCCTTCAAGGTAATGATCTTAGAAGGAACCCGCTCCGAATCCCCACGGCGGGACCTCGGTGTGCATGGCGGTCAGTACACGACCAGCTTGCCGCTGACCTGGACCTCCCCGCCGTCCGCCACCGCGGCATAGAGGTAGACCCCGGAAGGGCAGTCCCGGCTGACCCACAGGGCGGTCCCCTCACAGGGGCTCAGCTCCGCGGCAAGCCTTCCCGCAAGGTCCAGGACAAGAACGGGGTACGAGTCGGAAACACCGGTAAACAGTACATAGCCGGAACCTCTCACGACCCCCGGAGCCTGACCGTACCCGGACTGGCCTCCCCCCACTCCCTGGGGCCAGGACTCGTAGCACCCGATGTCGAAACCGGTTCCCTGTGGCCGGGGGACTCCGTCAAGGTCATGGGTGACGGGAGGCTGCACAAGCGAGGTGCCGGCATCAAGGGCCTGCGATCCCGGTGCATTGTGGTAGTTCCCGCCCGGCCAGTCGGCGAAGGTCAGACCCCATCCCTGGCAGACCTGTGTGGAAGCGCCGTAGCCCAGGGACTGCCACTGGGCCAGCGGGATCACCGTGTCCCCGCCGTCGACGCTGAACCTGTCCTCCGTGAGGTTGTAATCGCTCTGGAATCCCTCCCGGGAGGAGTCGTCGATGGATATGCTCCCCCTCCAGGGATGGGCAGTGAGTATGATGTTGTTCAGGACCGATGCGTTCGTGGAGCCTGTATTTATGTTCAATCCCCACCTTCCGTCCTCCGGCTGCACGATCGTATTGTTGTAGACGTTCATATGGTGGGAGCCGGTTGCCCCGTCTATCCTGTAGAGGCTGATCCCGCTGGAGTGGTTCATGTACAGCAGATTGTTCCAGATGCTTGACTCCACCACCCCGTCGCAGTTGATGCCGGAGCCTCCGCTTTCCCCGTTGCCGTATATGATGTTGCCCTCCACCAGAGCATCCGAGATGATACCGTCCCCGCCGGAACTCAGGTCGCCGTTCATGTGTATGCCGCAGCTGCTGTTGGAATGGCACACATTGAACCTGATGACGGGATGGTCACCGCTGTTGGAGTGATAAATGCCGTGCTCGTCGATGCTTCCGCAGCATTCATTGTATTCGATGGTAACCCACTCGGCGAAAGCCGTGAAGATGCCCCTCTCGTAGCAGTTCTCGCAATAGCAGTTTCTCACCGTTACATGGTCCGCCAGGGCAATCCTTATGCCGTTGCGGGGCAGTCCGGTGAGATTGTACCCGTCCACCACTACCCAGTGGGCGCCTTCTATGTTGATGCCGTCGGGTGTGACCGGATTCTCATGGTTTATCCAGGCGTCGTCTCCTGCAACGGCGAAAGTGATCGGCAGGGATCCCGTGCCCCCGGACCTCAGATCGAAGCCTTCGTAGGAACCGTCCATGGCCAGCACACTGTCCCCCGGTGCCACCAGGTCCGCAGCGTGCTGAAGGGTGGCGAATGCGGAGTCAGGGCTGGTACCGCTCCAGGAATCATTCCCTGAAACCGATACGTAATAGGTTGCGGGCATCGCCGTGGAGAGCAGGACGAAGGTTAGGACAGGCAAGCCGCGTTTCATTCGATCCCCCTTCTCATCCGGAACGTCATGATGGAACCATACTCGATGCGCGTCAGGAGATGCAAAGCCCCGATCCGATCTCCGGTCCATGAGCCGCGTACTCTTCCGTAACTTGTTGACCTTCCTGCATTCGGGGGAGTATTTTTTATCTCCGACGACAGGAAGGTGTGCTTCATGAAGATAGAAGAATGGCCGGTCAGGCCCCGGGTGGTCATCAGCAGGTGCCTGGGTTTCGACAGCTGCCGCTACAACGGCCAGATGCTGCGTGACCCCCTGGTGGATGCCCTGGGGCCTTACGTTGACTTCATCACCCCCTGCCCCGAGGCGGACATCGGTCTGGGTATACCCAGGCATCCGGTGAGGATCACAGTGGCGAACGGTGAGCAGAGGATGGTCCAGCCTGCCACGGGGGAAGACCATACCGGGAAGATGAGGGAGTTCGTCGATGACTTCTTCAGTAGGCTCCCTCCCGTGGACGGGTTCATACTGAAATCCCGCTCCCCTTCCTGCGGGATGAGGGATGTCAAGCAGTACCGCGAGGACGGAACATCCCTGGTCACCGGGAGGGGTTCCGGCCTTTTCGGAGGGGAGGTTCACCGTTCCTTCCACCACCTGGCGGTGGAGGATGAAGGAAGGCTTCACAGCGCGGTAATAAGGGATCATTTTCTGAAGAAGCTCTTCACCCTGGCCGATTTTCGCCGGATCGAGTCAGAAGGGCAGGCCGGGGACCTGGTGGATTTCCAGAGCAGGAACAAGCTGCTCCTGATGGCCTGCAGCCAGAAGGAGATGAGGGAGCTCGGAAGGATCGTGGCCGGCCAGAAGTCCAAAGGACTGCCCGGGACGATGGAGGAATACGGGACACACCTTAGAAGGGCCTTTGAGAAGGGGGCTTCCTTCAGGTCCAACATTAATGTCCTGCAGCACGCCTTCGGATACGTCTCAAGGGAGCTCAGCCCAGGGGAAAGGGCCTTCTTCCTGGACAACCTGGAGATGTACAGGGAGGGCAGGACTCCTCTGGTCACCTGCCTGAACATCCTCGAAAGCTGGATAGTAAGGTTCGGAGTGGAGTACCTGGGGGACCAGACATACTTCCGTCCATACCCCCCGGACCTGCAGGAAAGGTTCGACCAGGAAAGGACCGGGGACTTCTGGAAATGAAAGTGACGAGCTGGACATTCTTGTAACAGACCACTTTTCAGAGTTTTACGCACAAGCCTGGTGGTTCGAACTCGGGAAGCACTCCAGTGTAGAACAGAAGGCTGAGAGGATATTATGACAGGCATCTGCATAGAGGCAGGGATGACCTGCCCTTCCTGTGAGAGCAGCGTTCCATTGAACGCGCTTGTATCAAACATCAAGTGTCCGGGTTGCGGAGACGATCTGAAACTCTCGCTGGACAACTGGAAATCCATCCTCGATGAAGCAATAAAGAGCTCTCCATCCTGCGATGAAGGTGAAGGCAGCTCCCTCTCTATCTTCAGTGAGTACAAGTTCGGGGTTCTCTACGGAAAACTCGCGCCCAGATACAATGATACGAAAGACACCATCCAGGAAGACCTTCTCCTTGCAGCCATCGACAAGGGCGTGGTGAAACATCCCGTTACAAACGCTCCAACAAGCATCCGCAGGATTCCGGAACCGTACGCTGAGGAATTCAAGGGAGTTATCGCTCTGGTAGGTGAGGACGCTTCACTTCTTCCGGGTAATAAGGCAGGGCAGCCAGTTAAAGAAGGAACTTCCAGGCCCGTAGCTTTCCAGTGTCCCTGCTGTTCGGGCAGTCTCATCATCGATGGGAAGGAAAGAACCGTCATCTGCAGCTTCTGTGACACTCAGGTATACCTTCCGGATGATCTATGGCGCACACTTCATCCCGTGGAGAAGAAGAAAAGATGGTTCCTCCTCTTCGACGAAATGCAGAGACCGATAGAATGGACAAGAGAAGTGTACAGCGCCGTGCAGGACGATAGAGGCAATTTCTACTTCGCGCTTGAAAAGGATTACGGCGAATCCACTCTTCTCGTAAGCACGGGACCGGATCGGCTGCCGAGGTGGAAGCGGGATGACCTCGACATCAACCCGGTGACAACACGGGGATACGCAAAGATAGCCCTGACCGGTGACAATCGGCTTCTTGTAACGTGCGCGGACAGACCGAAGCTCTTCATCGTCTCAACCGAGGATGGAACAACTATCGATGTTGTTGATGAGCCTGAAGATAAGGGGGAGGCGAGGAATACTTGCTTCAGTATGCTCGATACCTTCGATTTCGGTGTATTTCCGGACAACACTCTCCTTCTCTACAGAATCTGCGACAGAAAGGATGAGTACGGTCCCTTCTACGAACTCCAGAGATTCGATCTTGAAGGTAACCTCCTAGAGCTGTGGGACCCCGCTTCCGAAAAACTGAGTTTCTTCGAGAAGATCAGGAAGTTCTTCTCCTCCAGAATACTGCCATACTCGATAACGGACATGAAAGACTTCCCGGTGGGAGCCAGGGAAACGGATATAAGGATAACGATTGGAACGGACGGCTCCGTCTACCTGCTTTCCTTTACCAGGCTGGCAAAGCTGAGACCATCAGGCAGGATTCTCTACAGCATCGAACTACCATGCCACTACACCACCGGAAGGGCTGCAGTGAACGAAGCGGGCGAAGCATTCGTAGTGGCGCACAGAGAAGATGACAGAATCGAGATACTCAGGATTTCCCCCGATGGAAAGGAAATAACTGCAGCAGTAAAAAGCAAGGTGGACGGGGGACCTCTGGAAGACGCAGGACAGCTTACCCTCTCCCCCGACGGCGTCTTCAACCTGATCGGATACGATGGCTACTGGGGGGAGTTCACGGCTGAACGATGAAGGCACAATGACTGCCGCAGCAACACCTTCCGGTATGTTAGCCATGCCTCCCGCGGCAAGGAACCGGATATTGGAGCACTCCTTGAAAGTATATTCCTTCTTCAAAGCCGGACGAGCACTTCCGAAAAAAGAAGGCAACCCACGTATGGTTTCCCAGCCTTCATCATTCCTTATCAGGACTGCTGCCATCCTCTGAGCTCTCCCAGACAGGCTTATCTTTCATTATGCCTGTTAATCCAACTCAGCAGATCATTCAACATTATTTCATTATCCAGATCGTTATGCAGCTCATGACAGCAGGCGGGGTAACTAATGAATTCCTTATCACACGATTGAATTCGATCGAAGAATTTCCTGGCGCCTTCGGCAGAATTAAGTCGATCGGCTTCAC
The DNA here is from genome assembly GCA_964639605.1 of uncultured bacterium. Taxonomy (GTDB): domain Bacteria; phylum Fermentibacterota; class Fermentibacteria; order Fermentibacterales; family JCC-6; genus Aegiribacteria. The sequence continues at coordinate 1,539 of CAZXEF010000114.1, read as the reverse complement.
CATGAATCATGAGAAGTGGAGTATGAATACTCTCCCCCCAAATCTTCACCGACTCCAGTGCTGATAATACTTCCGTCCCCCATCGAGCGCTTATTTTACCATGAACAAGCGGGTCATCCTGATAAGCCTTAACTACGGCTGGGATCCGGGAGATCGCATTGATTTCCAGACCGAGATCAATAGGAAATCTGGGATATATTCGGGATAGAATTCGAGCCAGTGCAACCTTGCCGGGCTTAGCTACACCCACAGGCTCTATGGGTGCTCCGGAGATAATCACGCCTGCTATCTGTTCGTTTTCCCAGAGGACATAGTCCAGGGCTATCAAAGCTCCCATACTATGACCCAGCAGGAAAATGAGATGCCCCGATTGCTGTGAACCAATCAAATTGATGTAATTCCACAAGTCGGTTCGATACTCCACCCATGAGTTTATATGACCGCGCTGACCTGGGGAATTCCCATGGCCTCGGAGATCATACCCGTATACACCGATCTGATTAGAAACCAGATGATTAACTATGTTCATGTATCGACCGCTGTGATCTCCAACCCCATGAACAAATGCAATCACAGCACGAGGGGAAACTTCCGGCAGCCAGCACTGAGCATAAAGAGAGCAGCCATTCATCCCTTCAAAATAAAACTCACTGTGTTGCATACATCTCTCAATTGAAATTGCATATGTGTTGCATTACTGCTCTATTCCAGTCCACTTGTATCATATACTACAGTCCATTAACAAAGCCATTGTGCATCTCGAACCAGGGATCATCGGGATTCCCTATTTCAGGTTTGATTCGGCTACTGGGAGAACAGGTTCCCGTTCGATTTCATCGATTTCACAGCACTGCAAACGAATCCTATTTCGCCAATGCATGGGCCTCGGACAGGGAGGGCAACGTCTTCCTTGCATGGAGGGAGAATCCAATGAGGAAACTCATATTGGCGGTCATGATGGTGGTTGTGGTTCTTGCGGCCGCCTGCGGCGGCGGGGAAGAGCAGGCACCTCGTAGCGAGGCCGGGGACGGCGATGGAAACCAAGATCACAAGGGAGAATCCGGTGGTGAGGAGATCTCAGGCTCGGCGGGCGGCGGTGACGAAACCACCTGCAGGGTCACGATGGAGAGCCTGGCAATGATGCTCCTTGCCGTGAAGGGAAGCAGGGGCAGCCTTCCGGAGACCCTGGAGGAGTTCCAGGGCATCAGCCCGGCTTACGCGGAGATGACCATCGAATGCGGAGGGACACAGTACCGATACGAGGTCGACGGAGAGGACTTCACCATCACCTGCCCCAACGGGCACGGTCACATAACAAACGATCAGGCCAGCTGGTCCCGGTAGCGTTCCCTCAGTCCATGTTGGACATCCACCAGGCAACCGCGCCTGCGGTGCCGGCGGCGGCAGTGGCGCACAGTCCGGGTGTGCGCCCAAGGCTCAGACCCAGGCGAAGCACGGTATCCGTGCCATCAGGAAAGGATTCGGTGGCGTCAAGCCCGGCCTCTAATCCTATCCACCCGTCCAGCACGAGGGCGACTT
>CAZXEF010000113.1:0-8902 GCA_964639605.1 uncultured bacterium | reverse complement strand
GGTGCGGGACCTTCTGCAGGCTGGACTGGAAGTTCACTGCATGAGGGACCTGACGCGTGGAGGTCTTGCCAGCGGGCTGAACGAGATAGCAGCCGGATCGGGTCTTTCCATCACAATGGAGGAGGGTCTGATACCAGTGCGGGAAGATGTGACCGGAGCCTGCGAACTACTGGGTTTCGATCCCCTTTACGTACCGAATGAAGGCAGATTCGTCGTGATACTGCCCTCGGAAGGTGCAGACAGGGCAGTTGAGATACTTAGAGAACACGATGATGGCTGCGATTCGGCCATAATCGGTTCTGTGACTGCAAGGTCCTCCGCAGCCGTGACCATGACCAGCATTATCGGTTCGGGCAGGATAGTCGACATGATCAGCGGGGAGCAGCTTCCCAGGATCTGCTGAACTCCGTACCCTATTCGGGGATGAACCCTTCCTGAGGATCCTGTTCCGCTGCGACCTTTCTTGCAGGTCTCATAAGGGGACCGTCATCTGTGGGGAGCACCCGCAGGTCGAAGCCGAATATGCTGCCCCTGCCCGGTGCGCTGATAACGTAGACTCTTCCTCCGTGCATATCGATGATCCGTTTGACGATGGACAGCCCGAGGCCTATGCCGCCAACTTTCTGACCGTCCACATCGTTGTCCTTGATCCTGACGAATTCCCTGAATAGCATCTTCTGGTTCTCGGGGGAGATGCCTATCCCGTTGTCCTCCACTTCCACCGATACTATGGAGCCGCTCTTCGTCATACTTCTCACGGTGATGTGACCGCCCTCGGGCGTGTATTTGATGGCATTCGTAATCAGGTTGCTTATCACCTCACGCAGGAGCCTTTCCACACCGCCTGTCAGGGGAAGGTCCGCGTCCAGGTCTGTATCCAGTATCTGGTCCCTCTCCTGGGCGAGATCGGTGTTGCCCTGCACTGCCTCCGATATCATGCTGTTGAGGTTCAGTTTCACCGCCTGCTTCCTTATCTCCGAAGGGTCCTCCAACTGGGCGAAGAGCTGAAAATCCCTCAGGAAGGAAGTGGCCTCCTCTAGCCTTGCATGCATTCTGCCGATGATGTGTTCCTGCTGCTCGGTGAGCGAATCGCCCAGAAGAGTCTGAAGACTGTGGAGAAGCATTACGGTGGCGGATACCGGTGACTTCATGTCGTGTATCGCGATATGGAGAAAAGCCCGTCTGAGCTTGGCGAACTTCCTCAGGGAGGCGTTGGTCTTCTGAAGCCTTTCCTCCCTTTCCTGCAGGGCCCTGTGCGTCCTTATGAGCTCGTTGCTCAACTCGCCTATCACGAAGGCCACTATGAGGAAAGCCATGGCACGGACGAGGTCAGCCCATACGGGAGCGCCTGAATTGGATATCAGGCTGAACACAAGCACGTCCGCACCCAGGATCAGGGCTACTATCATGCCCTTCCTGCCCCACCAGAAACCCGCGAAGATGATGGGCACGTATGCGAAGTGGGAGTAGCCGATGGCCTGGTGGCGGTCAAACTGGAAATATGCACTGAGCAGAACGAATGCGATCACCAGGACACAGATGATGACGAACCTGTTACCCGGACTGGGTATACTTTCCTGGATTATTCCCGGATTGACGGCCCGTTTTCCCTCATCTGTCATTCAAGCTCACATTCAGGTTCGGCAGAGTTGTTTGAATTTACTACAATAGTCTGAAGAGGGGGCTCATGTCCAGTTATTCTATCCTCCAAAGGGCAACTGAATCCTCACCGCAGATAACACCCGCCGGGCTTCCAAAGCCTTCCATGAAGACAAGCGAGCCGCTGCCCTGCTCCACCAGATCCGAGTACTGCGATGGAAATGCCAGGAGGTAATCCGCCCTTTCCTCTATGAAGGACCATCCTGACCTTCCAGGACCCGGGAGCCTCTCCGGTGTGACCAGGCCGTCGAGGTCGAGGATATCGAGATCCGTTATCCAGCCCACGGCTCCGATGTCCGCCGCCGCAACCGTCTCGCCTCCCTTAGCAATGCCGCCCAGGTATATCGCCGGGAGCACATCGATGTGCGTGACATCAGCGGATGCTTCCATCCTCCTTCCGGCGAACAGGATCATGCCGGGCACCATGGAGATACCCAGTATCATGGCGTTGAGCCTTCTCCTTCTGCCCCCAAGGCCGTGCAGCCAGCTCCCGGCTGCCATGACAAGGGCCGTAATGGCGGGAAGGTAGTAGCGCATCTGAAAGTAGCTGTTCGGCTGAAGGGCCAGGCTCACTGCGAAGAGAACCAGGGGGATAAGCGCTGCAGCGGTCTTGTCGGCGCGTCTTCCGCGCTTCCTGAGATTGCCGCTGATGTAAATGGCGGCAGCGAAGAACAGCAGTGGAGAAGTCATCAGAAGCCCCTTGAGGAGACCCGGAAGCCCGGTACCGGCGGCCGTGAACCAGGATACCGGCTGCTTGGCGTAGAAGGTGGAAGGGAAGGGCAGACCGGTGGCGTGGAAGTTCCACAGGACCCACAGTATCCCCATGAGCATGGATGGAGCGACCAGGGCTGCAAGTCTCCGGGGTGTCCTCCTTTCCATGGCCGTGACCATCGGCAGAAGGAGAACGGAAAGGTCCGGTCTTGTAAGGAAAGCTGCCATGAGTATCAGGGATCCCTTCCACGGTACCCTGTCCCCCTGGACCCATTTCCAGACGGCGGCTACCATCAGGCATGAGAGGGCGGTTTCCATGCCGCTGGCGGCGTGAAAGAGGAAAGGACCGGCAAGAAGCAGCAGGGCCGAGGTCAGCGGAGCCAGGAGGAACAGGATGGTGCATGCCGTGACCAGGGAGAACGCCATGAGGATCAATGGGCCTGCTTCAGACCCTCCCAGGGAGGCAAGCGCTGAGGGGATCAGCCAGAGGGGGCTTGTGAAGCCGGACGACGGCCGGGCATCGCTGTAGCAGAGCGGAGTCCCGGAGAAAAGGCTTTCACCGTACACCAGATGGATGTAAGTATCGTCCATAGGAGGAACATCCATGCTTCCCGGTCCGAGAATGAAGAGGCATAACGTGCCTGCAGCAAGGATGCCGGGAGCCACGAAGGAAGAGCGGAGCATTGCTCGTGAACCTTTTTTCATGACGATTCTATCTTCCCCAACGGTCCCTGCGTCAAGTGAAGGACCTGACCCGGGGCTGTGGACACGGCCGCCGTGACGTGTTTAGGTTAAGCGGTGTGTTTTACCCTATGAAGAACCGCCTGGGAGACAGCTTACTTGAGAATAATCGGTGTCGGAATAGATATTGTGGATGTTGATGTTTTCAGGAGCCGCCTCGACAGCGGAATGATCAATGAGCTTTTTCTGCCCGGAGAACAGGAATACTGCTCTTCCAGAGCCCGGCCCTGGGAGAGCTACGCAGCAAGGTTCGCAGCAAAGGAAGCAGTGTTCAAGGCCCTTGGAGCAGGACTGTCCCAGGGCCTCCGGTGGAAGACAGTGGAAGTGGTCAGGGAAGAGTCCGGTGCGGTGGGTATCGCACTGACAGGCGCTGCACTGGAAAGGGCCCTGAACATGGGAGTCGAACTGGTGGCCCTGTCCATCAGTCATACGGGAAACAGCGCAATAGCCATCGCAACTGCATGCGGCTGAACGCAGTTCAGCTCGGAGAAAAGGAGGAGACCACTTGAGCAATATCGGATCCTACGAAAAGAGAATCAAGAATTTCAGCTGGGATATGGCCGGGGAAATTCTCAAATGGAAGGAAGGGGAGCTTCTCAACATCGGGGACATATGCTCCGACAGGATCTGCCGGATGGGAAAGGGTGAGAAGACTGCCCTGATATGGGAAGGATTCGGAGACAGGAGCTCCAAGTACACTTTCAACGACCTGAAGGCCTTTTCCAACGGGTTCGCCAGGTTTCTAGTGGAACAGGGAATAGAGCCGGGGGACAGGGTATGCATCTTCATGGACAAGATACCCAGCCTGTACTTCTCGTTTTTGGGAATACTCAAGATGGGTGGCATCGCCCAACCGCTCTTTTCCGCCTTCGGTGACGAATCGCTTGAGGTCAGGCTAGCCGGCGCCGGCACAAAAGCCATCCTCACCACCGGTAAGCACGTCCGCAAGGTTCGCAAGATCAGGGACCGGCTTCCTCAGCTGAAGAAGGTCATCGTCGTAGAGGGCAATCCAGACAAGCTCAAGGATGACGAGATCTTCTTCGATGTGGAGGATGAGCCCAGGATCGATGAGTTCGAGGTGTACAGGTCAGGGCCCGAGACTCCTTCGGTGCTGCACTTTACATCCGGGACCACGGGGCAGCCCAAGGGTGCCCTGCATGTGCATAACTCGATCTGGGGCCAGGCACTCACGACCAGCTGGGTACTGGACCTCCGGGACGATGACATATACTGGTGCACGGCGGACCCGGGCTGGGTGACAGGAACCAGTTACGGCATCATCGGCCCCTGGTCGCTTGGAATCACTCAGTGCGTACTGGATTCGGGGTTCACATCCAACAGGTGGTACAAATTTATACAGGACAACAGGATAACAGTATGGTATTCCGCTCCCACCGCCATCAGGGCACTGATGAAGGATGGTGAAGAGGTGGTGAAGAACTACGACCTGTCGTCACTCCGTCACCTTGCATCCGTGGGAGAGCCCCTGAACCCTGAAGCCGTCATCTGGAGCGGCGAGGTCTTCGATGGCCTCAGGTTCCATGACACCTTCTGGCAGACCGAGACCGGTTCGATGATGATAAGCAACTACCCCGGCATGGAGATCAGACCCGGTTCAATGGGCAAGCCTTTCCCCGGAATTGAGGCCACGGTCCTGGACCTGGCCACACACGAACCGATAGAGGAACCGGGCAAGGTGGGTCTTATCGCTTTCCGTCCCGGCTGGCCCTCCATGTTCAGGCAGTACTGGAAGAAACCGGAGATATACAGGAGCAAGTTCGTAGGCGCCGCCGATGACGCCATGCCGGATGACCTCAGGCAGGACCGTGACCTGTGGTACGTCTCCGGTGACAGGGCCAGCATCGATTCGGACGGCTATTTCTGGTTCGTCGGCAGGGACGACGATGTGATAAACACAGGAGGACACCTGGTGGGACCCTTCGAGATCGAGTCTGCCCTGGTGGAGCATGAGGCCATCGCAGAGGCTGCAGCTGTGGGCAAGCCCGACGAGGTCAACATGGAAGTGGTGAAGGCCTTCGTAACGCTTAAGCCTGGATACGAGCCTTCGAACGAGCTGGAGCTGGACATAATGAACTTCATACGCAAGCGCCTGTCGCCGCTGGCAATGCCGCAGGAGATAGAGTACCTCGACAAGCTGCCGAAGACCCGATCCGGAAAGATAGTCAGAAGATATCTGAAGGCCATTGAATGGGGCGAAGATGTCGGCGACCTGTCGACACTCTCCGATGAATAGACATCAGAAAGGAGCTGACATGGGCGAGATGAAGGATATAGTGCTCGAATACATAATCGACGAGTACCTTGATGAGGACGATGAAGATGAGGTTTCCTACGACTCTCCACTCATCTCATCGGGAATAGTGGACAGTTTCTCCATGGTTTCTCTCAAGAGGTTCCTGGAGAACAAGTACAAGATCACTCTTCCTGATGAGGAGGCCACACCGGAGGCTTTCGATACGGTGAACTCCATCTGCAAACTGGTACAGAAGCACCTGGGCTGATCGGAGGGATGGCAATATGGCTTTCGATAACAAGACAAGGACCCTGTTCGCCGATGAGATACAGCAGATAAGGAACGATGGTCTTTACAAGGAGAAGAGGTTCATCTGTTCGGAGCAGGACGCGGAAATAGAGGTCGAATTCCCCGAGGGCGCAGAGCATAAGAAGGTTCTCAACTTCTGTGCCAACAACTACCTGGGCCTTTCCAGCCACCCTGATGTGATCAAAGCCGCCCACGAGGGTCTGGACAAGCGCGGGTACGGCATGAGTTCGGTCAGGTTCATATGCGGTACACAGGACATACACAGGGAGCTGCAGAACCGGGTCAGCGCCTTCCTGGGCATGGAGGACACGCTTCTGTTCCCCTCATGCATGGACGCGAATTCCGGCGTGTTCGAGGCCGTCCTGGGCCAGGAGGACGTGATAATAGCCGACAGGCTGATCCACGCTTCTCTTGTGGACGGCATCCGCCTCTGCTCGGCCGAGTACGATACCTTCAAGCACATGAACATGGACCACCTGAAGAAGAAGCTTGAGCTTCACCAGAACAAGAGGGTCAGGATGGTGGTCACCGACGGCGTTTTCTCCATGGACGGAGACCTTGCCCCCCTGGACGAAATGGTGGACCTGTGCAACAGGTACAACGCCATGCTGCTGGTGGACGATTCCCATGCTTCGGGCTTCATTGGAAAGACAGGCAGGGGCACCCATGAGCACTTCGGCGTGATGGACGGCGTCGACATAATAACCACCACTTTCGGAAAGGGCCTTGGCGGGGCTTCCGGAGGCTGCGTATCCGGGAGGAAGGAAATTGTGGAGCTCTGCAGGCAGAAGGCCAGGCCTTACCTGTTCAGCAACTCCCTCGCTCCTCCCATCGTGAACGCATCCATCAAGGTCATCGACCTGATATCCAGCAGCACAGAGCGCAGGGACAAGCTGGAGTGGAACACAGGTTACTTCCGGAAGAAGATGGAGGAGGCGGGTCTGAACATGCGTCCCGGAGAGACTCCCATAGTACCGGTAATGCTCTACAACGCCAAGCTCGCCAACGATATGGCCCGGGACATGTATGCCGAGGGCATCTACGTGATCGGTTTCTTCTTCCCCGTGGTCCCGGCAGGGAAGGCCCGCATAAGGGTCCAGCTTTCAGCCGCCCACGAGAAGGAGCACATCGACAAGTGCGTCGAGGCCTTCCGAAAGGTCGGGGACAAGTACGGGATACTCGGAATGGGCAAGGACGAGATAATAGAGAAGTACGGAACCTAGAACCCACCGATACCCGCATCGAAGCCGGGCCGCCCGATACCGGCGGCCCGGCCGTTCAGGGATCTTCTACGAATTAACACACACGGGGGTGCCGCGTTTGCTGTATTTCATGGAGGAGCAGGGGAAGTACGTTTACAGGTCATCCGCCGGACTTCTCAGAAAGAAGGTCCTGACCTTCGTGATATCCACTTCAATCCTGCTGCCTCTGATCATCCTGGCAGCATTCCTGTTCATCCTTAAAAAGGAAGGACAGGGCTTCAACATCGTCCTGATACCCGTGATCCTGGCAATAATGATTCCCTCCGACGTCATGATGCTCATGTTCATGCGAAGAAGGATGGAGAGCATGGGCACTGTGGTGCTGGACTACGTACAGGGTCTGCTCACTTTCAACCGGGGCGGTTCCGCCATGGGAAGGACCCGGGTCAGGACCGGGGAGATAGGCGGCCTTGAAGTATCGGGGAACGATCCCTCCGGCAACGCTCTGCTGACACAGGGAGGGGTTTACCATGTTCGTCTGGTGATGTCCGGCGGGGAGGGCTACGACATCATCTGGCTGCAGAAAAGGGAGGATGCCCTGGCGGCCGCCGGTGAACTGGCTTCGATCCTGAGCGTGAGCGTAAGGGACCTTACCTGACTCCCGGGTCTTCTGCATGTAACCGAAGATAGTAGTCGATACACTCGTATACCAGCAGATCCGCAGCCAGTCCCCAGATCGCCGTGAGCTGTGACCGGTAGAAGAGGAAGACCTGGGTCACGAAGATGTTCAGCAGGACCGCCCTCTTGAACCAGTGAACTCCGCTGAGACGGTTTACCCTGATGACGAGCAGACCGACTATGACCATCAGGCTGCTGGCCGCTGCGCCTGCGATAGATATTCCGGAGAGGTTCTCCAGAGGCAGCCGATCGGGATCAACGAGTCCAAGAACCGATGCGAACTGAAGAACGCTCTTCAGAACAAAGAACAGCATTACTCCCGGCACCACCCTGGGAGCACAGAGCAACCTGCGCAGCACGACCGTGAACCTTGTTCTGGTCCGGTAGTATCCCCGCAGCCATGGAGAATCCGTTTCCTGCCCTGTCTCCGGGATCCCTGTCCTGATGGTGCGGTTGAACGTGATCTCTCCCCTGGAAAGGGGACCGGATCCCGATGTCATCCTTCTGAAAGACAGGTACATGACCACGAAGATGATGTAGATGATGGCTATGGTTGGCTTGAAGAAGTAATCGTTGTCCCTGGTAATGAACTTGCCCAGCTCGTCAATGAAAAGACCAAACCCGATGCCGCTGACGAATGCCGCAAGACGCCTCACTGAAGGGTTCCAGTAGCGGAAGACCATGACCAGGGCTACCAGCATCAGCAGCCCGCCCCAGAGCATGTGGGCGATGTGGAAGTGCCCGAAAGCGATCTTTGGATAGCCGGTGAGTGACAGGAAAGCCCTGTTTACGAGTATCGTGGCAACAGCGATGACGAAGAGAAGTTCCAGCAGTCCGCCGGCGTCTGAATCCCTCACCAGCTTGTTTTTCCTCGAAGTCATCGCTGCGTTGTTCGGCGGGTCAGAAGACGAACCTGATACCGATGCCGCCGTTCAAATCGAAATCCGTGTCGGGAATGAGATCGAGAATGCCGGCAACCTCTAAGAACAGGTCCAGCGGGGCTCCTCCCAGGAGCCACGATATCCCCACTGGTATCCTGGCTCCAAGCCTTGCCTCTTCATGCAGTATGATCCTGCCGCCGACGCCGTAATAGATGGGCACCTGACCGCTTTCGGAATCTATCAGACCGAAATCATGCCACAGGAAATCCCCGTGAATGTACATGTCATCGCCATGGTCGTCTTTCAGGGACCATGAAAGAGCTCCGTCAATGGCCGTGTTACTTCCTGTCCAGTACTTGGCGGATATCCCCGTGGGCTCCCCCAGTATGGCCCCCAGCTCGAAGGTCCCGGGACCCGCAGCCGAGACCAGTATGGACGCAATCAGCATAAGTGTCATCTGTTCCTCC
>CAZXEF010000112.1:0-8948 GCA_964639605.1 uncultured bacterium | reverse complement strand
GAGGAGGACGGACCAGGGAATCATGACGGAAGTCATCACAATGGATTCCATATACAGCGTATCCTCGGGAAGGGATAACGCCGAGACGCTCAGGAACTTCATCATGGACTACCGTTCCTCCCAGGGGCTCGATTACCTGCTGCTTGGAGGCGACACCGGAATGGTGCCGTTCAGGAAGGCCTACGCCATGACCTGCGAGGCGGGCATGCACCCCAGGGAGGACAGCCTTCCCTGCGACCTGTATTTCGCCGACCTCGACGGTGACTGGGATGCAAACGGCAACGATGTTTTCGGTGAGATAACCGACAACGTGGACCTCTACCCCGACATCTTCGTGGGACGGGCCCCTGTGGATAATCTAACTGAAGCCCAGACCTTCGTGGCCAACATAGCCGCCTACGAGGACTGTCTTCACGACGACCATTACCAGCGGGTTCTGTTCCTGGCCATGATCCTGTGGAGCAACCCCTACACCAATTCAGGCGAGAGCAAGGACATGATAGACGAGGAGTTCCTGCCGGACTTCCTTGACATTACCAAACTCTACGAGGCCCTGGGCAACGAGAACCTGGCCTCCACCATGGCGGCCATGAACCTGGGCCAGAACTTCATCAACCACGACGGCCACGCCTGGTACAACTCCCTGGGCGTCGGCGACAATTATATGGGAATCAGCGACGTTGACGCCATCGACGCCGGCGGGAGGTTCGCGGCATCTATGTACTCCATCGGCTGCTGGAGTGCGGCCTTCGATTTCGATGCCATCGGAGAGCATTTCCTCTTCAACCAGAACGGCGGCTCCCTGGGCTACATCGGCAATTCAAGCTACGGATGGGGCTCTCCGGGCAACCCGTGCTACGGCTACTCCGACGCCCTGGACCATCGCTTCCACGACCTGCTGTACAGCGACTGGTCGCTCACCACGGGCCAGCTCCTGGCCATGACCAAGGAATACTTCATTCCCTACAGCCAGTGGGAGAACGTCTACAGGTGGCACCAGTACGATGTGAACCTGCTTGGGGACCCCTCCATGAGGCCATACAGGGATAACCCCCTGGAGATAACTGTGGACTGCCCCGATATGGTCAGCTCGGGCACCCAGTTCTTCCCGGTCCAGGTCAGCGGTGTGCCTGCGGAAGGTCTTACAGTGTGCCTCAGGGACCAGGGAGGCAACTGGCTCGTGGCCGAACTGGATGCCACGGGATACCATTCATTCCAGCTGACCCAGCCCCCTTCGGGGTCGCTGCTGCTGACCGTCACCGGTCCCGGCGTCAGACGGACTTCGATCACTGTTCCAGTCTCCACGGGACCTCAACCGGTTGTGGCGGGCCTCCTGATAAACGACACCGGAGGCGACGGCATGCTTTCCCCCGGCGACCAGGCCGACCTTCAGATCACGCTGCTTAACCAGGGTACCCAGGGCATGACCGACGTCACCCTGGAAGCCGCGCTTGAATCAGGTCCGGGGAGCATCCTGCAGTCCTCTATCACCTACGGCTCCCTCTCCCCCGGTGCCTCTTCCGCAGGCTCAGGACCCTGCCAGATACAGGTCGAAGGAACCGCTGTCAACGGCAACGTGATGGACATGGTCCTCACCGTCTCCTCGACCCAGGGCACCTGGGACCTCGAACTGTCCCTCATGGTCTGTGCTCCGGGGCTCTACTTCGCCACCTACAGCATCGACGACAGCGCCGGTGGCAACGACAACGGCATACCCGAACCCGGCGAGACGGTGGACCTTACCGCCTCCATAGCGAACCTCGGCCTGCTGAACGCTTCGGATGTGACCGTGGTGATGGCCGAGTGTCCCGCAGACATTACATGGCTCTCGGATTCCGCCTTCGTGGATTCCATTCCGCCGGACTGCACCGGTTCCTTCACCTTCACCTGCCAGCTGGACGCCGGAATGCCCTCCCCCTCCTTCCCCTGGCTCTACATGAGCATCTCCTCCCCCACCGCGGGATACTCCTCGACTGACTCCCTGAGGCTCACCGTGGGAGAGACCGGCATATCCAACGACGTTGAGTCAGGCACCCTGGGATGGACCCATGACGGTACCGGCGATCTCTGGAACATCTCCACGGCCCAGAGCCACTCCCCCTCCCATTCCTGGCGCTGCGGGGACTCGGAAGGGTACGACCCGAACATGAACTGCGCCCTCTACTCGCCCGAGCTGATACTGGCGCCGGGAGCTGAACTCAGCTTCTGGGCCAGTTTCGACGTGGCCATATACGGCACGGACGGAATGTACGTCATCATCAACGAGATGAACGAGGGTGAAAAGGACACCCTTGACTACATAGGCTCCGGAGGGGCCCTCGGCGGCGGTTACCGCGGGATCGGGACCGGCTGGGCCAACTGGAGCTACGACCTGGACGAATGGGGCACCGGGAACTACATCCAGCTGGAGTTCAGGTTCATCTCCGACAACGACTCGGACACAGGAATGGGCTTCTACCTCGACGATATATCGGTGGAGGGAGCGTACACAGGCACCACGGGCCTCCAGTCCCCTCAGCCCTTCACTCCGGTGATGGGCCTGCCGGCCCCCAACCCTGCAGCCGGTTCGTTCTCAGTCCCTCTGAACATTTCCGGAACAGGGATCTGGACCATCTCCCTCTACGACATATCTGGCAGGCTGATGATATCGCAGCAGGGCGAATCGCCTGTCTCGACGGTGCTTGAGATGGACGTCTCCGGACTCTCATCGGGAGTGTACTTCCTGAGACTCTCCGGAGCTGCAGAGGCCTCCGGAAGGCTGGTAGTGCTCAGGTAAGCACCAACACCGGACCGGAGATCCTGAATACTCGAGAGGCCCTCTTTGAAGGGCCTCTCTTTTGAGTATGTCCGATCACGGCCAGCCCTATTCCTGGAAGTATCCTACAATTTCCTTGATTGCGGCACAAAGCTCGCTGAGGCTCATCCGGGCAAGCTGCGCACGCGTGTGCAGGTGTCCCTGGGAATCAGCGTCGGCATCCTTTAGCAGGGGAAGAGCCTGCCTGAGCGCCAGCTTCATCTCTCCCGAGGCGGCCTCTTCGCTCTCGCGGGCCAGCCATGGCTTGTCGACTGCCGCCCATACCATGTTCAGCGCCCCGAACACCCCGGGCCAGTCCACCCATGAAGGTGCGGGACTTCCGGACAGGAGCAGCGGTTCCCATTCTTCTGTCCTCAACCGGTAGAGGGATTCCCTGCCCTTCCTCCTGAGCCGGAGGGTACCGCTTCCGTACATCTCTGTGACGGCGTTGTAGACTGCTTTCGATGAGTACCCTGTATCAGCCGCGATCTCCGTGGGATTTCCCTCGTCATGTGTCAGCAGCCAGGCAATGATCTCGCACCGTGAACCGACGCCGAACAGAGCCCTCAACTTCAGGATCAGGTTCGCGGAGTATTCGGCACTGAACCTGCCGGCAATACCTCGTTTTATATAACTTCTGCGGAGGTAGCCAGCCTGTTTGAAGGCTTCATCCGATATGCCCAGCTGCGGATGGGGTGTTCCGTCCTTCAGAAGGAAGAGCGGCTCCCTGATGCCGTTGTCCCCGTCAGATCTCACGCTCATCCTCTCCCATTTCGAGCGGTTCGAAGGCTTAATGAACAGTTGGGCCAGTGCCGCCAGGAGATTGCCCCCGGAGAGGCCTTCCCTCCCGCTCAATGTCCTCAGGCGCTGCACGTTGACGAAGCGCTGGTTGACCTCGAGCCACTCCACCATCGAATCGAAGATTCGGGGATCGTACCTGCCTGCTTCACAGGTGAACAGGACCAGGGCTTCAGGGTCCAGGACCCGATTCCCGGCCGTGGGTGCGTTCCCCGACACTCCCATGGTCGTCCACTGGGACCATGCCAGGTCCAGCAGCTCGTCGAGGATCTCGAGTCTACAGTCTCTCAGCGACATTTCCGAATCCAAGCTGCCTGCAAAGAGACATGACGGTAAGTCTGAACTCTTCCGATGGATCGTGGGAAATACACCACCTTGCAGCGGACTCCATCTCCTCCGCCGAGGGCTCCAGGGCCATGAGATCGCTCACGTGCACACCCTGACCGTCCGACGCCGCCAGTACCTTGAAGTGGACCTGATCGAACCTGTCCAGGTAGAATACGGTCAGATGCGACCCGTACACCCTCCTGTGAAGCCTTCCCATGATCCCGTCAGGAAGACTTTCCTTCAGGCTTCCGCCTTCGGCGAAGTCGGGGCCGTTGTTCAGCCATCGGAGGGACAGGTCCAGGACGGCCGAGACCTCTCTCACCGCCACTTCGAGGTAGTCGGGGAAACGCGCGGCGCTTCTGAGAACGTGGTCGGAGTCCACCAGAGCAAGGACATCGATGTCTTCAGTGGCCCTGGACAAAAGGTCAAGGGCGATCATGGCCGATCCACCGCATACGACTAGACCCGTGTGCGGAGCATCCTTCAATCGCAGTCTGTCATCCAGTACACGAAGAGCGATTTCGATCCCGCCGCTGTTGAAACCCACCGGCCAACCTCTCGCTTATTGTATTTGTTGTTCATATTATATGTACAACAACTTCTATTGTCCAAATCCAGTGCAACAGTCATGAATAAGGCTGGAACCTGCGTCTAGGGCCCCGTCACGATAAACAGTCCCGAGACACTGTCCCCCGCCCCGGTGCAGGTGAAAATGTAAACCCCTGCGGGGAGCCTGCTCACATCGATCAATAGTTCATGTGTCCCGCAACCGAGCTGTCCTTGGTCTTCTTCGGACATCATCCTCCCGTCTGCCGAATACACCATAGTCGCGACACAGGTATCTGTGGCCAGGTTGATCACGGGCCTGAGGACTTCATGCACGGGATTTGCGTACCCTTCGAGTGAGATGCCCGGCAGAGCGTACGGTTCCGTCCGGGCGACGCCCGTTCCCGGGATTCCAAGGTACAGTCTCACGGTGCCATTGTAGGTGGATACAAGCAGGTCGGGTACGCTGTCCCGGTTCCAGTCGCAGATGGAGGGCCTGACGTAGTCGTAGAGGTTCAGCACCTCCCCGTCGGCCCTGAGGTCTTCGTATTGAACGAAAAGGGGGGTTTCCTGTGTGCCTGAGTTGATGTAGCACGGTATCCTGCCTGTGGTGTTCCCGACTAGCATGTCCTCGAGCCCGTCGCCGTCCAGGTCGCCGAAATCGGGGTAAGCTGCGTAGAGCTGAATCGGCTCTCCTCCGCATGTGACGGTGTCCGTCACAGTGTAGACGGGCTGGCCTGCGCTCCCCTCGTTAATGTAAAGAAGAAGACCGCCTGGAAAACCCTCCAACTTCCCAACCACAAGGTCGGGAAGGCTGTCGCCGTTCCAGTACACAACACTGGGGGAGGAATTCAGCCCGACCTCTATCGGTCTGCCGGCTACAGCCACCCTGGGCTCCTGCACCAGGAAGATGTCGCCTGCGGGAAGTCGCCTGAAATAGTAGACGCTGCCCTCTCTGTCGCCGACTATGATGTCCAGCCTTCCGTCCAGGTCCCAGTCCACAGCCTGTGGATTAGTGGCGCCGGTGCATCAACCGTAGGGCACGGAGAGGTACTGCGCATCGTCCAGGAGATACGTGAAGCCGTTGAACACAGGGGAGTCCGGGGAGCCCTCGTTGCGGTAGAACCTTATCCTGCCGTAGTCGAACTGGCCGCAGAGGAGGTCCTGCAGGCCGTCGCCGTCCCAGTCCACCATCAGGGGGGCCGCGTAGCTTCCCACGTCTATCCTGGAGCCGGCGCATGTAAGGTCACCAGCGTAGGTGAACTCCACGGGCCCGCCGGATGAAAGCGTCCACGCGAGGATCAGGGGTGCAAGGTATCTCACTGACGGCCTCCTTGAATGCTTCCATGGAATAATAGGCGCATTTCCGCCCCGATGCAACGAGGGACAGGTCCGTTGGTGGCCCGGGGTGCCCAGTCAGTATATTCAGCCTTACACGAAAGGGACGGGATGAAAGTATTCTACGCCTCCACGAAAACCGGTGTCAGAGGGGCTGTGCGTGAAGCCCTGGAAGCCATGGACTTCAGGAGCCTCCTTCCCCGGAAAGAGGATATCCTTGTGAAGATCAACCTCACCTGGGATTATCTGAGACCCGGAGTGAACACCTCCCCCTGGGTCGTGGAAGCCTTCGCCGAAGCCGTGCGCGACCATGCGGGCCATATCTACCTCGGTGAGTCCAGCCAGATACTTGTGGACGCCGGCAGGGCCTTCAGGGTGACTAGGATGAAGGATGCGGCAGAGAGGCAGGGTCTTCGATGGCAGGACTTCTCGAAGAACAGCTGGGTGCCCATGGAAGTGGACGGCCTTTCCTTCAGCATTCCCGATATCTGTACCAGGATGCCCGTAGTCTCGATACCGGTGGTGAAGACCCATTACAGGTCCGGCATATCCGTTGCGCTGAAGCATCTTTACGGGTGCCTGGACGACAACAGGCACAACTACCACTATCGACTGACGGATTACGTACTGGCGGTGAACTCGGCCATCCCCGTTGTCCTTACGCTTGCCGACGGAACCTTCTCGCTTGAGGGCAGCGGGCCGAAGCCGGGAATACCTAAGCAGACGGATTTCATAGCCGCATCCGCCGACAGGGTCGCCCTGGACTACTCCGTCTCCGGAGTGATGGGAATAGATCCCCTCTCGGTGGACACCACTGTCAGGGGCAACGGGAGGATCGGAACCTTCGATGGGCTGGAGGAAGTATGTCTCCCTCCCATGGACGGGCTGCCGGCATATCATTTCATGCGCGCGGTCCCAAATTTCGTGGCCAGGGTGGAAAAGGTGATGAGAGGTCGGAGAAAGAGCAAGGGGCCGGGAACCGACGGGCCGCTGATAGGCATAATGAAGTACGGGGCCAAGCGTTGGTACAACCTGGCCTACTACCTTCTCGGCCAGGACCGCCAGGCCGGGAGGATCATCGAAAAGAGTATTTACGGCCCTCAGTGGAAGGGCCTTCCGGAGTCGAGGTGACATGGACCTCAAGGGACAGATGAGCATGGGTCTGGACGCCGCACTGGGCATCCTGGGCCGCCGAAGGCCGGTGAATGTGATGGTGTCCATAACCGACAGGTGCTGCAGCAGATGCAGCTACTGCCAGATACCCGAGCAGGGCAGGCCCGACCTCTCCACGGAGCAGTGGAAGGAGCTCTTCAGGCAGATGGCCCGTGCCGGTACCCGCAGGATAGGGGTCTGGGGGGGAGAGCCCCTGATGCGGATGGATATAGGCGAGCTGTGCTCCTTCGCCAGGTCCCTCGGCATGTACGTCAGTCTTGATTCCAACGGCTATCTCCTTCCGCAGAATCCCGGGATACTGGATGATATCGACCACCTTGTGCTGGCCTACGACGGTCCGGAAAACGCCCATGACACCAACAGGGAACCCGGGAGCCACAGTAAGGTAATGCGAGCCATGGATATAGCTTCCGGAAAGGTCCGTCTCTGGACGATAACGGTCCTCACGAGACACAACATCGACCATCTTGACCACATCATGGAAACGGCTCTGAAGTACGGCTTCCAGACAACGTTCCAGACCCTCCACCACAACGAGAAGCTGGGCGGGGACACATCCGGGATGATGCCCGCCAGGGACGAGTACGTAACAGCCTACGGCAGGCTCCTTGAAATGAAGAGGAATGGCGCCCCCATAGCCAATTCCACGAGGTACCTCAAGAGCCTGATGGCATGGCCGGACTTCTCCGTGACAAGGATGGTGGAGAAGTTCCACGGAGTCTCCTGCAGGGCCGGACGGATGTACTGCAATATCGACGCCGACGGAAAGGTCTATCCCTGTTCATTGCTGATAGGCCTCTACCCCGGGTCCGTTAATGCCCTGGAGGCTGGTTTCATGGAGGCTTTCAGGCAGACCGCGGACCTCCCCTGCCAGGCCTGCACCGCCAGCTGCTACACCGAGTACAATTACCTTTACGGTCTCCGTCCTTCCGTAGCCCTGGAGTGGCACAGGTCCGTTAAGGAAACCGACAGGATGCTGAGGGAGAAGAAAGATATAAAGGCAACCAGCAACGGGAGTGTGTGATGCCAGCTTTACCCGAGTACAGAACTAGAATTCTGCTGCAGCGGGAGAACGTCCCGCTGGTGCCCGGAGTCTTCGTGTCGCCGGGAGAGGAGTACCCATCCAAGCTGCCGGAGATGCCCGTCTTCCTCAAGGCACAGATCCCCGGTGCGACCAGCAGGAAGAGCCAGGGCCTGGTGCGAAGGATAGACTCACCCTCTGAACTTGTTGAGAACCTAGACCAGCTCCTCTCCCCAGGCCCATGGGGTCAGGCTGAGGGGGTGCTCATGACCGAAGGTCTTCAGCTCCAGGGCGAGTTCTACGTCGGTTGCACGCTGGATTTCGGATCGAGGGAAAGGCTTCCCGGTGGCATGCTCCTTTTCAGCACTTCCGGAGGCTCCGGTGTGGAAGGCCGCTTCGACTCACTTGTCAGGATCCCCTTCTCGCTGCTCCACCCGCCTGACATCGACGGGATCAGGGAAAAGCTTCGTAAGGTGGAAGGAGTGCAGGATATTTCAGCACTGGCCTCGTTTCTCAAAGGAGTGATCAGTACCTTTATAGGGTACAAGCTTACAATATTGGAAATCAACCCTTTAGGTCTTCTTACAGATGGTTCCCTGGTGACGGTCGACTGCAGGGCTGAATTCGAGAAGTCCGCAGTGGCCAGGGACGACACCGACCTTTTCTTCCCTCCCGGCCGCAGCGAATCAAGAGACCTCACCAGGCTGGAAAGAGTAGTGGAGCTGATAAACAGGGACGACCCATCCGGTACCGGTTTCTTCAGGCAGAACAGGGAGAAACCATCGGAAAGCTCCATCAGGGTGGCAACCAATCTCTGCGGTGGCGGCGGCAAGATGCTCTGGGAGATGACCACCGGCGCAAGGACGGACATTTACACCATGAACGAGTCGGACACCTCCGGCGGCCTCTCGGCGTTCAAGAGCTATCGCATACTCAGGGTGATACTGGCCC
>CAZXEF010000111.1:0-8998 GCA_964639605.1 uncultured bacterium | reverse complement strand
ACAGGAGCGGAGACGGGACCGCAGAGATAGTCCAACAGCTGGCGGCGGCGGATCCCAGGGTTACTCTCATCCTCCATTCCGAGAATGGCGGGGTCGGCAGGGCGATCTCATCGGGCTACATCTGGTGCAGGGACAATAATGTCGATATCGCCGTGGTCATGGCCGGGGATGGTCAGATGGACCCCGCTGACATGCCTGGACTGCTGGATCCCGTTATCGAGGACCGGGCGGATTATACAAAGGGGAACAGGCTCATCACGGGAGAGGCCTGGAAGAAAATCCCCAGGGTCAGGTATCTGGGCAACTCGGCTCTGACAATGATGACGAAGGTGGCTTCAGGATACTGGCACGTGACGGACTCCCAGACCGGGTACACGGCCCTTAACAGAAAAGGGCTTGAGCTTCTGCCCCTCGAGGACATATATCCTCGATACGGAATGCCGAACGACTTTCTAGTAACCTGCAACATATACAACATGAGAGTGATGGATGTACCTATAAAGCCTGTCTACAACATAGGCGAGAAGAGCGGGATCAGGATATCGCAGGTCATGTTCTCACTGCCCCTCCTGCTGCTCCGCCTGTTCTGCCGAAGAATGGTCCAGAAGTACATCATCCGCGATTTCCATCCCCTGATCTTCTTCTACTCCCTGGGATTCCTCCTGATGCTCGTCGACATACCTCTGATCGTCCGTTTAATCGTCGTATGGTCCTCGCAGGGTTATGCACCGCCCATGACATCCCTGGCCATCCTGTTCTGCACCATCATGAGCACCCAGTCCCTTCTCTTCGCCATGCTATTCGACATGGAGGCGAACAGGGAACTGAAGGGAAGCTGATGAGGCAGGGCGGAGGCCGCCCGTGGTACAGTTTCGTCCTTACACTGGCGGTGATCGCGGCACTGACATATTACATCTATGAAAACATAGGCGAGATAAGGAGATACCAGTTCCATTTCGAATGGGTCCTGATGATCGCAGGGTTTTTCTCCTCTCTGGCCGGGTATTTGCTAATGTTCCTGGTATGGGAAAGGCTGAGCCGCTGCTTCGGTCTGGCCGCACCGCGGACCAGAGCCGCCAGGGCCTTTTTCATGTCCCAGCTCGGCAAGTACGTACCGGGCAAGGTCGGGCTGATCCTTGTTCGAATGGACGCTTACAGGGGCTACTCACGCAGGACCGTTGCACTGGCCACCGGTATCGAGTACGTGCTGAACTTCGCGAGCGCATGCATTCTTGTATTGTTTTCCACCCTTTTCGTCCGATCGGGTCTCCCGTGCATGGTCAGATGGCTGGCCGCGGCCATGCTGACAGTAATGCTGGTCGCCCTGTGGCCTCCTTTTCTGAAGGCCGTGGCCAACATGATGTTCAAATTGCTCCGGCGGCCGCCCGTGGACACGGTCCCGTCCTACGGCAGCATTCTCATGCTCGTGCTAATGTATATGATGGTGGGGCTTCTTTTCGGTCTGAGCCTCTTCCTGGTGCTGAACTCCCTCTCCAGCCTCTCGATGGAGTACTACCTCCCGGTGACCGGCACTTACTGGGCAGCGACCCTGATAGGAATGGCAGCATTGTTCGCCCCCAGCGGGATCGGGGTCAGGGAGGGTGTACTGATGGTCGTACTGCCTTCATTCGTGCCCGAACCCACCGTGATAGTCGGGGCTATACTCATCCGGCTGGTCATGACGACAGCTGAGCTTTCCCTCGCAGGCCTCTCAAGGGTGCTGGATAATTCCTCTGCATCTGGAAGCACGGCAGCCTGCCCCTGAGGCAGTACATGTGTGGCCCTTCAGGAACCGGTTCCGATCACGGTGCCCCCGTCTTCGACGATATCGCGTACTACTTCTATGACAGTATCCTGCTCACTTTCTGTCAGACCGGGATAAAGGGGCAGCCTCAGTATCCTGGAAGCGACGGATACGGTGTTCGGACAGTGACAGTCCCCTGCGGCCATTCTGGAAAGGTGAAGCGGCTGGTAGTGGAAGACGGCCAGTATCCCCCTGTTCCTGAGACCGTCCATGAGTCGGTCCCTGGATTGCCGGTCCGGCATCAGCAGGTAGAAGACATGGGATGAATGGCTGCAGTGCCCGGGTACCGTTGGCAGTCTTATACCGTGTTCTTCCGCCAGCGGTGCCAGTCCGTCCATGTAACGGTTCCACAGGAACGACCTTCTCTCCCGTATCCTGTGTCGATCCTCCAGCTGTGCCAGGAGATAGGCCGCCAGCATGTCTGAAGGCTGGTAACTGGATCCCAGAGAGACCCAGGTGTACCGGTCAACCTCTCCCCGGAGGAAACGGCTCCTGTCCGTACCCTTGTCCCGCACTATCTCGGCAGCCGAAACCAGCGATGGATCGTTGATGACCAGCGCGCCGCCCTCTCCGCAGGTTATGTTCTTGGTCTCGTGGAAGCTCAGAGCCGCCATTCTGCCGATGGTACCGAGCATCCTTCCCCTGTAGGTCGCGAACAGCCCGTGGGCGTTGTCCTCCACTACTGGTATCCCCATGGGCTCGCAAATGGAAGAGATGGCATCCATCTCGCAGCCGATCCCTCCGTAATGGACCGGCACAACTGCCCTGGTCCTGTCTGAAATGAGTGAAGGAAGCTGCTCCTCGTCCATGTTCAGAGTATCCATCCTTATGTCCGAGAAAACTATCCTGGCCCCCCGCAGCGCAAAGGCGTTCGCGGTGGATACAAAGGTGAAGGAGGGCATGATCACCTCATCGCCGGGACTTATGCCGAGAAGGATAGCCGACATCTCCAGGGCATGGGTGCCCGAAGTCGTAAGTATGACCGCCTGGGCTCCCAGGGCATTCCTGAGAAGGTCCTGGCATCTTGCGGTGAAGCTCCCCCCTCCGGAGATATGACCATCCTCTATCGCCTGTCGCACGTAGTCAAGTTCACTGCCCGACAGGGCGGGTCTGTTGAAGGGTATCCTCCAGTCGCCGGCCACGTCAGCTCTCATCCGAAGTTCGCCAGAGGTGGACCACGGCTGTGGCATCGCGCAGAAGAAAACCCGCTCTTCCATACATCCTCATGGCGCCGGTGTTGTCCAGCTGGGTCGCTGCCGCCAGCTTTCTGCAGCCATTGTCAAGAAGGATACGTGCAGCGGACCCGAGGAGACCGATCCCCACCCCCCGGCCCCTGGCTTCCGGCGATACTCCGATAAGGCCCAGCCTGGCTTCCCCGCCATCGCATGCCGCCGCGGTGCAGAATCCGATCAGACCTTCTTCTCCCCGGCAGATCAGACAGGTGTCTTCCCCGCTCAGAATGTCCCTTTCCGCCCAGGTCCCGTAGAGCAGGTCGCAGAGCCCGTTGTCGATCCCGGGATCACGGTAGAAACGGGTGCCGCCCCTGAAGCACCTCGAGGCCAGCTCCGCCGATTCGCCGGCATCGGCCCGCCGGGCACGCCCGAATACCAGGTTTCCGGGAATATCCCCGAACTGCATCTTTCCTTGAAGATCAAGTTCCATCTCCGCCCTGACATCGACCAGCCGGGCACCCTTCATCCTCAGGATGGAACTGATGAGGTCCATCCTGGACAGGGGCAGAAAGGCGTATACGAGCTCCTCATGGCAGCCGTGGAACTCGTCAATGAATTCCTCCAGCTCAGCGGACGACCTGACGGGTCCGGCGACAGCGCCGATTCTGATCCCGAAGTGACCGCTGTCCCACTCCAGATGGTCTATCATTCACGCCCCGGCTCAGGACCGGGCGGAGTGCCCGTCTCAGACCTCACAGCGTACGGCGGCTTGTCCATAACCCTGAAATGTATGCGGGCCAGGTACTCGCCGATTATTCCCAGGGAGAACAGCTGAACGCCTGAGAAGATTGCGATTATCGAAGCCAGGAAGGGGAAGCCGGGAACGCTCCCTCCTTCGATCAGGTACCTGCTGATCACGAACAGCAGGACGGCCAGCCCGAAGAGAGTGAAGACAAAACCGGCCATGCTGGCGATCTCCAGGGGAAGGGTACTGAATCCCGTCATCATGTTCAGCGCATGAAGGACAAGACTCCTGATGGTATACTGGGAACTGCCGTACTTCCTTGGCTCATGCCTTACATCCACGGAATCGAACCTTGTGGTGCCCCAGGACAGGAGCACATCCATGGAGACGAAGGCTCCGCCGTAATTCGAAAAGGCTTCCCTGAGTCTGGTCCTGAATACCCTGAAAGCACTGACCCTGGACGCCGTCCTGGCTCCCATGGCGCTCCTGAGGACTGCCTTGGTCATCCTCGATGCCGCTTTTCTCCAGAAGTTGTGCCGTTCCCTGGCAGGTGTTCCGTATACCACATCCACGTTATCCTTCAACCTGTCGAGAAGGACAGGTATCTCTTCA
Organism: uncultured bacterium; assembly: GCA_964639605.1. Classification (GTDB taxonomy): domain Bacteria; phylum Fermentibacterota; class Fermentibacteria; order Fermentibacterales; family JCC-6; genus Aegiribacteria. The sequence continues at coordinate 4,665 of CAZXEF010000111.1, read as the reverse complement.
GGCGGTATCTGGAGATCATCGTCTATGGTCACTGTCAGCGGCATCCTTGCGGCCCTGATACCGCAGAGCAGGGCATTGTGCTGGCCGTAGTTCCGGCTGAGACGGATCCCCCTGAGCTCAGACAGCTCGCTCCTCAGTACTTCAATTACGCTCCAGCTGTCGTCAGAGCTGCCGTCATCCACCAGAAGCATCTCAAAAGGCCTGCCCAGCCCGTTCATGACCTCACGGACCCTGAACGTCAGTTCTCTCAGGGACAGGGAGCTGTTGTACACAGGGACCACTACGGAGATACCCTCATATTCTGGAATGATCCTACCCCCCTCCAGGAACCGTTTCGGGGATCATGCGTGACCTGACTTGTCCGAGTGCTTCAATAATAACGACCCGGGCTGCTCAATCAACCCCGCCTCGCAGGTCTGATGTCCCTTCCCCTCCGGCCCCGGCCTGTGACCGGACGTACATCAGCCTTGTCCGCACGACTTCCGGTGCGCTCTCGTCCTCCAGTGCCCTCTCGTAGTATCCCGCTGCCAGTTCCCATTCACCTCTATGCTGCGCCAGTATTCCCCTGTAATAGTCGATCCTCCCACCCCAGTCCTCGGTCTGTGATATGACTGCAAGCATGAGCCAGATGGGAAGCCAGGCAAGGCTCGTGAGACGGATTCCGGCCCTCCTGATGAGGATGATGGAGCAGATGACGGCCGCCGCCGAGAGCATCACGGCACCGATCGATCCCAGGAGCCAGGTCGAATGGTGCCCGCTGAGCATCATGGACAGGGATATGTTCAACTGAGGAAGAGGGATAGGGTTCTCCACAGGATGGACAGGCATGTGCACTTCGCCGAAGGCTCCCAGGAGAGAGATGATGACACCCGGCAGTATCGCGAGCGCCGCCGCGCTTCTTCTTGCAGCAGAGCCTCCCGCGAAGCGTCCGAGACCGAGGGCGAGGAAGGGTATCATCGGTATGAGGTACCTCTGTCCGTAGGCCCAGCCTGCAGTGGCGGCGTTCTGTGCTGAATACAGGAGAATGTACGACAGAACCATTACGGGCAGCGGGTCCTTTCGGACCCTGTCCTTCCAGTCGGAGCCGCCGATCAGGCCCCAGAGGCCGAGGGCCGCCCAGGGCATGTAGAAGAATATGCCCCGTTCCGGTGAGAGGAGTATCAGGTACAGGCGGTGGAGGGAAGGGAAGGTGAATCCGAAGAAACCCTTCGAAACGACGGGGAAGGAACCTTCCGCCTCCAGTCCGTAACCCATGCTGAGGGGATTGCCGAAAGCTGCCCAGTTGTGAACCAGCTGGGGAATGAAGAACATGAAAGGCAGTAAGGCAGCCCTTGAGACCCGAACAACGCTCCAGTAGCTCCTGTCCCTGTAAGCCAGCAGGACAAGGAAAGGCAGCAGCAGAGTGTACTCGTATGCGATCGCAAGGCCGCCGAGCACGTCCGAGGCCAGGAAACTCCCCCTGCTCTGCGCGCAGTAGCAGGAAAACAGCAGAAGGGCTGCGGGAACATGTGTATAGAGAAGAGTCGAATAGGGCAGCAGGATGCTGCCCAGTCCGGCGGCCAGTACGGGGAACAGAGGGTCTGCGCCTTCCCGCTCCCCCTTCTTTTTAAGGAGGACCAGCAGGAGAAGAAGCGCGAGGGATACCGTAAGCCTTTCCGCAACGTAACGACCCATCCCGCCCACCGGATAGGCGCCAGGCCCGGCGACGCCACCCAGCAGCTTGAGGGGCAGCACCGATAGAGCAGCAACCGCCGAAGGCATGAAGGACTTGTCCGAGTAATAGTGGCCCTGATACTCGGCCTTGTCCCCGGTGAGGAAAGCCCATTCGTCTATGCGGATCGAACCGTTCATGACCAGTCTTTCCGCCAGGCCCCACCTGGTGACCACGTTGTCGTACGGATATGGATGAAATACGGACAGGGAAATCAGGAGGCAGATGCTGACGGCCGTTGACAGCAAAAACCTGTTACCGGGACTTCTGTTTTCTTCGGTCATGTCAGATCAGGCATGATGCGATCCCTTGAATATCGGTAATGGTCTTCAAACGGCATAATATGGATGGTGATACTGCGGGTCAACTCTGGCGGGACCGTGCGATAGAACAGGTGCTACCAGGAAGCGATCCCGTCGGTCATGCTGCCGTGACAAGGAACCAGGTTGGGGCATGTAACAGTATACATAACGGGTGTGAATGCGACATCGTAAACGGCGTTGGCGGTAGGGCATTCGATAAGTGAGGCGTTCATGAGAGCCTGGGAGTTCTGAAGACCATGAAGATCAGCGAAAGTGCTGTAACGTGCATAATAGATCATCTCGGCTCCCGCGATCGAACGGAGGTTGCTTCTGCAGGCGGCCTGGTTCGCCTGGTCTTTTATGGATGCAAACTTGGGGATCGCTATCGAGGAGAGAATACCTATTATCACAACTACTATCATGAGTTCAATAAGTGTAAAACCTTTCATATTCTTATTCATTTTCATCCCCAAATCTGACAACAGGAACATGATCGCATTTATTGAAGATACAAGTGCAAGATTCTTGCCAGATGGAAGAACAGAGAATTTATATGTATTAACTATCATATATATAAATATTTGGAATATCCTAAATTTTTTAAGGTAAAAAAATCCGGCTTGCATTGCAAATAGCATGCCCATGATCCAGTCCCGGATGAAATGACAGAGGCGGCGAGAGTTGGTATACTGGTTCTGAACCCGCGGACCGTTTTGACTATATTTTCTAAAACGACACAGAGAAGGAAAAGGAAGATGAGCATGATCCTGATACTTCAGATGCTGATCGCTCCTCTTTTCCCAGAGGATGCGGATGTCCATCCTTTCATTGTAGCAAATGGAATCCCCGATCTGGACATCCTGAGCCTTTACATATGGAACGCGGATTTCACATCAAAGGGTACCGATCTTCTTACAGAAAATCTGCAGCCCGATTCGACGGTTATTCTCTTTCTGCCCTCCGGCAGGATGAATGTCCTGGCATTCGACGAGCTGGGAAACTCCTACGGTATTCCCGGTCTTGTAAAGAAGAACGCCCCGGATACTCTGGTCATAGATCTCGAACACATAACCTACGGCAGACCCAATGTTGATTGCGGCTCATATATGCTGAACATCGAGAACACGCTCTACGGGTTCAGCCTGGACACTATCAGGATCTCATCTCCGGGCCTTGACGGGGAAATACTCCTGGGCGCACAGAGGGTATTCCCCGGAACCGGTATCATCATCTGGCTGGACAAGGGAATCTACTCGATAAATGCACTGGATCAGACGGGAGGAGAGTACAGTACCGGCAAGTTTCTCTTCCCCGCCCGAACTGGTGGAATATCCATAGAAGAAAGCATGCGCGTCGACCCGCTTCTTCCCGTCGGGATCGCCGGGAACGGCAGCGCATCCCTGCTGATTACAAACCGTCTTCCCCTCTCCGCTCTGACAGGGCTTGAAATCGTTTCCGAGGCGGGTTCGGAGGGTGTCAGCCTCGATAACATCTCCCTGCAGCCCGGAGAGAGCATAATTGCCGCCCTTGCCCCGGGACCGTACACGCTGACCTGTATCGACGAGGCGGGTGCTGAATACAGGGCTTCCTTCGATCTGGATGAGAACTCGGTAAGGAAACTGTTCCTGACCAGCGATTTCATGATGTTCGATTTCAGCTTCCCCGAAGGAGATAGGCAATTGTGACGGGTATCGAGGCTGTAACCGGCTGGCTGAGCATAGGTTCCCTCTCCTGGTCCGTTCTTCGTGTAATCCTGGTCTGGCTTGCCTTCTACGGAACAGGTTCCCTCATAAAACGGGCCGGAGTGCTGCGGGATAATTTCAGATTGATGCCACCGGTCATCTTCGGAATGCTGTCCTACCTTGCCGCGGCCGTTGTGCTCTCGATCCTTCACATCCTTACAAGAACGATGCTTTCGGTACTGGTAGCAGCCGGCGGTGTGACAGGCCTCGTCTTGCTTTGCACCCTGTGCAGGAAGCTTATCGGTAGATCAGATTTCAGGTTGAAGAATCCCCTCGTCATCCTGCCCGTACTGATCGCAGGATATATAATCCTGACCAGCCTGATGATCGCCGGACGCCCGGAGATAAATTTCAACGATACCCAGGTGACCTACCTCGTGCAGCCTGACAGATGGCTCAACGAAGGCAGGATGTATTTCCTTGATGAAACCGTATTCTCCGCCTATCCCATGACTTCGGAGATGCTGCTCCTCCTCCCCTCTTCCCTGGCGATAGACAGGCTCGACCAGATGATACTGGGACAGATATTCTCGTTGAGCATGACCTTCGCCCTGGTCCTTGCGGCAATGTCCCTGATGAGGTTCCGGTGGCGGTGGTACCCTGCGGCCATGATCAGTATCACCGGCTGTTCGACCATCCTTCTCTGGTGCCATTTCGCCAAGCCCGACGGCTTCGCGCTGTTCTTTGTAACAGTGTCCGGTGCCATTCTTCTGAGACAGCTGACGGACGAGGGATCGAAAGGCGACATGTCGGCATTCCTGGTTTTTGGCCTGGCACTGGCCACCAAATTCACTGCCTATCTAACCCTGATACCTTTCGCTATGATGTATCTCCTTCTTCTTGAGGGAATGGAAAAAAAGAGGAGCTTCCTGATAAAAAGCCTCCTTCTCACCGCAGCTATCCCTCTGAT
>CAZXEF010000110.1:0-9054 GCA_964639605.1 uncultured bacterium | reverse complement strand
CGTGAACCTGGAGAACGACATGGTGCTCCAGACCGATCCGGGCTCCTCATACAGCTCCAGGACTTCAAGCGAAGTAAGGGAGGTTCTTGCGTCAAAGGAGAGCGCCGTCACGTTCATCTACAACAAGCATCTCAGGCTGGACCCCCTCCTCGCGGGCACAGTGGTCATCGAGATGCTCATCGAGCCCAGCGGCAGGGTCTCGAACGTAACGATAATCGATTCCAACACGATGAACGCGGCTTTCGATCTGGAACTTGCCTCCACGGTGGAAACCTGGAGGTTTGGAGCGGTGGATGAGGACGAGGGGCCACTTCCCGTCACATATCCCTTCTCCTTCTCGAGATGATCCACAGCAACCGGGATGCATATCCCGTCAGAATCGGGAGCACAGAATGAGCGAGAAAAGAGTCCTGGAGATCCTCAGGTCCTGTGACGCCCTCCTCGAGGGACATTTCAGGTATACATCGGGACGGCACGGAAGGCAGTATTTCGAGAAGATACGCATAGTCCGGGAACCGCGATTCGTCGACGAGCTGGGCAGGATGATGGCTGTGACGATGGACGACATACGGAACGAAATAGACCTTGTCTGTGCTCCCGCCTACGGAGCCGTCGTCTTCGGGTTCGCCACCGCTCTCCACATGGGTAGAAACTTCGCTTTCCTCCAGCGAGACAGCAAGGCGGCAATGACCGTAAGGGCAGGCTTCCGTGACCTGGTCAGGGGAAGCAGAGTGCTTCTTGTGGAGGACGTATGCACCACCGGAGGAAGCATTGTGGAATCCATCGAAGCTCTGGGTGCCGCCGGTGCGGATGTTGTCCAGGCCGGTCTGATCGTGGACAGGACTGGTGGGAATCTTGAGCTGAAGGTGCCCTACAGAGCACTGCTCACTGTAGAGGCGCTCAGCTGGAACGAGGAGGAATGCCCACTGTGCATGGACGGTATCCCAATTACCGTTCCCGGCTCCTCGGGAAAGAGCTGACCAGACCCATCATTTGCAGGACATCACCCGGTTTCTCCCGGCATCCTTCGCCCTGAAGAGCGCTGAGTCCGCCGCCGCCACCATGGAGGACGGGTGCTTGTCCGAGAGTAGAGCCGTGCAGCAGCCGACACTGCAGGTCATCTTCAGGTTGGGCAATTCACCTTCCAGCTGCAATTTTTCCGTACCTTCTCTTATACGCTCCCCTATTGACACCGACTCAGCCTCCGTTGTCCTGGGCAGGACCACCAGGAATTCCTCCCCGCCGTAGCGGCCTATCCTGTCAAAGGACCTGCAGTTTCTACATAGAAGGTTCGAGAAGGTCACAAGGGCCCTGTCGCCTATCTGGTGACCGAAGGTGTCATTCACCAGCTTGAAGCGGTCAAGGTCTATCATGAGTATGCTGGTGGAGCTTCCGTCCCGGCTGGCCCTGTCCAGTTCCATGCTGAGCTCCTTGAGTATAGCGGAGTGGTTGAGGAGCCCTGTGAGGCTGTCGGTACGGACAAGGAACTTAAGGCGGTTGTTAAGGTCTATGAGCTTCTTCTCCAGCAGTGCGGTCCGGACACCGACGGCTATTCGGGCTTTCATCTCAACCGGGTCGGTGCCCCTGGATACGTAGTCGTCCGCCCCGGCCTTCAGGGCACGGCTGATATCCTCTGAAGCACCACTGGCGCTGTTCATGATTATGTAGCACACATGCTCGTCCTCGCTGTCCTGCCTGCGTATCTCACGACAGATCTCGATACTGTCCATTCCAGGCATGATCCAGTCGAGAAGCACTACGGAGCATTCATTGAGCCTGACCTTCTCGAGTACATCTTCGCCGCCGGTGACAGTGACCGGCTCGAAACCAAGGTCCAGAACGATCTCGATCAGTAGGTTCCTTCTCGATGCGTCTTCATCGGCTATTATTATTTTCATGAAACTGCCAATCAGTAATTGCCGTAGCAATATTACCCTGCGCCCCGCCGATAACAAGACCGCTGCGGCTGAAGCCGCTATGGATGACAGTATCCTCGAACAGCCGAGATCCGGCGGGTTTCAGGGTTTCTGGTTGAAGAACACGGCCAGCTGCCGGTAGAGCTCCGGTGCCTTTGATCTCATCTGTTCGGGCTTCTCGAAGAAAGCTTCCACCGCGCAGGCGAAGAACTCCGCCGGGTTGGTTCCGGCGTACTGCCGGAGCATGGACCTGCCCTTGTGGACCTTTTCGAACTCCTTCTGCATCACCTGCACCCATGGCCTGTAAGCACCCAGTGAAAGCTCGTCCGGGATGCCGTCGGGGTGGTATCCGTCAAGGACATGTGCGAACTCATGATAGCCTACATTGTAGCCGTCGTTATCGTGCTGGAAACCCCTCAGGAGATGGGGAAGAGAGAGTATTACGTTGCCCGAGGAGTGAACCAGCCCTGCGGCTGCGATATCGCTTCCCTTGAGGTCGGTGGAGTAGGAACCGTCCGTCCTGAAACCTCCGGGGTAGACCAGTATCTCCCCGAAATCCCTGAATTCCCATTCCGGTCTCCTGAAGACCAGACGTACTGCCGTGGCGGCGACAAGGAGTGCCACCTTCCTCGTGATCTCCACGTCGTCCACACCTGAAATGCTGTGTTCCGCCAGGAAAATGGCGATGTCCGTCTCGTAGCTCTTCCTGTCCTTTTCCGACAGGGAATCGTAGAAGGACACGTTCCGCCCGAGTATCTCCCTGTCCTCATCGGACAGGGGGTTCTCCGATATCCTGCGGCGCTTTCTGTACCTGGCGCTGAAGATACCGAGATAGTAGACAACTCCTGCGGAAAAGACCACGGGGACCATGAACAGGGCCCTGCCGGTTGCAATGAAAGGCAGGCTGAAAAGAAAGCAGGCCAGGAGAGTCGCTCCCAGCCTTGCCTTCATCTTCCCGACGGGATAGACTTCCATCGGGATCAGACCTCTTTTATGAAATGCCGCTCCACGTGGATGCGCTTCAGTTCCCTCTTGAAGATATCCCTGTCCACCTTTTCGCTCTCCAGCTCCTCCTGGGCCTCTTCAAGACGGTGCTCCTCCAGCCTGAAAGCTCTCCAGGCCTTGCTGTAGCTCTCCTTGAGAACCGTAAGCTCTTCGGGGGTAAGCTTCTTGTCCTCCGCCTCCTCGGCGGCTATCCTGGCCTTCTCGAAGGCTTTCCTTGCCTCGGCGGCAAGTCTGGACTCCTCCCTGACCTCCTCGGCGAATTCCTTGATCTCCTCCTGGCTGAAGTTCATCTCCTCCTTGATGTTCTCCTCGAGCTCATCAAGTAGAGGCGAAAGGAAATCCTTCATATCCTCTATGAAATCCCGGTACCTTGCCACGGTCCTCTTCAGCTTCTTCTCCTTGCGGAGATTGTGCATGGAGTTGAGTCTCTCCTGCCATTCATGAAGCTGGCGGAGGCTCTCGACAAGGTCTTTGCGTATGGCATTCTTGAAATGTATGTCCATTTTGAGCTTTCGCTCCACCACAGTATGCTGGTCCATTGAAACGCTCCCCTTTAGTCGATTCGGATAAATATCACTCACTTATGCGTAGTCTCGATAAATTGCTCAAAAAAGGGTTTCTGTCAAGGCTGAGGGTCCGGTTCTAGAAGAACAGTCCTAATCCGATGCATGGACCCTGGATGACTACTCCGCTGCTGTTCCGGAGCAGGATGTACCCTGCGCCCAGCTCGATGGGCGGGTTCATCCAGCTTACCATGAGCTGGCCCCTGTGCAGCGGAAGGCTTCTCACCCAGGACAGTCGGTAATCAAGTTCAGCCGTGAACCGGGGCATCAGCTGAAAGCAACCGGTAAGACCGGCTCCGGCACCGGTCAGGGTCTCCCTGCCGTCCTCCCATGGGAAGACCATGTGGCCTCCCACCATGAGCTGGAGCGGGGAATCGTATACCAGCTGTGACATCAAACCCGCGTATAGAAGCGAGAAACCGGGCTCGTCATCGGACTCGGACCTGAGGTAGGTGGTTTCCAGTACCCACGGGCTGGGAGTCCTGAACACCAACTTGCCGGAGTATCCGCTGCCGTTCCCGAAGTACCAAGGACAGAACCTTGCATCAAGTGCAACGGCATTTCCGCCGGGACCCAGCATGACCCTGCTGCCGCCGTTCCCGGCGGGGTCCGACCTGTAGCTTACCTTCACGGCAGCAACTAACCTGAAGATGTCCCAGATATCATCGCTGCAGCCGGGAAGGGAGCAGCTCCCGCCTTCATCGGACCGGTAGTAGGGATCCATGAAGGACTGCTCAGTCCCCTCCCCTTCGTCTTCCTCCCTCTTCTTCTCCTCTTCATCTTCACAGGAAGCATCTTCCGATCCCGCTTCACCATCCGGCTCGTCCTCATCAGTCTCCCCGCCGGCAGGCCGGACCTCAGGAGGAGGGTAATCTTCATCCTCGATGCTGTCCCCGGTCTCACCGGGTATCGTTTCGATCCCTACGCACAGTACCGTACCGGGCATTATCAGCAGCAATGCAGGAAGGATGTGATGAAGCTTCAGGATCATTCCCGACCATCTCCTCCATCGACTGATCCGGCATCTCGCTCAAGGGCGGCGTAGCTGAACCTTATCCCCTGACCGGGATCGAAACCGAGGAGTTCCGCCGCGTTCAGGACACCCTCCTCCGAGGATGCTTCTATCTCCACGAAATTACCGAACCAGAGGCTGTCCAGGCAGACGGAGGCTTCGCCCAGGGTGCATTCCCTCCGGACTTTGCGGTACCTGTATACGACGCCGTATCCAAGCAGGCCGAAGAGTTCCAGAGCCTTTTCCTGCGGGCAGTCCATCACGGCCTCTACTTCGTTCCTCACCTTCAGAGCTGTTGCGGGAAGGGGTTTCTTGATGGTCACGAGAGTACCTGTCCCCCTGTTGCGAAGCCTGAACAGAACGTCCATCTTTCCCAGGGGCCCACCCATCTGATCAAGCACCAGGTTGTTCTCCTCCACCGCCTCGCCGGGCTCGACACCCAGCTCAGACAGTCTCCTCTCCACATCTCCGAAATCGCCGACCCTGAATTTCAGTTCCATTTCGAGCAAAGCGCCACCCCCGGTCATAAGTTCCACTGATTGACCAATGTACTATGATAACTTAAATTCCACCGTTGCGGAGGACTAGTCTAATTGGTAAGGCAGCGGATTTGAAATCCGCCGGGTTATACCCTTCGGGGTTCGAGTCCCCGGTCCTCCGCCAGTTCTCTGACAGGAACCGCTATGACGGCCGCATTCGAATCCGGACTGTTCCGGAATAGAAAAGGAGCCTCTCGCGAGGCTCCTTTCAGACTTCAGGACCGGAAGCTCTAGAACATGCCTCCGCTTGTAACGACCCACTTGCCGTCCTCGAGCATGAGCTCGACCTCGTCCTCCTCGGTCTCTCCCATGAAGGTGACTTCGATGGAGACAACTGCTGTCTCACCGTCGATCTCGGAACCAAGGACCTTGACGTCCATGTCACCGAGCATCGCGAACATGGCCTGGGCCATTTCCTTTTCCTCATCGGTCATGTTCTCGATATCACCGCGCTCACTGGCGGGGAGATACTGGGCCATGGCGTCGAGATCGCCGTCCTTCATGGCCGAGAACATACCGTTAACTGCATCCTCGGGAGTACTGGCGCCGCCGCCCCCTCCACCGCAGGCCATTACTGCAAGGCCGGCGATACTAAGAACAGCAAGAATCTTACGCATCTCTTTACCTCCACTTATTTAAGTATCAGAAGTTATACGCCTCCGTGAGAATGGAGAACGACACCCCTGAAGACCTGATACGAACATCAAATACTACCAATTACACAGCTGCTGCGTCAACAGCAGGACGGGGGTTCAGAAAAGCTGGTCGAGGAGGGAGGAGCCTGTGACCTTCCACGAAGAATTCTCCCACGTGAACTGGAATGTGACCGAGTAGCCCGAGAGCCAGGTCATCACCACCTCAGCGTTCCTCCCGTACATGGAAACCTTCTCAGAGATCACTTCCTCAAAGGAAGGCAGCTGCACGGAACGGAGGAGCACCGACACGAAATCCTCCGTGGTCATCCATTCAAGGTCCCAGGTGGTCAGGCCGCTTCCGGTGCGCAGCAGCATTGTTTCCGCGAGACCGGGGTCTTCCGCTGCAATATCCTGCAGCTGGCTGTAGGCGGATTCCACCTGTGCCCTGACGCTCTCGGAAAGAAGTTCCAGGAAGGAGTCACCGTGACCGTACTCCACTGCGTAGAGCAGGTCATGGGCTGAATCCACAGGGTCTGCAGCAAGGACAGGAGCTAAAAGAAGCAGAGCCGGAAACAGGATCAGGGAAGTCCGCAGAATATCCATGTTCCACCTTTCCTCGAAATGTTCACCGACAGCCGGTCTTGAGCCTTGACGCCAATTAAGTGCTTTCCCTCATCCAGGGTGCCCTGCCAGAAAAATCCTCCGGTTCCCCTCACTGTCACATGACCGGCTCCCGGAAGCACAAGGACCAGGGTCTCTCCCTCGATACCCGCCCTGAATCCACGGGCGTCCCCCAGCAGTGCATTGCTGCCGAAGCATGAGCCTCTCTTCAGTGCGTCCAGCAGAAGGATCTCCGTCTTCACAGGGTCCCGGGGCAGTTCCTCCTCCAGTAATACATGCGTGACAAGCCTTCTGAAGAGCATGGAGTAGGGGAACACCACCAGTCTGGCCCTTCCCAGTCCGAATTTGAGGGCGTGGGCGTCCGGCCCTGCTATGGCACAGCCGCCGACACTTCTCCAGAACTCTACCGCCTTCGGGTCGGGATGTTCCACGTTCCGGTCGGGATGTCTGACCCTCGATAAGGCATTGATGGGAGATATCCCCTTCTTCCACAGTGACATGTAGTTCCATACCTCCACTCCGGCAAGCCCCTCTGTGGCAGCCTTCCAGGAGTAGCTCCTGGTCCTGGGCAGCCTGCCGGGCGCCTCCGTGGGGTGGGCGGCTATGGCTATGCCGCCGGCGCTGTTCACGAATTCTATCTGCTCCGAGGTAACTTTCGATGGAGGCAGCGTATCGATACCGTAAGCAAGGATGTGGCTGTTCTCGTTCCTGTCTTCAAGTTCCGTCCCCGCCAGGACGAAAAGGGAAGAATGCCATCCGCCGTACCCCCGATCCCTTGCCCAGAGTGTCCTGTGGTCGTTGATTCCCAGAATATCCGCCCCGGCATCCCGGGCCGCTTCGATCACTGATTCCATGGAACCGGTACCGTCCGATGCACTGGTATGCACATGCAGTACAGCTTTTTTTTCGACGGTGGCATTCAGCTTCATGGTGCGGGTTCCAGACTGTTCATTGTGGAGGTTCCAGACTGCATGGTGGACAGAACACTCAGGGTTCAGTTCCGGCAGGTCCCCGACCGCGCTGCCGGCAGTCCATTACAAGAGACAACGATACTCCGGAAAGCCGCGAAAGGTCAATGACGCATTACGTGCAGCTGTCTGGAACAAGGCGGCTTCCCTGGCAGGGGAAGAGGCCTTCGGGCCCTTTTCATCGGAATCCGGGAATCCCGGCCCCCGGGGAACGGGATCCTGCCGGAGCGGTTGCATAAAAGCGTCGGCAAAAGGATATTATCGCCTGACATGACCCGGGGGAGCGCGAGATAAAGCAGCCTGGTCCTTGAGAAGGAGTACATGGTAAGATCGGTCTCTGCAGTCGCAGGTTCTGTCCTGATACTTGCCTACATCGTATATGCCGTCTCCGGCATAAGGACGGAAGGACCCGTCGACAAGATCATCCAGCTCCTGGTCCTGGTACCTGCAGTCATCTGCATCTCCTGGGCACTGTCCGGACGTATCGGAAGGAACCTGGCGGCGGCAGCGCTCCGCCGGCTGGACGGATGGAGGACGGGACCTTTTCTTGTCACCCTCTCGCTGGTCCTCTTCCTTTTCACCCTCTGGATGGCGTACTTTCCTCTGGAGGGCACAGCAAAGGGCGGTGACGAGTCGGCCACGCTCTTCCAGGCCAGGATATTCGCCCGGGGAGAGCTGGCGGCACCGGCACCGCCGGTGCCGGATCCGGAAGTCTATTTTTCCAGCAGGCACCTCGTGATCAAAGACGGCAAGTGGTTCGGCCAGTACACGCCCACTCATTCCATATTTCTGGCTCCCTTCGTCAGGGTCGGCCTCTCTCCCCTTCTGGGACCCATTGAGGGAGTGATCTCACTGATAGGCATTTTTCTTCTGGTCAGGATCTGGACGGGGGAGCGTTCGGCCAGGCTGGTTTCACTTCTTCTCTTGCTGTCACCGTTCTTCATCCTGATGACGTCGACACATATGGCGCACAATTCCAACCTGATGCTTGTGGTGTGGAGCCTCCTTCTTCTCAGTCTCTACTGGAAGAAGGACCGTTTCGCCCTTTCGGTCGGCTCGGGTTTTCTCCTCGGACTGGCCCTGACCACAAAACCTTATCCCATAGTAGTATGGGGATTATTCCTTCTTGTCGTCCTGGCTTCAAACGGAAGAAAGGGAATGATCGGTCTTGCGGGTCTGGCCCTGGGGTCCATCCCACCAGTCGCGGGTTTCGCAGCCCTGAACTGGTACTACACGGGCAGCCCATTCACCACCGCATACCAGCTGGCCAGGGGGGGAAGACTGCTTGGCTTCGGTGAGAACGCCGCCTTGTTCCCTGTTTACGGAGACTACGACCATACCCTCTGGAGGGCCCTGAAGACCGGTATCAGGATGATAGCTTCAGGATGCACGATGCTGTTCGGCTGGCCCCTTCTATCCCTGGTCCCCCTGGCGGCTTCAGTCAGCCTGTTCCGGCGGGACAGGAGGCTGCTGTACATCTTCCTGTTGCTTCCGGCGATGTTCATCATCCTTCTGCCCCATGCATGGCCCGCTGTGATCTACGGCCCCCGGCACTACTACACTTTCCTTCCCGTGATCCTGTACCTTTCCCTGCTGGGAATCGGCGTGTTGTACCGGGCAGCCGGGAGGAGGTGGGGGGACAGGGGCGGAAATTTCCTGTTCCTGGTCCTCTCCGGTCTATTCGGGATATCTCTGCTGCTCTACCTTCCGGAGAGGATAAATGAGATGTCGGGACCGTGGCTGGCCATTGAATCAGCCCCCTGGAGGATGGCCAGGGAGAATGCGGAGGTGCCAG
>CAZXEF010000109.1:0-9470 GCA_964639605.1 uncultured bacterium | reverse complement strand
TGGACCGTATTACCTCTACAATGCCGTCAGGTACACCGAGCAGAACCCGGTCCGCGCAAGGATGGTGGGTAGTGCGTGGGATTATGGTTGGTCGAGCGCCCGGTTTCATGTTGGTGTTGCTGAACATGACCCACTGGTAAGCACGGACCATGAAATCCTGAACGGCATTGATGACTGGAAGGAATACCTTTCAATCGAGCCGGAGACCATGATGGCTATCAAGATCAGAGATGCAGCCAGGAAGAACAGACCCCTGGCACGACAATGGTTCATCAGCATGATGAAGAAGACCCGAGGTATCAGCTTTGTTACCTGAATAGCTCATATCCAGAATAATTTCTAAGAAAAATTACTGAGCAGTTAAAGATACTTTAAGAAAAAAGGAGGCTTTTTACCCGTTTAAGCTATTTATTCGCTCTCTTCGGATAAAAAGCCTCCGTCCCCTTAGATTACGCGGTAGCGTTCGGTACCGACCTGGCGGATCTCCTGCCTGTACTCCTGGGAGTGTGTCAGGGGCGGCTGTATGGAAGCAGCTCTGGCTTCCGCAGATACGGGCACAAGTTTCCCGCTGCCGTCCCAGTACCTTTCCTGACCGGTGTTCCAGTAGAACCTCGCCAGATCGCCAAGAATTCCCCTGACCTTGTCGTCCAGGTCATCCACCGAGGGATCTATTCCGAAGGCTGAGGCAAGCCCCTGCAGGACCTCTGTTCCGGACTTGCCCGAAGGTGGCATGACCGCCCCGGAGAATTCCAGAAGCCTGCCTTCGAAATTGCACCTTGTTCCGGGAGTCTCGAGGTAGGTGGTGCCCGGCAGGATATAGTCGGCGAATCTTGTGGTCTCCGTATCGGTCCAGTCCATGGCCGCAATGAACTCCGTGTTCCGGAACCATGAGCCGGGCCTGTTGTGCTCCAGAGGGTTCTCACCGATGACCAGTGCCGCCCTGAGCTTTCCGTCTTCAAGCAGCAGCCTGAGTTCCTGGCTTGAGGCAGCTCCAGGAAGTCCCTTTCCGGCAGGTCTTCTTCCGGTCAGGAATGCCGGGTCAGCCCCCATGACCTCCAGGCCGGCGCTGTTGGCCAGGAGCCTGGGCAGGAGAATGTCGGCCGTTTTGCCGGCATCACGAAGGAGAAGGGCGAGGTCTGCGAATATCTCCATGTCGTCCGGAGAGGCGTCCTGGGCCCTGTCAGGGCTGTGTATGAACACAACGTTGCCCGAATAGCGCAGAAGCTCCGCTGTCTCGTATATGTCGGTGAGTTCCACGCCGGCCTTTGCAGCCGCCAGTTCGATTGAACCGCTCCTGTCCCGGAGGAATTCCTCCCCTCCCTTGAGATTCTTCGGGGCTACATCCCCATCGTCTATGAGAACCTGCATGACGGCGTTCCAGAAGATCGAGGCCCTCCCCCTCATGGGATCGACGGCCAGAGCTGCCATATGCTCGTCGGTGGAATCCAGGATGGAGTTTGACACTACCAGTTTGGCCCCGCCACGCACAGCCTCGATAACGTCCACCGCCAGTATCAGGTGGTCGGACTCCAGCGAGGTGTTGTTGCATACGATGAGGTCGGCTTCCCTCAGGCATTTCCTGTCCGAAGTGGAGGCCGTGAACCCGAACGCGTCATCCAGAACCCCGGAGCGTCCCGCGCCGGACAGTATGGCCAGTGACCCGATATTGCCGGTTCCTATGCCTTCCCTTGCTATCCTGCCCGCAAGGTTGAACTCCTCGTTGGTAAGCTCCGGAGAGACGAAAACGGCGACGCTCTCCGGACCGTGTTCAAGCGCAATCCTGCGAAGATCCTCAACGATGCCTGAGTAGGCTGTCTTGAAGCTGACCGGCCGGTAGGAGTACCCCTCTTTCTTCACAGGCCCCGAGTACCTGTCCTGCTTGATGAACAGTTCCTGGCCGAACCTGCCGTACCTGCAGAGGTATTCGCCGGGTTCCCCTGAGGATTCGATGAAGTACCTTCCCTCGCCGAAGGTCCTCACCGTGACCTCGCAGCCCAGTGAGCAGAATGCGCAGTGGGTCTTCACGTCTTCGCTGCCCAGGCAGGCCCTTCCGGGGAACGGGTACTTCACTGTCAGGGCTGCGGTGGGACATGAATCCACGCAGTTGCCGCAGCTGACACAGCTTGTGGCGACAAGGGGGTCGTTCATGGCCGGTCGCATCTCCGTCCTGAAACCCCTGTTGATAAGGCTCAGGGCCGAAATGGGCAGGATCCTGGCGCAGGTCCTGACGCACCTTGCGCACAGTATGCACTTGTTGGGATCGTAGGAGATGTACGGGTGGCGGTCGTCCACCCTGTGCTTCCTGGCATATCCCTTGAAGTGCTCCATGTCCACGCCGTACTCCTCTGCGTAGAGCCTGAGCCTGCAATCGTCGAACCTTACGCAGCCGCAGGAGAGGCACCTGTCGCACTCGTGGACGTTGTCCTCGGGCTCGAATCCTTCGGAAACCTCCATGAAGCTGTTGCTCCTGTCTTTGACATCGATCAGATGAACCTCGTGGCGGGGAGACTCCTGTATATCGCCCAGCTCCGCGTGACCGGGCTTGGACCAGAACTCCTTCCTCACCGCGAAAGGTTCTGAAGGAAGATCCTCGCCAAGAAGCCACGCCCTGATCGCCCCGGCGGCCTTCTGGCCGTCACGAATGGCGTCAATTGCCACCGTTGGACCGTCGTCGGCGGCGTCTCCACCTGCAAAGACACCCTCCACATTGGTCTTCATGGTCTTCGGGTCGATAACGTACGTGTTCCAGCGGGTGAGATCCAGCTCCACGTCGCCGGCCTGCACCAGCCCTTCAAGAACCGTATCCTGACCGATGGCCGAAATGACCAGGTCGCATGGCAGCTCGAACTCGGCACCATCGATGGGCACAGGCCTGCGCCTTCCTGACGCATCGGGCTCGCCGAGCTTCATCCTCTGACACTGGAGGGCAACAAGCTTCCCGTCCTTCTTGACTATCCCGGTGGGAGCCGCCAGCTCCATTATCTCGATGCCTTCCTCGAGGCAATCCTCAATTTCCATCGGGTCGGCGGGCATCTGGGCCTTCGTCCTTCTGTAAAGGACTATCACCTTGTCGGCATCGAGCCTCCAGGAGGTCCTGGCGGCGTCCATGGCCGTGTTTCCGCCTCCCACCACCACAACTGTGCCGGAAAGGGATTCAGGGTTGTCGGCCTTCTCCACCAGGAAATCGGCGCCGGTGACCACGCCCCCGGTATCGTACTCACCTTCCACCCGCATGGGCTTGCCTGTCCAGGCGCCGGGACCGACAAAGACCGCATCGTGCCTTTTTCTAAGCTCCTCGAGAGAAATATCCCTGCCTACCCGCACACCGCACCTGATCTCGGCACCAGCGCGACAGATGTACTCCACCTCACGGTCAAGGACATCATCGGGCAGGCGGTACTCCGGGATCCCATAGCGCAGCATGCCTCCGGTACGCTCCTTTGCTTCGTAAATCACCGGCTTGATGCCGCTCTTCCCGAGGAACCACGCAGCCGTGAGGCCCGCAGGTCCGGAGCCTATTATTCCCACTGTCCTGCCGGTGTCAGGCTCGCACTCAGGCTCGGTGGCGTATGCATCCGGTGAATCCGTCAGGAACCTCTTTATGTTGTTGATCGCCACTGAGGCGTCTATGTCCTGTCTCCTGCACTCGTCCTCGCACTTTCGGACACAGACCCTTCCGCACACCGCCGGCAGCGGGTTCGTCTCCCGTATCAGGTCCACGGCCTTGCGGTACTGGCCCATGGCCGAGAGGGCGATGTATCCCTGGGCGTCGACACCGGCGGGACAACCCTCCATGCAGGGTGAGACACAGTCGGCGTAATGGTTGGATGTCAGGAGCTCCAGGGCTGTCTTTCGAGAAGCCGTTATCCTGTCGTTCCTGGTCTCAACCTCCATTCCGGGGGCTATGCGCGTTGCGCAGGAGGGAACCAGGTTGTTCCTTCCCTTGACCTCCACCACGCACACGAAGCAGGAACCGTAGGGTTCCAGCTCCGGTGAATGGCAGAGTGTGGGGATGTCGTCCAGCTCATTCTCCTGGACCACTTCAAGAATAGTCTTCCCTGGAGTGGCCTCTATCTCCCTGCCGTTGATCTTGAGTCTGATCTTCTCCATTGGCCGCTCCTACCTTGTAACTACAGCGCCGAAATTGCAGCTGGTTATACATTTGCCGCACTTGACGCAGGTTTCACTGTCTATGACATGAACATCCTTCACCTTGCCCGAGATGGCGCCCACAGGACAGTTCTTGGCGCAGAGTGTGCACCCGACGCATTTCTCAGGATCGATGCTGAACTCCAAAAGGGCCTGACACTCTCCGGCGGGGCATTTCCCGTCGAAGATGTGGGCCCTGTACTCATCAAGGTAATAGCGGATGGTGGTCTGCACCGGGTTGGGAGCCGTCTGCCCCAGACCGCAGAGGCTTGCCTCCTTGATCTGCACTGAGAGTTTCTCGAGCTTCTCGATGTCCTCCGGAACTCCCTCCCCCTTTGTTATCCTCTCGAGTATCTCCAGCATCCTCAGGGTTCCGATCCTGCAAAAGGTGCACTTGCCGCAGGATTCCTTCTGGGTGAAGTCCAGGAAGAACCTGGCTATCTCCACCATGCAGGTGTCCTCGTCCATCACGACCATCCCGCCTGAACCCATGATTGCGCCCGTGGCCGGGATGGACTCGAAATCCACCGGGGTGTCCTTCATGCTGGCCGGGATGCAGCCGCCGGATGGGCCGCCCATCTGAACCGCCTTGAACTGCTTGCCCTGCTTGATCCCGCCGCCTATTCTGAAGACCAGTTCCTCGATGGAAGTCCCCATGGGAACTTCCGCCAGACCTCCATGAACGACCTTGCCCGCCAGGGCGAAGACCTTTGTCCCGGGGCTCTTCTCTGTGCCGTAGGCCGTGAAGGCTTCCGGGCCGTTGATAATGATCCAGGGCACATTGGCGTAGGTCTCCACATTGTTGTTGTTTGTGGGCTTTCTCCAGAGGCCCTTCTCGGCGGGGAAGGGAGGCCTTATCCTTGGCATTCCCCTCTCCCCCTCTATAGAGGCGAAAAGAGCTGTCTCCTCCCCGCAGACGAAAGCCCCGGCACCCTGCTTGATCTTCAGATCGAAATCGAAACCGGAACCCAGGATGTCCCTTCCGAGGTAGCCACGCTCACGGGCTGCGGCGATGGCTATCTGAAGTCTCCTTATGGCCAGGGGGTACTCGGCACGGCAGTAGATATAGCCGAAGGAGGCACCGATGGCCTTTCCGCATATGATCATACCCTCCAGCACGGAGTGGGGGTCACCCTCCAGTACGGACCTGTCCATGAACGCACCCGGGTCACCCTCGTCCGCGTTGCACACCACGTACTTCTGATCGCCTTCGTTGGATGCGGCGAAGGACCATTTCAGTCCGGTGGGGAAACCGGCGCCGCCCCGGCCTCTCAACCCCGAAGCCTTCACTTCGCCTATTATCTCCTCAGGCTTCATCCCGGTCAGGGCTTTTCTGAGCCCCTGGTACCCGCCGGCCTCCTCGTAATCTTCAATGGACTCAGGATCGATCATGCCGCAGTTGCGAAGGACTATCCTCTCCTGAAGATCAAGAAAGCCGCATTCTGCCCCCGAGGTCTCACCCCGGGGACCGCACGAATAGACCAGGTTCTCGTCTTCTATCACCATGCCATCCAGGACATGCTTCCGGAAGATCTCATCGGCTGACTCGGGAGTAACACCGCCGTAGATGACCCTGCGGTCGCCTTCCCTTATCTCGACGAGCGGCTCCCTGTAGCACATCCCGATGCAGCCCGTCCGGGCAAGGACGCATGCATCAGGATTCTCCCGGACCAGTTCCTCCAGTCTGTCGTAGGTCGCCTGGGCTCCTGCGGAGAGCCCGCAGGTTCCCATTCCAACTACTATCTTCTTCATTTGTTGCTCCAGA
Organism: uncultured bacterium; assembly: GCA_964639605.1. Lineage (GTDB taxonomy): Bacteria > Fermentibacterota > Fermentibacteria > Fermentibacterales > JCC-6 > Aegiribacteria. Next base: position 3,556 of record CAZXEF010000109.1, on the reverse strand, counting down.
CATTCTTCAATGTAGAACCGCTTTCAAACCATCGGAATGGCTCAGGAAGCCCCTGCCACCGTGTCAGTGGTCTCGGCGGCCTTCTTCCTGTAATTACGAAGGATCTTGCGGACCGAAGCGGGCGTGAGCCTGCCATGGGTATCGTCGTTCACCATCATCACCGGTGCAAGGGAGCAGCACCCGATGCAGGCAACTGTGTTCAGTGTGAAAAGACCGTCATCAGTCGTGTCACCGACTTCTACACCAAGCTCGTCCTCGATGGTCTCCCTGATCAGTTTCGCGCCGGATACATGGCACGCTGTCCCTGCGCACACCCTGATGACGTACTTGCCCATGGGCTTGAGCCTGAACTGGCTGTAAAAGGTGATGACACCGTAGATATCGGACTCAGGTATTCCGGTGACACTCGCTATATAGCTGATGGCCCGTCTTGGAATGTAACCGAAGTGCTCCTGGGCAGACTGGAGCAGAGGTATCAGCTCTCCTGGCTGGCCCTCGTACCTCCACAGTCTGTAGCTGAATTCCTCGTTCTTGGCAGCCGTTTTCATCACTCCCTTCTGGGTCTCCTTCCCTGTTCGGCGGGAATCAGGAGATACGACGAATGATGTCAGTATTACAGAAGACAGTTGCCCGTCAGTCCTCGATGAGCTTGATCACCTTGGCTTCTCGAACCCTGAGGACACCGTCGATCTGATTGAGTTTCTGGATGATCCTGGGTGTCTTGCCCATGGCGCCATGGCCCGTGATCATACCTACGAGCTTGGTGCCCTCCTCTATCACGTCACAGAAGACGACCTCATCGATGAAGAACACCGTGGTGAATATCTGCTGGATCGAATCCGGATCTATGTCGACGATAATATAGCTCATGGTGCCGGGCTGACGGCGGGCTTCCGCATGCGCCTCTCTCTTGACCGCTTCCTGGTAGGTTTCGATGAACTGGTCCACATCCCTGTCCAGCCTGGGCCGTTCCACCTCGGACATGGATACCACCTCGATACCCTCCATGGCCCTGACCTTGCTGAATATCTCTGCGATCTCACTGCTTGAAGATGCCTGGGCCAGAAGGATGATGTCGAAGTCGCCTCTTACTGCGTCGCAGGAGGCTATACCGTCCATCCTGTACAGGGTTTCGTAAATCTCCATGCTCCTGTCGGAGTCAGTTATCTTTACGGTGAGGTATGCGCTTACTGATTCCCTCATTCCTTCATCTAATGATTTCTCGGGAGTCTCGGTAGCGGTCTTCCCGGGGGACAGCTCATCCAGTGCCTCGACCAGATCGGATATCTCGAAGGGCTTGTCAAGGTAACCGGTATTGTGCTCGGAAAGCGCAGTAACCATCAGTCGCTCGTCACCGAAACCGGTGATGACAAGGACGGGAAGTTCGGGGTACTGGTTCTTGATGACCTTCAGGATCTTAAGGCCGTCGATGTCAGGCATGAAGATATCGGTAACCAGGTAATCGTAGGCTAATCCCTTCTCTCTGGCCTGATTAAGCTCATGTATGGCGGAAATACCGTCGGGACAGGCCACGACGGAATAATCCTCCTGAGTCAGCCCCACTGTGAGATTGCGGCGGATCTCCGCCTCGTCATCGATGATCAGTACGCGGCCTTTCAATTGATGCCTCCTCTATTCAGCTTTGTCTGTTCCCGAGAATGGTGGAACGCTAAGTTCCGAGGGGTTCAAAGTCAACGGCTGAATCGCAGAGCGATTCAGCCAGGCAGTTCTGGACCACCTTACTCCCAACGCTCCATAACTGCAGGCTGGCAATTCAGCGATTCAGCCAGGCAGTTCTGGACCACCTTATTCCCAACGCTCCATAACTGCAGACTGGCAATTCAACGATTCAGCTAGGCACTAATGTCATCGAAAGATGACATCAGTGCACTTCTGCCCTGCATAGGTCCATGGCCTTGTCGAGGTCCACCCAGCGGCCGGAGCTGAGATACAGGTTCATGGCCCGTGCCGCCCTGCGGCCGTGCCCCATGGCCAGTATCACCGTGGCCGCGCCCAGGACAATGTCCCCTCCCGCGAATACGCCTGGCACCGATGTCTGTCCTGTTATCTCGTTGACCACGATGCCTCCCCACCTCGTAACTTCAAGCTCCGGGAAGCACTCGGGGACGAGAGGGTTCGGGCTGTTGCCGATGGCTACTATCAGTGTATCGGTCTCTTCGATGAACTCGCTTCCTTCAATGGGGACCGGTCTTCGCCTGCCTGAAGAATCCGGTTCCCCGAGTTCCATCTTTATCACCTCGGCGCCGCATATCCAGCCCTTCTCGTTCCCCACCAGCCTCACAGGATTCTGAAGGAGGTGGAACTCCACCCCCTCTTCCTTCGCGTGATGGATCTCTTCCAGCCTCGCCGGCATCTGTTCCTCGGCCCTGCGGTAGACTATGAGGGACCTCTCGGCCCCCATCCTGAGGGCGGTTCTTGCACAGTCCATGGCAACGTTCCCGCCGCCGACGGTTATCACTTTCCTTCCCTTGACGATGGGCGTGTCCGTCTTCGGGAAGTCGTAAGCCTTCATGAGGTTGGCCCTTGTAAGGTATTCGTTTGCGGAAAGCACTCCAAGGAGGTTCTCGCCGTCCACCCGCATGAAACTGGGCAGGCCGGCGCCTGTACCGATGAAGACAGCATCGTAATTTTCCAGGATGTGCCCGATCGGAAGTGTCTTGCCTATCACGTAATTGTACCTGAACTTCACTCCCAGGCTCTCAAGGTAGTCAACCTCGCTCTGTACTATCTCCTTGGGCAGTCGGAACTCCGGAATACCGTATACCAGCACTCCGCCAGCCTTGTGAAGCGCTTCGAAGACCGTGACATCATGACCGAACTTCACCAGGTCCCCTGCCACGGTGAGACCCGCCGGGCCCCCTCCGATGACGGCCACCTTCTTCCCGGACGGCTTCACCGGCGGAGGTGTCTCCTGTTCGCCGCTCTTACGCTCCCAATCCGCTATGAATCTTTCAAGCTTGCCTATCATCACCGACTTGCAGGGATCCTTCTTCGCCTTGCCCACCGTGCAGAACAGCTGACACTGCTCCTCCTGCGGGCACACCCTGCCGCATACCGCCGGAAGGAGGTTCCTCTCCTTCATCTTCCTTATCGCGCTCTTGAAATCGCCGTCCTCTATGAACTTGATGAACCCGGGAATATCTATCCCCACGGGACAGCCCTCCACGCAGAAGGGAGTCCGGCACTGAAGACACCTTTTCGCCTCCTCCATGGCCATCTCGGGTGTGTAGCCCAGGGGGACCTCGTCCAGGTTGCGAATCCTCTCTTTCGGATCCTGCTCCGGCATGGCGACCGGCGGCAGCTTAAGCCTGTCCTTGACGTTCATACCACACCCCCTTCCAGCATTGCATCAAGCCTGCAGCCGGACTCCGAACCGAAGCGCTCAAGCGACTCCCTCTCCTGGGTTCTGTAGGTAGATAGACGGGTCATCAGTTCGTCGAAATCCACCTGGTGGCCGTCGAACTCCGGGCCGTCCACGCAGGCGAATTTCACGGCACCCCCAACTGTTACCCTGCAGCAGCCGCACATCCCGGTG
>CAZXEF010000108.1:0-9581 GCA_964639605.1 uncultured bacterium | reverse complement strand
TCCGGGCCATGCCCAGAAACTCCCTCAGCATGGCCATAGTGGCTGTTGCGTTGGTTATCACACCATCCTTCAGAGGCCTGATAGCCTGAATTGACATACCTGTGCGTCCCAGCATCGACTTGGCCTCTGCTCCCACTGCCACCAGTGCGTTTGTCTCCCTCTCCAGGGCCACCACGCTGGGCTGCTCGAGTACGATACCTTTTCCCTGAAGGTAGATCAGCGTGTTGGCCGTTCCCAGATCAATGGCCATCGAGTTGGAAAGAAGCGCCCCTGGCTTCCTTCCGAAAATGCCTCTGAAAGCGCCTGAGATACCCATACAACCCTCCTGTAAACTGGACCGTACAAGGTTGAATAGTAAACAGTCATGCCTGCGTCAACTCTTCAGGGGTCATTCGATCCGTGCGGGTTCTCGAGAAGGGGGCCCGTGGGACCCGTTTGCTGTTAACACTACCTCTGCATCAGAGTGTCGGAAGGAAGCCAGACGGGAGCTTCATCTAGCGAATCAACGGGAACAGGGACGACCATACCCCATATACCCTCCCAGGGTACCTGAGTAATAGTGATGTCTGTTAACTCGAGATCGACCACATTGTCGCCTATCCGAGTGCTCCAGCTCCATGGCCACGCCCTGTACTCATCGTGTGGAGATGATGAGCTTATGGTGAAAGTGCCGGCGTCCCAGCTGCATTGGCCCGGAAACAGATGCCCGGATTCCATGGCCAGGGTCATTGTGTCATCTTCCGCTGTTCTGAAGCTCCATATGATGCGCCCTTCCTCGTATTCCGCAAGGTCGAAAATCTGCCACTGCTCCAGCCTCAGAGGGAAACCGGTCCTTAGAAGGAATATCAGGTCTTCGGTCCTGATGGTGCCCCCTCCTGCCTGAAGTCCCAGTGGAGCGAAGGATGCGTATTCGTCCTGGGGAAGGTATACCAGCAATCCGGTGGAATCCCCCATGATCGATACTACGGGTTTTCCATCGGGACCGTAGAAATCTCCCCTGAGGAGGATTCTCTCAGGATCACCCCAGAGAACGAAAGGACCTCGTGCAACAAGGCTGCTTCCGTCCAGTCTTGCATTGCCCCTGAGCTGGAATGTGCTGAGATTCTGCCAGGCAAAGGAGACCCTGGCGCTGTATACCTCGGCCTGGCTGCGAAGGGTATCCAGTGTGGTTTCGGACGGACCGCAGGAGAGAATGAGGATCATCAGCGCGGCGGTTGCGACACGCAGCCTCATGCTGCTAGGAGATGCCGTACTTCTTCTCCAGGGCTTCCAGTCGGGTTTCGTAATCGTATTCCTTCTGGTACTTCACTTTCCGGGCCAGAAGTGCATCGTTGTCCGGAACCTTCTCCAGAAGCTTCTCTATCATCAGAAGAGCCTTCTTCCGGCTGCCTTCCTTCGCCTCTACGTCGATCTTGTCGATCAGCTCACTTAGCTTGGCCATGTATTACCTCCTGCCGTGAATCCAGGCATATGTCCATGAAATCCCTGATCATATCCGTCTCTACCGCGAAACCATCCGGGGAGCCTCCAAGTGGAGCAGCCTCTCCATCCCTGCCATGAAAATCCGAACCGCCTGTCACGAGCAGGTCGAACTCATCCGCCACGGACAGGAGGAACTCTACCATGGAGGGGGCGTGTGTGGGATAGTAGACCTCCACACCCGACAGACCCAGCCCCTTCATCCTGCCGAAGAGCTCCCGCATTTCATCACTGTCCATGGCAATATATCCGGGATGTGCCATCACCGGCAATCCGCCGGCTTCCCTTATGACGTCCATGGCCTTGCCCACCGGGAGCCTGTCCCGCTCCACGTATGCCGGTCTGCCCTTTCCCAGGAACCTGTTGAAGGCTTCCTTCAGGCTGCCCACATAACCTGCGTCCACCATTGCCTGGGCGATATGCGGTCTTCCCACGACATCTCCATCGGACAGGAGCTTCACCTCGTTCATCAGTATGTAGACGCCGCTGGCCCTGAGCTTCTCCAGAATCCTTGGGTTCCTCCGCCTGCGGCCGCCCTGAACAAACGTGATCGCTTCCCCAAGTGGTGTGGAATCTGAAACCAGTTCTTCGATCTCGGCACCCGGAAAGTAGCCCAGCAGATGAGCGGTTATGGAACCATCAGATTCGAGGTCGACACTGAGCTCCACCCCGGGCACAAAATGGATCCCCGAATCGGCAGCGACGCCGGCTGCCTCAGGAATACCATCAAGCGTATCGTGATCCGTAATGGATATCATGGTGAGAGATTTCTCAAGGGCCATTCCGACTATCTCCGAAGGGGTCATCATCCCGTCGGACGCTGTGCTGTGTATATGAAGGTCCACTCTCGCCATGGTCTGTCACCTCCGGAAGGCTGAATATTGCCAACCTCATACTGCCGTGCAACTCCCGTTCATTTACTTCAACTGCGGAATTGACTAAATATGTGTTCTAGTAACAAGGCTCATGGAAGCCGGACCGCTACCCGATGCCGGACAGGCGGTAAACCGCGACGGAGGGTGAGATAATGAAACAGAGTCCCGACCGAAAGGTCATGTACATCCGTGACCCCGTCCACGGGAGCATACGCCTCTCCGACCTTCAGGAGGAGCTGATCAAGACTGTGGAGGTCCAGCGGCTCAGCTTCATACATCAGCTGGGGACGACTTTTCAGAGCTATCCGGGAGCGCACGGCATGCGTCTTTCCCACGCACTCGGCGTCTCACATCTGGCCGGGTTCATCGGGGAGCATGTCCTGGAGGGAACGGATAAGACCGGCGAGGAGATGGCAGGAGTTATCAGGCTCCTCCAGTCGGCGGGGATGCTGCACGATATCGGCCATACCCCATGGTCACACACACTTGAGCCGCTGTACATAGAGATATACGGCAAGGACCACATGGACCTGGTGGCCGACATTATAACCGGGGCGACCAGATTGGACATCCAGGGTACCGGCAGTATCCCCGGAATACTTGAGCGCCATGGCGTGGACCCGCAGGCCGTGGCCGACCTTGTCTGCAGCAGGTTCCAGGGTCCGAGATACCTTCAGCAGGTGATCTTCGGAGAGGTCGATGCGGACATGCTGGACTACCTTCAGAGGGATTTCTACTTCACCGGAGTTGCCTTCGGGCATATCGAGATGGACAGGATAATTACCACCATGAGGGTAGCCGATGACTCAATCGTGTTCCTCACGAAAGGTCACGAAGCAATACGGGATTTCCTGTTCGCAAGGCTTCAGATGTACGCGACCGTCTACCTTCACCGAAAAACAAGGATAGTGGACATGATGCTGCTGGCAGCATCAAGGAGGAGTATACTGGATCTGAACGAGATACCGGAGTTCTACCTGATGACCGACGACCAGGTGCTGAGCTTCCTTGAGTGCGGGTCGGAAGATCCCTGGGTACGGGAGATGGCCTGGCGGATCAAATACCGCCAGAAGCTTTTCACACAGGTATTCAGAATAGACGCCGCCACACTGGACGACAGCGACATATCCTTCCTGAACTCCCTGGGCAGCACAGGCCGCAACCCCGGTCAGAGGGCCAGGGCCCTGGGCCTCAAACTTGCTGAGACCGCGGGTGTCGATCCGAGGTTCATACTGGTCGACATGCCCCTGGAGGCGGTGAAGGTGTCCGAGGAGAGGTTTACGAGGATGGACATAAGGTATATCGGCAGTTCGGGGGAGATCATCCCCATCGAGGAACTGGACCCGCCCTTCGCCGAGTACCTCTCCAAGGCCAGACCCAACAGGAACTACCTTACGGTGTGCTGCTGTCCCACCATAAGGGACAAGGTGAGGCAGGCATGCGAGGACCTGTTCCACATGGCTGCCATGCCCCTCTTCCCCATAGAATGAAGAATGAAGGGGTCGGACCTGACAATTGAACATTTGGGTGAAGTAGACCCTTCGAATGTTAAAATGTCAGGTCCGACCCCGATGAATATCAGATCTTGCCCGCAGCCCTCTGCCACTGGACACTGATGACGCCCTGAACCTCGGAGAGCTGGCTCAGCAGTTCCATCTTGTCGTCAAGCTTCCTTATCCGCAGGTGAAAGAGAATGGATATCGAACTCCCGTCCCGGTTGATCTCGATGTCTATGTCATGGATATGCACCTTATGGGAGTAGAAGATGTTCGAGCAGTTGTCCACGAGCATCTCCGGATCGCTGTTCTCCCCGAGTATCATCACGTCGCGGTACTTAAGGTCGGAAAGCCGGTACTCGAGGAAGGGAAGCATTATGAGTATCAGCAGGGCTACTCCCGTTCCCGATATCCCCAGCAGGTATTCTCCCAGCCCGATCACTACGCCAAGTGCGGCCACGAACCAGATGCAGGCTGCCGTGGTGAGGCCACGAACGAAATCATTTGTCCTGACTATGGCGCCGGCACCCAGGAAACCTATTCCTGTGACGACACCGGCCACTATCCTGCTTACCTCGGCGCCCGGGGGCGGTCCGCCCTGGGAGAACTTCTGGGCTATTACCAGACCGCTGATGGTGATCATGGTGGCGCCGATGCATACCAGCATGTGAGTCCTCAGCCCGGCGGGTCTTCCATGGTACTCGCGTTCCAGGCCGATAAGAGACCCCAGCAGAGCAGCCACCAGCAGTCTGAACAGGTAATCCTCGAAGGTCATGCATCCCTCCCTGCAAGATCCATCGGCTTATCATCAGCTGCAGGCCTGGGCATGGTCAATTCCACGATGCTCAATATGTCGTCCACGGAGTAGGGTTTCTCCAGCACCCTTAGCTTGCGTTCCATTGCATCGGGAACAGGCGCTTCGATTTCAGGCAGGCCGCCGGTCAAGATTATCCTCAGACCCGGGAAGCCTCTGCCGATGTCTTCCAGCGCTTCTCCAAGGGGTTCCAGGACCGCGGAGCGGTCCAGTACGAGATAATCCGCCCCCTTTTCTGACAGCATCTGCCTCATCTCGTCGAGGTCAGGGGAGTTGACGACTTCGATCCCGAACAGGGCCAGGGCATCTGAAACGCTTTCCCGGACGGGCCTTGAAGCGTCACATACGGCCAGTTTCAAGCTGCTGAGATCGAGTGTATGGAGTTCCTCGCTCTGCGACTGGTCGAAGAGGTAGCTCTCACTGATCCTGAAAAGGATGTGAAGAGTGCTTCCCATGGCACTCTCGGTGAATACAGGGTGACTGTCGAGCCTGGACAGAACGGCGGCCACAGAAGAAATGTGAGAGCCGAAGTCCCTCCTTATACCAGCCAGATCGGTCTCGGGGTCCATTAGAGCCTCCTTCAGCACGACGGGTATCCTGGTTCCGTCGGAATAGCTGAGCGAAACGGACCTTGACACCGTCCTGTCACAGTTGGCCGAGAATACCGAATCGGAAACCGGCGACGGGACTTCCCTTGCCCCGATCTTTATCCTCACCGGCCCGCTGTTGTTCTCGAGGGAGTAGAAGACAATGTTCTTCACAAGCTGGGTGAAGTCCTGCCTGGTGCACTCCACTTCCGGGAGGAAACCGGGAACATCCAGCTCGATGGATGCCCTGTCGGGAAGGACGTCGTTAAGTGCGGAGGATATACCTTCCAGTTCTGAGAACATCTCGATCGTATCCGATGTATCCTCTTCACCTGCCCTGGTTCTGCTCTCACTGCGGGCAAGAAGATCGTGGATCCTCCCAAGGTGCTCCACCACAGCCTCTTCGTTGCGGAACCTCACCCTGCCCTCGTGCAGAAGTGCAACTATACGGCTGACGGTCTCATGGCCGGGACCGCCGGCGGCCGTCCAGGATGACGCTTCACCTTCGTGGGATGCCTGTAGTCCTGAATAGACGTCCTTCCCGGCGTCCTCATACCTTGCCGACACTCCAAAACCGGTACGGCCAAGCTTCTCCATCCTGAAGGATGCCCTCCGCCGGGCACCGGAACTGGTCATCACCTCCAGGCTGAACTCAGCAGGACTTTCGGATTCCGGATAGACCAGAATCCTGCGCTCCTGCTCGTCGAAGCATGGAAGCTCATGAAACAGTGCACCGGTCATGTCTTCACGAATCAGGTCGGTCAGCTCTTCAGCGGATCTGTTCATGTACATGATGGAGCCGTTCTCGTCCAGGCGGAATACAGCGGGGAACTCGAGGCCCTCCAGCAGGGAGGACGGACATATGTCTGACCGGATTATCTCCACAGCCTTCTCCCGCTTCAGTTCTGAATCCGTCTGGTAGAACCCTGTCCTCTCGATCTTTCCCCTTATCTCCGCGAGTTTCAGGAATACTCCGGGAAGGATCATCAGCAGGATGACGGCTGCAACTATCAGGAACACGCTGTACCTGCTGCTGATGATGGATCCTCCTCCCTGTACGTTCTCGAAGACTATCCTGGCCACTGCCGGTTCCCCGGCCAGGTCGTCTATGGGGTACAGCAGCAGAAGGTTGTACTCCTTCCCTATTTCAAGATAGCGGGACACCGGCTCCATCGTCATCATGGCACTTCTGGCCAGGCTGTCCTCAGGGAAGAACGTATGGCTGGCATAACCGTCGGGCATGGCTACCAGCTGGAATTCGGCGAAGCTGAAGAGGTTCAGGTATGGCGGCCTGAGGTACAGGTACTCGATACCGTCCTGTTCTCCCCGCTGGAATATCTGCGAGGCCAGGTCCCTGTCCAGAATTGCGCTGACCATGCTCTTTGCCACAAGGATGGACTGCTCCCTCTCTCCTGTCTCCATCGCTTCCACAGCCTTCGATGTGAAGTGGAAGTAACCCGCAAGCACGGCCAGAACGGCCAGTAAAGCGAGAATGTACGGCAGAAGGGCCCTTAGCATCGTCCTTCCGGAGATGCTGGGAAAGAGAAGCATCATTCTCCCCTCGAGGTGTTGTTCTACACCAGAGTTTCAACCACCGGACCGAATATGTCAAGTACCCACCGCAAAATCCAGGAAGCAACGCTTTCGAAATGCTGTGCGAATGGCAAACAGATCGTTCTTCCCTAAATCCTTATCTTGCTGATACTATTTTAATCTATATACTTCCATGTATTCTTCACTAACCATCTTGACAAGTATGAATTTATTTATTACATTAATTTAAACCTCATAGTAATATTGCGTTACTAATGTATTGAATCACGGTAAGAATTAACTTAACCACGTTTGGAGGAACTATGACCGATTATGTCGAGCAGACCAGAAAGGTACTGCGGACTGCGGGGCGCAGCCCCAAGACGGCAAACAGCTACCTGTCACATATCCGCAGGCTGGAGAACGCCTACGGCGATGGCATTACCGACCTTGACGAAGAGACTCTGAGGAAATACCTGGAAGACCTGGTGGACGAGGGCAAGTCCCTCTCCTACATCAACCAGGCCCAGAGTGCCATCAGGTTCATGTACAAGCATGTGCTAAAGAAGGAAAGCCCCCTTCCGGGTCCCGGGCTCATCTCCAAGAAGGTCCCCCTTCACGGCATCTTCAGCAGGGACGAGATCAGGAAGATATTCGAGAACGTCCACGAGCTCAAGTACAGGCTTGCCCTCATGCTCATCTACTCTTCGGGCCTCAGGGTCGGGGAAGCCACGCATCTCCTTCGTGGTTCCGTGGACTTCGATGATCTGATCATCCATGTGAACGACGAGAGCAGCCAGTACATACGTGACACCATACTGGCCGAGTCCGTGGCCGGCATCCTGAAGTACTACATCGAGACCAGGACCGACGATTCCCCCTGGATGTTCCCCGGCAGGGGCAAGACCAACTGCATCTCCCCCAGGACCATACAGAGGGCCTTTGCCGAGGCGATGCTGGCGGTGGGTATCGAGAAGCGGGCGACCCTCGGCTGGCTCAGGCACAGCTTCGCCGTCCACATGCTGGAGGACGGCATAGACAGAAAGCTCGTCCGCAAGCTCCTGGGCATAACCACTCCCTCCATGATCTCCCCCTACATGAAGCTGGCGGAGAAGAGGAGCGCCCTCAGGGTAGCCAGCCCTGCGGACAAGTTCCTCAAGAAGGATTGATCCCGGATATACGGTGAAACCAGTCGGCGGCAGCGGAAGCTGCCGCCTTTTCGTCCCTGTTGGGACCGGCCGCTATTCTCTTCCCAGAATGACCTTTATGGACCCGAAGGTCTCCTGTTCAAGAGCAAGGGTGCCGCTGATGAGCATGTAGGGCAGATAGCAGTTCAGTGTACCTTCCGGAGAGCTGCAGTTGTAGGTCTGCAGGGCCCTGTTCATTCCTGCGTCCCAGTTGTATACGCACGTGTAGCCGCCCCATTCCGGCGTAATGAATTCGATTACAAGATTCCCGCCGGTGTAGTGGTAGGGCTCGGTCAGCTGGATCTCCTGCCAGACGTCGGGCGTGCATCCGTAGAAGACTGAATCCGCGAATAGCACAAGCTGTCTTGTTCCCGGAACATAGTTATCCTCGAAATTGGCCGTGAGCGCGTCCTGATAGGTCAGGCCCATGAACACCGAAATTCCGTATTCCCAGGAGAAGGGCTCCAATCCCTCCTCGGAAGGCATGAATGAGATACTGGTGATGTTGATCTCCTGTCCTATCTCATCCTCCAGCACTACCGCCTGGTAGTGCATGGGCTCCCCTCAACTGCCGAAGGGATAGGCAGGATACAAGGGAGACTGGGCGGAACCTATCACCACATCCGAGGCGGCGAGAGCAAAGGCGGCCAGGAACAGCATGCTCAAAGTCCTCATTGGAGATACTTCCTTCAGGATCGTACTGTTGAAACTTCAGGATCATAGTTTCCTTACGTGACATGCGTCAATTGATGGATGGAGAACCGGCCATGGACGGAATCCCTGAACGAAGAAGGGCGGCGCCATAGCGCCGCCCCTATCCGGAGAAACCAGCCTGCTAGTCCCTTGCTTCGTAGTGGGTGTGGAGAAGCTCGTGGGACTTGTGTCCCAGAGGCTCCTTCAGGAACTCGGCGTAGAGCAGCTGCACTTCGGGGTTGGCGTGGGACTTGCGGAAGTGCAGCGCAGCATCCTCGGCGTATATGGCATCGGCCCTCTTCTGCCTTATCTCGGGCGAAGTCGGGATCGGCTGGCCGCCGCCGCCCAGGCAGCCGCCGGGACAGGCCATTATCTCGATGAAGTGGTAGTCCACTTCACCGGCGCGGACCTTGTCCATCAGCTTATCGGCGTTGACGAGTCCGTGAGCCACTGCAACCTTCAGGGTGGCGCCCGCAAGGAACTCGTAACCCCTGGCCATCTTTTCCGGCATCGTGATCGAAGCTTCCCTGATGCCCTCCATACCTCTGACGGGAGTGATGTTGAGACCGTTGAAGGGTATCTCCTGCCCCGTTACCACTTCGTATGCTGTCCTGAGGGCAGCCTCCATGACGCCTCCTGTGGCTCCGAAGATCACGGCTGCACCGGTGGAGTCACCCATCCACTTGTCGTACTTCTCGTCACGCAGGTTGGCGAAGTCTATGCCGGCTTCCTGTATCATGCTGGCCAGCTCACGGGTAGTCAGGACGAAATCAACGTCCTTGAACCCGCTGTCCCGCATCTCAGGACGTTCCTTCTCGAACTTCTTGGCCGTGCAGGGCATGATCGAGACGCAGACCACCTTCGAAGGGTCCACGTTCTCCTTGCCCGCAAGGTAGGTCTTGGCCAGTGCCCCGAAC
>CAZXEF010000107.1:0-9647 GCA_964639605.1 uncultured bacterium | reverse complement strand
GGGTATCAGATCCTCCTCCATAGTGATGGAAAGTCCCGAACCGGCTGCTATCTCGTTCAGTCCACTGGCAAGCCCTCCACGTGTCAGGTCCCTCATGCAGTGGATTTCCAGTCCAGCCTCCAGAAGGTCCCGGACCATGAGGTGAAGGGGAGCCAGGTCGCTTCTGATCGGGCTGTCCAGCCTGATCCCCTCCCGGACGGCCATGATTGCCATCCCATGCCTGCCTATGTCGCCGCTGAGCACCACGGAATCCCCCGCACGTACCCTGGATGGAGAGATGCTTACACCATGAGGCACGGTCCCGACACCGGAAGTGTTGATGTATATGCCGTCACCCTTTCCCCTGTCCACCACCTTAGTATCTCCTGTCACTATGGAGACTCCGGTCCTGTCGGCGGCCTCCGCCATGGATAGAACCACCCTCCACAGCGTTTCCATTGGCAGGCCTTCTTCAAGGATGAACCCCGCTGACATCCATCGGGCCATTGCGCCGCACATGGCAAGGTCGTTCACGGTACCGTACACCGAAAGGGTACCTATGTCCCCACCGGGAAAGAACAGGGGGGTGATCACATGGGAATCGGTGGCGTAGGCCAGCTTTCCGCCAGCATGGTCGAAGACTGCTCCGTCGTGCTTCTCATTCAGCATTGGATTGGAGAAGGCCCTTATCATCATCCTGTCGATAAGGCTGTTCATGAGCCTTCCCCCTCCCCCATGAGCCATTGTCACTGCGGGGTATTCGGAGATGGGGATGGGACATTCCATTATCGAGAGCTCATTCATCCTGATTCCTTACATGCCTGTAGCGGTAATATGCCGCGCAGGCCCCCTCGGATGAGACCATGGGTGCGCCCAGGGGATGCTCGGGAGTGCACTCGCCTCCGAATGCGGGACACTGGTCGGGCTTTCTGTTTCCTCTGAGGACCTCGCCCGAGATGCATTCTCCGGATTCCTCCACCCGGAGATGGCTGACACCGAATTTCAGACCGGCGTCGAGATCCCTGAAACCGGATCTCAGTTCAAGACCGCTGCCGGGAATGTCACCAAGTCCCCTCCACTTCCTGTCGGTGACCTGGAAGACTTCCCTGATCAAGTCCACGGCTGCCGTGTTTCCCTTTCTGCTCACTGCCCGGAGGTACTGGTTCTCGACATTGAATGTACCATCCTCCAGCTGTCTTACACACATATGGATGCCTTCCAGGATATCAAGGGGTTCGAAACCGGTGACGACGATGGGAACTCCGTAACGGGAAGCTATCGGCTCGTAATCCTCGTATCCCATCACGGAGCATACATGACCAGCTGCCAGAAATCCGTTCACGGAGCATTCGGGGCTGGAGAGAACCGCCTCCATAGCCGGAGGTACGAGGACATGGGAGACCAGCATCGAAAAATTGTCCAGACCAAGCCGCCTGGCCTGGAGTACGGCTGCCGCCGTGACCGGAGCCGTGGTCTCGAAACCGACGGCGAAGAAGACCACCTGTCTGTCAGGGTTGGCTGAAGCTGTGGAGACTGCGTCCATCGGGGAGTAGACCATTCTGACGTCTCCTCCGGCTGCCTTGACTCCAAGCAGGTCCGAGCTGCTGCCGGGGACCCTGAGCATATCCCCGAAGGAGCAGAATATCACGCCCTCCATTCCTGCGATCAGGACTGCCTGGTCCACAAGTTCAACGGGAGTGACACAGACCGGGCAGCCGGGCCCGTGTATGAGCACCAGGTTCTCCGGCAGAAGCTGGTCTATGCCGTATTTGATGATGGAATGCGTCTGACCCCCGCATACTTCCATGATGTTCCAGCTGCGGGTCACGGTATCACTGATCAACCTGGAGTACTCCATTGCGGCATTCCGGTCGCGGTACTCGGATACGAACCTCAATGCCCGGCCGTCTCTTCCTCGAGTTCGGACCTGCCCATGTCCGAGATCTGCCTGAGGTAATCGAAGACCTCGAAGGCCTCCTCCTCGTCCAGCTTGTTCAGGGCAAAGCCTGCATGGACGATAACCCATTCGCCCACTTTGGGATCCTTTATCCCAGCCAGGTTCACCTGGCGCAGAACCCCTCCGAAATTCACGCTCCCTGTAAGGAATATCGGGTCGTCACCTTCCGTTATCCGCTCTATCCTGCCGGGTACTCCAAGGCACATGCCATGGTCTCCAATCAGTTTTCGTCAAGGCTCATGAACGCCGCCAGGACCTGCCCCGGAGCTATTCCCCCGTCGTTCGCCGGCAGGTAGCAATGTACCACGGGCCTGAATCCCGCCCGCTCCAGGACTGCGCATGTCCTCTCCAGGAGGTATCTGTTCTGGAAGCAGCCGCCGCTCAGTAGAACCTGCCTCTCACCTATTTCTTCCGAGATCCGCACCACGACCTCGGACAGGGTATTGTGGAACTTAGCTGAAATCAGCCCCGGATCCAACCCCGAGTCCCGGTCTTTCAGAATACCCCGGATGATGGGCTCCCAGTCCACGATGATCATGCCCCGGTTCTCCTCAAGCAGGAACGGGTACGTGTCATCCGTCTCGAGGCCGTCTATGCAGTGCTCCAGCTCCATGGCGGCCTGGGCTTCGAATTCCAGCCTCTGTCGCAAACCGAGTATTGATGCCACGGCGTCGAAGAGCCTGCCAACGCTGGATGTGAGAGGGGAGTTCAGTCCCCTGTCCATCATTCCGCACAGGGTCATCTGCTCGTTGTCCGTGAAGGTGTCCGGGGGCAGCGCCGCTGCGGGATCTTCCTGCAGCTGTCTAATCACTCCCAGCGCAGACCTCCTGGGTTCCCTCACGGCAGCTTCTCCCCCGGGCAGTCGGAATTGCCTGAAACTGGCTGACCGCTTCGTACCGTCCACGCGGAAATGGAAGAACTCCCCGCCCCATACCGTACCGTCGGGACCGTATCCGGTACCGTCCCAGGCCACCCCGATCAGGGGCGGTCTTGCACCGCTGTCCAGCATGCATGAGTAGATGTGGGCTTCGTGATGCTGTACGGGATGCACTTCCAGACCCGATTCCCTGGCCCTGACCGAAGATGGATAGTCCGGATGCATGTCGCAGGCAGCCAGAGAGGGGCTGGCCCTGTAAAGGTCCTCTATACTGTTCCTCACCTCATCGAAGGCGTCCATTGCCTGCGGGGTTTCCAGGTCTCCTATGTGCTGACTTACGAAGATATTGCCCCCTACTGACAGGGCAAGGGTATTCTTGAGATGGGCACCGGTGGCCAGTACCGATCTTCCCGTATCATGAGCCCTCATATCATGAGCCCTCAGGGGAAGGGGGGCGTAACCCCTGGCCCTCCTGAGCACCATCTCCCTGCCCCTGAATATCCTGACGATCGAATCATCCACGTGACGTGCGATGGGCCTGTCATGTACAAGGAAAAGATCGGCCAGTCCGGACAGCCTGATCAGCGCTTCCCTCTCGTCGGTGCATATGGGTTCATCGGTGAGGTTTCCGCTGGTGGCCACAACGGGTCTGCCCACGTCTCTCATGAGAAGCAGGTGGAGCGGTGTGTAGGGAAGCATCACACCTAGCTCCGAGTTGCCCGGTGCGACCAGTTCCGACACTGCTTCTTCCATCGGGAGCGCTCCTCCCTTCCTGAGAAGGACTATAGGAGCCCGTGGGGAACAGAGTGCCGCCGCCTCCTCAGGTGATACCTCGCACACACGCAGGACCGATCCTGCGTCTGGGAACATCAGGGCGAAGGGCTTCATCCTCCTGCCCTTCCGCTCCCTCAGAGCCCTTACGGGTCCGTCACGGTCGGCGCGAACCATCAGGTGGAAGCCTCCCAGACCCTTCACAGCCACGACACCGCCTTCGAGGATCTCCGCAGCCGCCCTGATGAGCGCCCCGTCCCTCCGGGCGATGACAGCGCCGGAAGGGTCCCAGAGTTCCAGATGCGGACCGCATGCCGGGCAGGCGTTGGGCTGGGCGTGGAACCTCCTGTCCATGGGATCTTCGTACTCACTCCTGCATTCCGGACACATCTCGAATCCGGACATCGTCGTGGCGCGCCTGTCGTATGGAATGGACCAGATGATGGAATACCTCGGACCGCAGTTGGTGCAGTTGGTGAAGGGGTACCTGTACCTTCGATCTTCCGGATCGAATATCTCCCCGGCGCATTCGGGACAGGTGGCCATGTCGGGCAGGACAAGGGCTTCCCTCCTTCCCCCCGTGCTCTTCCTTATCTCGAATCCCCTGTATCCCACCGGTTCGAGCGACTCCCGCAGCACTTCCTGAATGATGGCAAGAGGGGGTTTCTCAGCGCTGACCGCATCGGCGAAGCTCTCGAGTATCCCGTCTTCCCCCTCCACTTCGAGGATCACACCCTCTGATGTGTTGGAAACCCATCCCTGAAGACCATGGTGACGGGCAAGCCTGTAGATGAAGGGGCGGAAACCAACCCCCTGAACCGCTCCACTGATCCTGAGTCGAAGTCTTCGCATGGTATCTTCCGGAAATGAAAAACGCCGTTATTGACATAGTGACCGCAGGTTATATTCTACCACTCTGAACGCGATAGCACCACTTTGGTTCCTCTGCCGAAAGGCGGTCTGCCCATGCACGAGATGTCACTGGCAATGGACATGACCCGTATTATCGGGGAAGCCCTGGGCAGGAAGGCGCCCCTTGAAAGGGTCAACATCACCGTAGGACCGCTTTCAGGTATAAGTCCCGAATCCCTCAGGTTCTGTTTCACCGAGATAGCCAGGATGGAGGGTTTCGGTGAACCTGAACTTGTGATAACCCATACGGAAGCAAAGTTGTTGTGCCTTGAGTGCGATACTGAATACGAAGCGGCTGATTTCTACCAGGGCTGTCCGGAATGCGGTTCCATAAGCCGCAGGATACTCTCGGGCAGGGAGTTCACGGTGGACAGCGTTGAAATTGAGGATACCTCAGGTCTGAGGAAACCTCAGGATAGAGAAGGGGAAGACTGATATGTGCGACGAAGCATCCGGGAAGCAGAAAGTGGAGATAGCCGAATCGGTGATGAGCAAGAACGACCGATTCGCTGCCGATAACAGGGCACTGCTCGGCAGGAGGAATATCTACACATTGAACCTGATCAGTTCACCCGGGGCGGGAAAGACCACGGTACTGGAGTCCATGGCCCGTTACTTCGGTTCCAGGATGGCCGTGATCGAGGGTGACATCCAGACCAGGCGGGACGCTGATAGGATAGAGAGGGCCGGCTGCCAGGCTTGGCAGATCGAGACAGGGGGAGCCTGCCATCTCGACGCCCATGCCGTGAACCATGCCCTGGGCCACATGGACCTTGAGACGGACGGCCTCAGTCTCCTGGCCATAGAGAACGTTGGCAACCTTATATGCCCCTCGGGCTACGACCTGGGGGAGGATATGCGCATCGGTCTGCTCTCGGTTCCGGAGGGAGACGACAAGGTCCTGAAGTACCCCAGTCTCTTCAGCACGGTGGACGTGCTGATGATCAACAAGATGGACCTTATCCCTCACCTGGACTTCGATGTAGACAGGGCCATCGAGGAGTGCAGGAGCCTGAATCCCGATGTGAAGGTGTTCACCGTCTCGGCAAGGACGGGCGAGGGCATGGAGGAATTCTGCGGGTTCGTGGAGTCGAACTTCGACTGACAGCTATTCTCTATAGAGCCCCTTTATCCAAGCCCAGCTTGCGCATTCGAGAACACTCTGCGCCTGTCCTTCAGCCCTTATGAATGCGTCTATGCAGATGCCGCTTATCTCCACAGGATTCCAGTCCATGCCTTCCTGTACGAAGGTATGTGGATCCCCGGTAAAGTTGTTCTCACCGTCGAAGATGATGGACGGGTAACCGTATGCTGAGAAGCATGTATTGGCGATCAGCCAGAACTGGCAACCCGCATCGATGGGTTCGGGATACTGGATGATCTGGGTCATGTAATGGGACGCGCATATGGTATCAGCGCGAAGAAGGACTTCCGGCGCCTGGCCGCTGCCCGTCCACAGCTCCAGGACCAGCATGTCGGTATCCCAAGGCATGTTGGGATTATGGTAGAACCACCACTCGGAATACTCGCACTGGAAATCCTCGGGCGAGCTGTAGAAATCCTCCATGTCGAACCAAGTACCAGTCATCTGATACATTCCTCCGATCCAGGCAACGGTTCCGCTGTCATACTGGAGATAATCGTCCGTTCCCCTGCCGCCAGGTGATTCCTCGACCACGGCTGTCTCCGACCCTGAAAAAATAGACGGAACCGCCAACAGAATGAGCATCAGATAATACATGAGAACCCCCTAGAAGAATTCACTGACCCTATATTGAGAGGATAATTCTCATCGGGACATGAAGTCAATGTGCCCTTGAGGCTCAGCCGTTGTGGGCGGTCCTTCTGATTATCTCTTCCTGGAGGTCTTCTGAGAGGTCGCAGAAGTAGTCGCTGTACCCGGCTACCCTGACTATCAGACTGCGGTACGCATCCGGGTTTTCCTGTGCCGAAAGAAGTGTCTCCCTGTCCACCACGTTCAGCTGTATGTGGTGTCCCCCGAGTCTGAAGTATGTCCTGATGAGCGATGCCAGTTTCTTTCTGCTGTCACCTGTCTTCAGCAGCGCAGGAGTGAACTTCTGATTGAGTAGTGTCCCGCCTGTCCTTGAATGATCCAGCCTGGAAGCGGACCTGACCACCGCAGTCGGGCCCTGCCTGTCCATTCCCTGGACTGGCGAGATGCCCTCGGAGAGAGGCTTGCCGGCTTTCCTGCCGTCCGGTGTCGCACCGGTTACGGACCCGAAGTAGACATGGACCGTGGTGGGCAGGAAGTTGATGTGGTACTCCCCTCCCCTTCCATTAGGTCTGCCGTCGATGGCTTCCATGCAGATATCCTGTACCGTGCGGGCAAAGCGGTCGGCCCTTTCGTCATCGTTGCCGAACCTTGGAGTGTGGTTCTCCAGACGCATCCTGAGGATCTCATCGCCGTCGAAATCACTGGACAGGCAATCAAGCAGAGTACCCATTCCGAGGGTTCCCTCACGGAAGACATGATGCTCCACCGCCGACAGGCTGTCCACCATCGTGCCCAATCCCACGCACTGAATATAGGTAGTGTTGTACCGTGCTCCTCCCTGATGGTAGTCGAGGCCGGTCTCGATACAGTCGCCGATGAACAGAGAAAGGAACGGAGCAGGCATCCTGTCCGCATAGAGCTTCTCTATCACCGCATTCCCCCTGATCTTGATATCGGCGAAATGACCGACCTGTAATCGGAACGCCTTCAGCAGCTCTTCGGTAGATGTGAATCCGGATGGATCCCCTGTGTCCGGCCCCAGTGTCTTCCCGGTCGCCGGGTCGGTACCTGAATTGAGAGTGATCTCGAGTATCTTCACAAGGTTGAAGTAGCCGGAGAGATTGTAGTTCTCCTTTCCGAATACTCCTACCTCCACGCATCCGCTCGAGCCTCCGAGAAGGGCATCTTCCCTGGTCTTGCCCTGGTTGATGAGCTCTTTCACGATGACATCGGCATTGAATACGGACGGCTGGCCGAATCCCTCCCTGACCATCTCCAGCGCCCTCTCAAGGAACTCCGGTTCGGTTACGGCGCCTATCTGGACCGAGAGGCTGGGCTGAAGAAGCCGCATCTCCTGAGCAACATCGATCATCATGTACGACAGCTCGCTGACGCCGCTGGAACCATCCGGAGCGAGACCTCCGGTATTGATCTGGGCGAAATCCGTGTAAGTACTGCTCTCTTTTGCCGTGACACCCACCTTGGGAGGTGCCGGCTGGTTGTTGAACTTGATCCAGAGGCACCCGAGCAATTCCCGGGCCTCTTCCGGAGTCAGCACACCCTTGTCCAGGTCACTGAGATAGAAGGGCAGAAGGTGCTGGTCGAGCTTGCCAGGGCTGAAGGAATCCCACGGGTTGAGTTCCGTCGTCACTCCCAGATGGACGAACCAGTAGTACTGGACAGCTTCCCTGAAGGTAGAAGGTGCTTCCCTGGGTACTCTGGAGCAGACCGATGCTATCTCGATCAGCTCCCGTCTCCTTGCAGGTGATCTTTCGGTGCGGGCGATCTGAAGCGCCTTGCTCGAGTACCTTTCGGCAAAGAGGATGAGGCTCTGGGCACAGATGTCCATGGCCATCAGCTGGATCCGCTTTTTCATGTCCCGGCCCAGCTTCTTCATGGACGCGGCTATCCGGCGCCGGAAGTCCTCCATTCCCATGGAGTAGATGCTGCCTCCCAGGACCGTGTGTCCGGGGGATCTCTGTTCCATGAACTCGGTGAAGATCCCGGCCTCGAAGCAGTCCAGCCATTGGCCTTCCATGCTGTGGAATATCATGTCCCGCATGGATCTGCCTTCCCAGAAAGGGATAATCCTGTCCCTGAAGACCTCTTCGGTCTCCCTGCTTACGGCGTAGGGGATCTTCTCCCTGGAATCGAGTATCTCCAGATCCTCCAGAGAGTGGCAGCACAGTTCGGGATAAGTGGGTACGGTCTTCGGGCAGTTCCCCTTCTCCCCTACGATGAGCTCTTCCTCCCCGATGTACAGAGCCCTGTTATTCATGAGGTGACGGAAGACCTTTGCCCTGGCCAGCGGCGCAGGAAGCTCTCGGGCGCATGGGTTCCTGTAGAAGTCAGTTACCAGCAGCGCCCTTTCTGCGGAAATAGAGGGACTGGCCTCCAGGCTCTCTTCCCTCAGACGCACGACCCTGTCGGTCATGGATATTACTCCTCTATCACGGTGACGATACCGGCACTGGAAAGGGATTCCATGACGTGCATGAGCCGCTTGCCGGAATCCTCCGTAAAGCTGTCCTGCACGGTAACACCCAGCCGCCTGTGCTTTTCCCTGTATGCAGAGTGGTAAGGCAGCAGTTCGAGTTCCGGTTTACCGGGTAGTGAATTGATGAAATCCGCCACTCCCCGGAGATTGTCCGGCGAGTCAGTGACACCCGGGATCACTGGCATCCTGAGGATAAAGTCGCCACCGTCTTCCGCCAGCATTCTTATGTTGTCCAGTATTCCGCCGGCCTTCACACCCGTGTACTCCAGCATCTGCGGATCGCCCACCAGCTTCAGGTCACACAGCATCAGGTCGGCCAGCCCGGCGACCCGCATGAAAACGGGCGCTGGTGCATGGCATGAAGTATCTACGGCGGTATGAATGCCCCTCTCCCTGCACCGGGAGAGTAGCTCCACCAGGAAATCCGGCTGCATCAGGGGCTCTCCTCCCGAAAATGTGACCCCTCCTCCGGATTCCTCAAAGAAAGGCAGATCGCGTTCCACCACATTCATCACTTCCTCTACGGTAGCTCTTTGGCCCGCAATCGCCCTGGCGCCGGCAGGACACGCCCGGACACATTCTCCGCAGAGCGTGCAGATGGTCCTGTCGGTCTTTCCGGACATGTTTCCGACAACGGCACCGGATGGACATACCGATCTGCATTCTCCGCAGTCGAAGCACCTGTTGGAAAGCAGGAACAGCTGAGGAAGCTGGGAGATGCTCTCCGGATTATGGCACCAGGAGCAGGAAAGCGGGCATCCCTTCATGAAGACCGTGGTCCTTATGCCCGGTCCATCGTGCAGAGAGTACCTCTTGTACTGGAAGACCACGCCGCTCTTCACTCAACCGTCCCCCTGTTCATGGAACAAGGTAATATCGTCGGGCCATGTTCTCCCGTCAGGCTGTGCCAGGTACTGAA
>CAZXEF010000106.1:5343-9733 GCA_964639605.1 uncultured bacterium | reverse complement strand
CATGCCGGGCGGAAGAGGATGGGGAGGACAGAGAGGGTGCCGAAGAAGGATAAACAGGTTCCTCGAACCATGCCTGCTTCTCCTGCTTCACGGCGGAGAGTCCCACGGGTACCAGCTGCTGGAGAACCTGAGCAGGTTCGGCTTCAGTGACGCACCTGCCGATTCAAGCACCGTGTACCGTATTCTCAGGAGTCTGGAGGAGAGGGATTTCGTGACCTCGAGGTGGGCGGAAGGCGATTCGGGCCCGGCCAGAAGGGTCTATTCCCTTTCCCGGAGTGGTGACCGCCACCTGCACATGTGGGCCGAGGACCTGAAGGAGACCGACCGCATCCTGCACTGCTTCTTTGGTGAGTACAGTGATCATATGGAGCTTCATCATGAAAACTAAGAGATCTGACTGAAAGGAAAGGAGTTACCATGCCCGGAGGAGATGGAAGCGGACCCAGGGGTGAAGGACCCCTTACGGGAAGAGCGATGGGAAGATGTGCCGGATATGACCAGGGAGGCCATGCAACCGCTCCCGGAAGGGGAGGAGGCGTCAGCTTCTTCGGAAGAAGGTGCGGGGGCGGAAGAGGATTCCGCAACAGGTATTACGAGACGGGCCTTCCGTACTGGAGGAGGTTCCCAGTCAACGGGGAGCAGGCATCCATGCCGGAAACCTCGGACACCGATAACCTCAGAAGACAGGTGGATTTCGTAGCCGAGACCATAGAGCGGATAGCCAGGCGGGTAGAGCAGCTTCTCAGTAGAAGAAAGGGATCGGAATAGCATGAAGATCATAGTAAGCTCCTCAGGCAGGGAGATGAACTCCCCGGTCAGCCCTGTCTTCGGCAGGGCGGAATACTACATCCTTGTCAACACGGAGGAGAACTCCCATGAAGCACTTGAGAATCCCGCCGCGGGGCAGAGCAGCGGCGCCGGCATACAGGCAGCCCAGTTCGTCCTGAAACGGGAGCCGGAGGCGCTTATCGCCTCTAACATCGGACCCAACGCCTTCGAAGTCCTCTCGGCAGGTTCGGTGGAGTGCTTCGCTGCTCCTGAGGGCACCGTGAGAGAGGCCGTAGAGGCTTTTGGAAGGGGAGAACTGAAAACCATTGGTTCGGCCAATGCCCGGTCCCATTCGGGAATGTCGGGAAGCCGGGGGAAGGATCCCGCAGTTACCACCGGTGAGGACCAGCTGGTCCAGCTGGCGGAGAGGCTGAGGGAGCTGAGGGGCCAGGTGGCCGAGATAGTACAGCAGATAGACCTGCTTACGAAGGAGCAGTCATGAGGATTGTAGTGTCGTCGGATACCGATGGAGGTCTTGAGGGTTCCGTGAGCCATCATTTCGGAAGGTGCCCCTTCTTCACCATCGTGGATATCTCAGACGGATCTATTAGCGACTTTCAGGTAGTTGAAAATCCCTTCTTCCAGTCTCACGCGCCCGGACAGGTGCCCTCCTTCATCAGGAAGCTGAACGCCGACGTTATGCTGGCCGGCGGAATGGGAAGAAGGGCCATCGATATGTTCCAGCAATATGGAATAGGCTGTTCCACGGGAGCTTTCGGGACCGTAAGGAAGGCCGTGGACAGTTTCCTCGCAGACAGCCTCCCGCAGGCGGCTCCCTGCAGGGAAAGCGTGGAGCACTCCATGAAGGGTTCACAGTATGAGAAGGATGATCCTGCGGACCGCCTGAGGGAAGAGGCGGCTGCCCTTCTGGAACAGGTGGACGACGTGATAGTCAGTCTGCAAAATGATGAGAACAAAGGGAAGGAGGAATAGGAATGAACAACAGAGGAAGGAACAGTTCCTCAGGCGGCAAAGGTCGCGGCGGGGGACCGCAGGCGGCCGGGCCGGGAGGCCACTGTGTATGTCCCTCCTGCGGACACAGGCAGGAGCATCGCGTGGGTCAGCCCTGCAACAGCCTGCAGTGCCCGAAGTGCGGCGCTGCAATGATCAGGGAGTAGCCCCCGGCAATGGTTATAGCCGTAGCCAGCGGTAAGGGAGGGACAGGCAAGACCACCGTTGCTGTAAGCCTGGCCCTTGCCGCTTCGAATACCTCCGACCACAGGCCCCTTCTTCTTGATTGCGACGTGGAGGAGCCGAACTCGGGTCTTTTCCTGGATATCGACTATACCTTTGAGAAGAAGACGGGTGTTCCGGTTCCCTTGATCGATCCGGACAAGTGCGACTTCTGTGGCATCTGCTCGGAAGTCTGCGTCTGGAACGCCATAGCCGTGGCCGGAAGGAAGGTCCTGGTCTTCCGTGACCTCTGCCACGGTTGCGGAAGCTGCTCTCTTGTCTGTCCCAGGGGGGCCATAACCGAGGTGACTAATGTGACGGGGCTTCTTGAAGGCGGCAGCGACGGTCGTATCGATTTCGCAAAGGGAACTCTCAATGTCGGTCAGGCCATGCCGGTACCTGTAATTTCGGCCCTGCTCGAAAACTATCTACCGGTTTCAGATGAACGCACGGTTGTGATCGACTCCTCCCCCGGGACCTCCTGTCCCATGGTCGAGGCGGTGTGTTCCAGCGATTACGTTATTCTGGTCACCGAACCGACTCCCTTCGGCCTGCACGACCTGAAGGCAGCTGTAGAAGTTGTTGTGGGGGAGCTTGGACTGCCGGCGGGAGTGATCATAAACCGCTACGGCATAGGGAACAGCGATGTGGAACATTACTGCGAAAGACAGGGGCTTCCCCTGCTGGCCAGGATCCCGATGGACAGGAAGATAGCCGAGATCCTCTCCGATGGGACCCCTCTTATCCAGGGGCTTCCCGAATACCGGGACATGTTCATTGAAATACTGGACACCGTGAGGGAGAGCGTTCGATGAAGCAAGTGGTCGTCCTCAGCGGCAAGGGGGGTACGGGGAAGACATCCCTGACAGCATCACTGGCTCATCTGGCCTCCATGGAGAGGAGCCTGGTCCTTGCCGACACCGATGTCGACGCCGCCAACCTCGAACTTCTAATGAGACCGGAAAGGGTGAGGGAGTCCGATTTTACCGGCGGCTTCAAGGCCGAGATAGAAGAGGAGATCTGCACGGGATGCGGAACTTGCGTGGAAGTATGCAGGTTCCATGCGGTCCGGGAATCCCTTGACTCTCCCGGCAGATACCTAATTGACAGGATCAGCTGCGAAGGCTGCAATGCCTGTGTACACCAGTGTCCGGTGCACGCGATAAGCTCGAAAAGGGTGATCGCCGGCAGATGGTTCCTTTCGGATTCACCCTACGGACCTCTTTTCCATGCAGAGATGAGGGCAGGTGAAGAGAACTCGGGCAAACTCGTATCCATTGTGAAGAAGGCGGCGATCGACAGATGCAGTTCAATGGACTGCGGTCTGCTGCTGGTTGACGGTCCCCCGGGGATCGGCTGCCCTGTGATCGCTTCATGCGCAGGAGCCGACCTGGCGGTCATAGTCACCGAGCCGGGAGTCTCCGCCATACATGACCTGCGCAGGATACTGAAGACCGTGGACCACTTCGGTGTCAGATCCGCGGTCTGTATCAACAAGAGCGACATCAATCAGTCCAGGGCGGTGGAGATAGAGGAGTTCTGCGAAGGCCGCAGCATACCGCTTCTGGGCAGGATCCCCTACGATCCCAGTGTAACCCTCTCCATGGCAAGCGGATACCCGGTCACGGAGTTCGACATGGATGCCCCCGCATCGGTCGCAGCAGGGGAGATATGGACAAGGCTCTCGTCCCTTATCTGAGACTCCTGGCTCACCGGTAGCGGGAGAAGTACACTTCGGCCTTATACAGCTTGTTTCCCTCCGCTGCGAGTATCTTTCCCAAGGCAGTCACCTCGGTACACGCCTCGAAGGGACCCACGACGGAAAGCATGGCGGTTGACCTGTTCCTGCTATTTCCCAGAACCGAAGAGTAGCTGCAGTTGTACAGGGTCCTGACCTCTCTGTCGCGATGAGGCGGGACTTTATCGCCGCAACCCGCCCTTTCCCTCACCAGGACCTTACCCATTGCGCTGCAGTAGTAATCCGCGACCACACCGTAGTCATCCTCCGACCCAGGGTATCGAATATCGAACCTGAGGCAGAGGCTGTACCTCCTGCCCGGATCAGCTGCGAAACCCAGACTCCATTCCGAACCCTCCCATGCCTCGGTGGAGACCTCTCTCCGCCCCAGCCTTCGATGCTGTGAGATCAATACTGCGAGTAATGTGGATAAGGATACCACCACAAGAAAGGCCAGCACTACAAGGTCAGGTTCGCTGAGTAGTATCATGGATATCTCCGGTTCATTCGTTAATTTCGATCTGTGCGACCATATGCTCCGCCACCGAGAAGCGTCAATGCGACTTGTTGACAGCAACGGTACCAGGGTCTTCAGGTAATGGTCCTTCTCAAGGTCTGATGACCAGGGTCTTCAGGTAATGGTCCTTCTCA
>CAZXEF010000106.1:0-5243 GCA_964639605.1 uncultured bacterium | reverse complement strand
AAGGTCTGATGACCAGGGTCTTCAGGTAATGGTCCTTCTCAAGGTCTGATGACCAAGGTCTTCAGGTAATGGTCCTTCACAGGGTCTGAAGACTTGTAGCATCGATGTACCTAACTTGTAGCTACTGGCGTTGACCGGTATTATCCAGATTGAATATGCTTTATAGGTATATTGAACGTGCTTCATGGCATATTGAGACTGCAAGGGTGGCGAATGAAGAGCAAAACAGATACTTCCAGTGTGGCCGGCAGGCTTACCGGTACGGTGTCTTCGCATGAAGATCCCGTGGAAAGGGCGACAGCCCTGGCCAAGTTCGTCTCGGGATACAAACCCGATGCCATCGGCCCTGTGCTTGGTTCACTGGTTTCCGACGCGTGCGGTAACATAGAGGCCGGAATCGTCTTCCTCAGTCTGATGAACAGGACCCTGCTGGAGGCTGCCGCCCCGGAATGGAACTGGGCCGGACTGGACCATTACTTCACCAAGACTAAGATGGACGATACCTGGACGCTGTTCGGCAGGCTGGGTCCCCAGGAGAAGGAATACGCCACTGCAAAGACCTCCATGCTGATAGAAGTGATCTTTCTGCTCATCGAGGACGATCTTCTCGAGCCGGGATCCGATATTGACTGCAGCGGTGCGGATATGGCCCTGGCGGTCCTCAAGGGACAGGGCAGCGGCCAGCCGGATTTCCGTGTGACCCTCAGCTCGTACCCCGTGTCCATAAGAAAGTTCATGAAGGAGATACTGTCGGAGCTTGACTTCATCGAACAATCCCCCGGGATCTGGCAGTACATGATCAGCCGCGATTCCCTGGCAAGGTTCGCCTCAGGCAGGAACCTCATCTCTCATCTGGGAACGGGCAAGATGTCCCAGGCCGTAGCCCAGAGGAACGCGGAGAATCTTATCAAGAGGCTCGAGCTGCTCATGAAGGCGCTTCAGATGTTCCCCTCCGGGCATCCGTCCATAGATCCTTCCACCGAATCGTTCATTTCGGTTCTGTCCAAGTTCCAGCAGCAGAACGAGCAGGTTACCCTCTCGGTCATAGGCGACACGATCATGGTCAACGATATCAGGGTGGAGAAGAAGACCAGCGGCATGAGCGGCTTCATAAGATCGTTCACTGAAAGGCAGATGAGCAGCCTCACATTCGATCCCGGGATTACTTCCGAGGATATAAAGACCTTCGCACGGCTTTTCAACAGGCCTCCCGCATACATCTCCGAACATGGTGGTATGGGAAGGCTTCTGGAGTTAAGGGGTCTGGGCTCCATAACAGTAAATAAGTTCCATTATCAGCTGATATCCGAGGGCAGTGATGACGAGCAGACACTGGCAAGGGGCGAGGTCACTATCGAGGACGCTATCTTCTCCGAACTCATCGACAGGCTGGAGCGCGGAGACAGCATCGACTCGCTTCCGGGAAGCAAGATAGGTGAGGCTCTCAAGTCGGTGCTGGCTGCCGCAAGGAGCAACCGGGAGGAACAGAGGGGGATGATAGCCAGGTTCGTCATGGCCCTGGACCCGACCATTCTGGAGAGGGGTCTCCTGTCCAACCGCTCCATCCAGAGGGGAATGGCCTGGAAAGCCGTCAGGAGAATAATAGACGGACTGCTGGCGAACCTGCATTCACCCGATCCCGATATCAGGCACGAGAGCCTCGGTAAGCTGAAGGAGATGTCCCTGCTTGCGGTTGAGAGGATCAAGGAGAACTCCGTCCTTCAGGTTGTGGAGAGCGTCTCAATGCTCCTGAAGCGTGAACAGGACCCGGATGTCCTCTACAGGGGAGTGATACTTACGGCTTCTCTCATGGAAGCCCTTCTTTCAAGGGGAATGATGGCCATTGCTTTGGAGGCGGGAAAGGTCATTCAGAATCTCGAGGCCATGAAGTTCCCGCGTACGGAACTGGAAGCCGCAAGAAAACGGTCCCTGGCCGAGGCCCACAGGAAGATGGACACGATCGAGGCTGCCGACGCACTGGTCCAGAGGATACTCTCTGAGGACGAGTCGGTTGCCAGGGAGGCCAGAAGGCTGGCCATGATCGCTCCTCCGGACAATCTGGTGTCACAGCTCGTGAGGATCTTCAACGAGGATAACAGAAGGCTGCGCTCCAAAGCTTACCAGATGCTTCTGAGGATGGGTCACAGGGGTCTTGATGCCATACACAATAAGCTGAAGGATATCGTCGTGTCCTTCGAGCCGCACATGAACGATAACACTTACTCCCTGCCGGAACTCGACTGGTACCTTGCAAGGAACATGGTCCAGATACTAAGGGAAATAGGCTCATCGGAAAGCGAGTCGATCCTTGCGGACCTCTGCAGGGTCCCGGACCCGAGGATAAGAAGGGAATGCCTGCTTGCCCTTGTGAGAGTCTCCCTCACAACCGCCGAGAGTCTTTCCATGCACCTTGTGCTTGACAAGTCCAAAATCGTGGCCGAGATTGCCCTGGACATACTGACGAAGCAGGCTTCCACCAATCCAGCCTTCATTCCGAGACTGACGGAGGCGTTCAGGAAGAACAGCTGCATCCGCATCGAGATAATGGAGTCCTTCAGCATACTGGGCAAGCACAGGCTCGTGATAGATTTCATCACCAAGTGCATCGAGGAGGGGCCTTCCGGCGTTCTGTTCGAGGACCCTGAGACGATCGCCGGGGCTTTCAGGATAATGAGACGGTACGGAAGCCAAAAGGAACTGCCTCTGCTGGAGAACCTCAGGGACGAGGTGGAAGGCGGCTTCTTCAAGAAGAGCAAGATCGACCGCTCTCTGGTCTCTCAGCTCAAGGAGACGATACAGACCCTGCATCTTTCCGAAAGCGTCATCGAGGGAAAGGAAACCATCGACAAACAGGGCAAGAAGAAGAAGCCAAGTAACGACCTGAAGTTTCCCTCCGGAGACGATGAGATCACGATACTTGGTCCGAACTACGGGATCGATAACTGACGCTCAGTGAATGATTGAGGAATAATGAAGCTCTTTACGGTTATGCTCCCGGTGCTGGGTTTTGTGTCATGTTGCCCGACCCTGGCCTGGCCTGTGGAGCTTGCCATGGGTGAGGAGTCCCTTCTGGGGCTGTGCGACTGTATCGAACTTGCCGATGGGAACATTGTCCTGAGCATTGCAGGTCCCTTCGAAGACCCTGTCATAGCATGCCTCGACCCCGAAGGCCGGGTTCTCTGGCAGAAAAAAGTACTTGAAAAGGGAGGAACTTCAAGGGCCTTCGAGAGCGGGGGCTATCTTGTCCCCCTGGAAGAAGGCTTTGCTGCTGCCTTCCACTCCGAGCCCAGGGCCACGGGAGTGAACACCGACGTTGCCGTGATAAGGATGAACGGTTCTGGAGACGTTCTGTGGACCTACGTCCTCGGGCTTGATGACGAGCTGATCTGGATGTGCAGGGACCTGGTCCTGTGCAGGGACGGCGGCCTCCTTGTCACCGGATGCCCGGGGACCATGCTACCGGGCGGATACGCTTTCAAGCTGTCATCGGAAGGTGAACTCCTGTGGATAACGCCCAGCGATGTCATCGAGGGTTTCCTCTGCAACGCGGTGGAACTTCCGGACGGAGACTTCCTGTGCCTTGCACAGGAGTACTCCGGTATCCTCACTCTCCAGAAGATCTCAGAGGACGGAGCCATTCTGGACAGGATCGAGGTCCGGTCCGATGGTCTGCTCGAGGCGGACGATATTCACCTGGTTAACGGTTCACCGTGGGTGTCCTGCAGTTACGGGGAAAGCTTCATGAACATTTTCCGTCTTGACGGGGAGTTCGCTATCGACAGGGCTGTCTCGACCACGTTCCCGTCCGGTGTGCAGGTCCGCTTCCTGGACATATCTGATAAGGGTTTACTCGTTGCCGGGAAACTCGAAGATGACGGTTACCTTGCGATCGCGAGTCCCGACGGCCGAGTGATCTGGCAGGATACGGTGGACACCGGAGGAGATGAAGTCTTCGAGGGAGCCTTCTTCAAGGAGGATGGCATCCTGGCCTATGGCAGCGTCTTCGACCAGTACGGCATGACCTCGTCAATCCTCATCGATTTCAGGGACGTACCTGATTTCATACACTTGCCTGACTGATTAATACCTAGTAACGCATTCTTAACAATCTCTTCTGCCGATTTCATCAATTTCCCCGCCGCATCAGGCGGACCCGGGAACTTTTTCCGGATATAATTCCTATTATGTTAGTATGTAATTACTCGAACAGCGGAGGTAGAATGAAAGGTTTGCTCAGCATCATGCTGCTGGCGACTGCGGGTGCTTCCCTTGCATCGGTAGTGATAGGCACTCCCGAGATCCCCAGCATGGATCCTTTCTGTGCGTCTTGAGGCTCTCAGAACCGCTATCAGGTGATAGCACTTGCGAGTGAGATGGATGGTCCCATGACCATCGGCGAGATAAGCTGGCAGAGGGCGGGGTCGTACGGCTCTGAGACAGGTTACTACTACGGATTCCGTCTCTACATGGGAGTGGCGGCGGATTCAGAACTGACCAGTACTTTCTCCGACAACTATTTGTACGGCACCCGGACCCAGGTCTACTCCACCGCTGCCCAGCAGATGACGGCTCTCCCCGACCAGTGGATGACAATACTCCTGGACACACCCTACTACTACAACGGCACCGACGATCTGATAATCGAACTGGAGTGGGTGGGCGGCTCCAACATGTTCTACACCTACCTGTGGGATACGGGGACGAATCGCGGGCTGATGAACAAGAGCGATGTCGGGAGCCCCACCGGAGTTCTCTATACGACCATGTCGGAGCTCATGTTCGCTCCGGCCAGTGCCCTGGAACAGCAGACTTTCGCTTCCATCAAGGCAATGTGGGCTGACTGAAGAACCCGAACCGGCGGATCCGTTCCCGATCGGACACCCGACCTGAGATCGACACCAAATGGACTTTGAAGCACCATCAAAGGCGCTTTATGGTGTTTTTACGTCAGAAGCCGGGTCGTTCTGGAACTCTCACTCGAAGAGGAAATATAGATTCATTGAAGATATACCATGATGTCTGAGGGGGAGCCTATCAATCCTTTCGTTCTTTCAGAGTAGACTTGACCGGTAACTGATCGAGAAAAGTGAGAGGCGAATTCTGAAAGGACGTGTACCGTGAAAATGTTTATGGGATTCCTGATCCTGATACCGGCACTGCCATTTCTAATGGCTGGCTGCGGTTCCAGTCAGGGGATCGTCATCGAACCATGGGAGATGCTTCTACAGAACCTGCAGACCGCC
>CAZXEF010000105.1:0-9785 GCA_964639605.1 uncultured bacterium | reverse complement strand
GAAGACCAGGGTCGCCTCATCCAGCCTAACAGCGATCCCCATTACGTCCCATCCCGCCAGTATGCTGTCCACTGCGGTGTAGAATACTCCCCCGTAATGCTTCAAGAGCGAATCACCCTCCGAGAGGGATCCGGACATTTCCACCACAAGCATGCTGTCCATAAGGAAGGCCAATCTCGCTGGAACACCTATCTCCACAAGGTCGGAACAGATATCCGCACCGGACATTGAGACAACTATGAAAGCAATGAGGGATACTATCTTCATGCAGTGACCTTTCGGCTAATAAGCTTTTTATAATCTACATTCCGAGGGAAGTTCCGGAAAGGCCTGGCCATTCTTGAATCTCCATTTAGAAATACCTATATTTGTGCCATGATGATAAAGACACTCACAATTCTGATCATGCTCCTGACCTTGACTTCAGCGGAACAGGAGCCTGCTGATGACCTGCAGGTTCTGATAGACCTTGACAGAGAGGTCTCAGGTCTTCTGGACGCCTACCTTGAGGCGATCCCTGAATGCCCCGCAAGACCCGACACCCCCCTGCGACTGTGGGTGCTGGACCTGGCCTGGATCAGGGCGGGATCGGCCATTGACAGTATGATGACACTCCAGCCTCCAATGCTGCTTCCGGACAGTCAGCTGAGTTCCTGGACCGATTTCATCTCCGGAACCGAAGAGCTTTTCGGTGTCTTCACCGAGATACAGAATGCGTACCATGGTCCCTCGCTTCCTGACAGCTCGCAGTGCGTCATGCTGGAGGACAGGCTGCTGAGGGCGGACTCCGTTTGGCGTCATTCCGAGATGACCCTGTTTGAATTAATGTCGGAAGAAGGAACCCAATGAACGACAATAGAAAAGAAGGAACATGGGAGGCCAAGAAAGGCCTTGCCCAGATGCTCAAGGGCGGAGTGATCATGGACGTGGTCACACCTCAGCAGGCTTCCATCGCCCAGGAAGCCGGTGCAGTGGCCGTAATGGCCCTGGAGAGGGTGCCTGCGGACATAAGGTCACAGGGTGGTGTGGCCCGCATGTCGGACCCGCAGATGATAAGGGGAATACAGGAAGCCGTGGACATCCCGGTCATGGCCAAGTGCCGCATCGGCCATTTCGTAGAGGCCCAGATACTCGAGGCCTTGGCCGTCGATTTCATCGACGAATCGGAAGTGCTTACCCCGGCTGATGAGGCCAACCATGTGAACAAGCACCAGTTCAGGGTTCCCTTCGTCTGCGGGGCAACGAACCTGGGCGAGGCTCTCAGGAGGATAGGCGAAGGAGCGGCCATGATACGGACCAAGGGGGAAGCAGGCACCGGTAACGTGGTGGAAGCCGTCAGACACGCCAGGTCCGTACTGGGAGCCATAAAGAAGCTTGCCGCCACTAAGGAGGACGAGCTGATGTCGGTGGCCAAGGAGATGGGTGCCCCCTTCGACCTGGTGAAGTACGTGCATGAGAACGGGTCCCTCCCTGTGGTCAATTTCGCCGCCGGGGGAGTGGCAACACCGGCTGACGCAGCCCTGATGATGCAGCTGGGTATGGACGGCGTCTTCGTGGGCAGCGGCATCTTCAAGAGCGGAAACCCCGAGAAGAGGGCCAGGGCCATCGTGGAGGCGGTCAGCAGGTACAATGACCCGGAGATCCTGGCCAAGGTCTCGGAGAACCTTGGCGAGGCCATGGTGGGTATCAATGTATCAACCCTTGCCGATGAAGAGCGAATGGCTCGCAGGGGATGGTAGAAATTGCCCTCGGTTGGTGTGCTTGCCCTTCAGGGAGGTGTAGCTGAGCATATCTCCATACTTGAAAACCTGGGGTGCCGCGTTGTTGAAGTGAGAACACCCGAGGACCTTGCCTCCATCTCGGCCATTTTTCTTCCAGGCGGGGAATCCACGACACTGATAGCTCTCATGAACAGATGGAAGCTGACACCCAGGCTCAGGGAGATGGGCATGGACGGTTTTCCCATGTTCGGGACCTGCGCTGGTGCAATACTGCTGTCACGGGAGATACTGGAGAAGGAACACAACGTAGAGCAGCAGAGCCTGGGCATCGCAGATGTACGGGCGGTCAGGAACTACTTCGGCAGGCAGCGGTGCAGCTTCATCCAGACCCTGTCCGTCCTGGGTCTGTCGGAACCGTTCAAGGGCATTTTCATTAGAGCCCCCCTTCTGGAACCTCTGTCCGATCAGGTGGAGGTACTCAGTGAAGTGGATGATGGAGCGGTCCTGCTGAGGCAGGATAACCTGTGGCTTTCTTCCTTCCACCCCGAGCTGACCACAGACGGCAGGATACACAAGTTGTTCCTTGAGGACAGGGGAATACTGAAGGGAGGGGACGATGCCCATATATGAGTACCTCTGCGGAAGATGCAACACCATCTTCCAGTTCCTTGTCAGGAAACCATCCGCAGGCACTTCCCCCGTTTGTCCAGGATGCGGAAAAGGTGACCGTATGGAAAGGGTGATGAGCGCCTTTTCCGTCAAGAGGGGTTCGGCATCCATTGACGATATTGCCGATGATCCCGACCTTACCGGACTGGACACAGAAGACCCCAGGGCCATGGCAAGGGCCATACGCCGAATGGCCGACGAGATGGGGGAGGACCTGGGACAAGGTGTGAACGAGGCCCTCTGCAGACTTGAAGCAGGTGAGGACCCGGAAAAGGTGGAGAGGGAACTAGAGGAATCGGGCTTCGAAATGGGAGGCGAGCAGGGCAAGCCTGTCAGGGCGCCGGGACTCTACGAGGCCTAGTCAGGGACGCACCCAATTTCACCAAGTTGAAGAAACTTGGCCTAGTCAGGGACGCACCCAATTTCACCAAGTTGAAGAAACTTGGTGAAATTGGGTGCGTCCCTAAAGCTCCTGCAGTATTTCGCTGAAAACACCTCCCGATATCATATCCGACACCGCCTCTATGTCCTGATCGAACTGCCTGTCCTCCTTGAGCGGAAGCACTTTTTCTCGGATCGACCGGTACACCAGGCCCGTTCCCCGGCCGTGCTTTCCCCTGTGGATGAACTCCGCCGCCTGAGCAGCGCAGACCAGCTCCGTGGCCAGAACGTATATGGAGTTCTCAACCACGTTCAGAGCCTGATATGCAGCGGTGGTGCCCATTGAAACATGGTCCTCCTGGGAGCCGCTCACAGGGATGCTGTCCACGCTGGCCGGATGGGCAAGAACCTTGTTCTCGCTCACCAGTGAAGCAGCCGTGTACTGGGCGATCATGTAACCCGAATTCAGACCGGGATCCGGCGTCAGGAAAGCGGGGAGACCGCTCAGGTCGGGATTTAGAAGCCTCTCGATACGTCTTTCGGATATATTCGCCAGCTCCGCCGCAGCCACTGCAAGGTGGTCCGCAGCGTAGGCCATGGGCTGACCGTGGAAATTGCCCCCGCTGACGAATGAACCGTCTTCCATGAGCAGGGGGTTGTCAGTAACCGAGGCAAGTTCCACTGCAAGTATCGATCCGACGTAATGCAGAGCGTCCCTGGTGGCCCCATGGACCTGCGGGACACATCTGAGGGAGTAGGCGTCCTGTACTTTGTCACAGGCTACATGTGAGATCAGTATCTCACTGTCCTCCATAAGTTTCCGCAGGTTCTCCGCCGTTTTGAGAGCGCCGGGGTGGGGACGCAGTCCTATCAGTTCCTCGCAGAAAGGTCTGGTGGTCCCCAGAAGTACTTCCAGTGTCATGGCTGCTGCGGAATCCGCCGCGTCAGCAAGCCTGGCGGCCTCAATCAAGGCAAGGGCAGTGAGCGCCGTCATGGTCTGGGTCCCGTTGATCAGCGCAAGCCCTTCCTTGGCTCCCAGAACAACGGGCTCCAGGCCGAGGATCTCCAGCGCTTCCTTTCCGGATATTACGGCTCCATCCTTAACGCATCTCCCCTCGCCTATCAGGGGAAGGCTGAGATGGGCAAGGGGCGCCAAATCACCCGAGGCGCCAAGGGATCCCTTGACAGGGACCGCAGGGTAAATGTCACTGTTGAGAATTGCCAGCATCTGATCAAGGGTCCGCTCCCTTATCCCCGACCTGCCCCTTGCAAGGGAGGCTATTCGAAGGAACATCATGACCCTTGTAGCTTCTCTCGAGCAAAGAGGTCCCGTACCGCAGGCATGGCTCAGAAGCAGGTTGCGCTGAAGCGTATCAAGGCTGTCGCGATCAACGATGGCATTGGCAAGTCTTCCAAAACCGGTATTGACCCCATAGACGGGCTGACCGCTTCCCACGATCCTCTCCGTCTGCTCCCTGGACCTGGCGACCGAGGCCCTTGCCTCTTCGGAAAGCAGGGCTCTCGCTCCGCCAGCTACGGACGTGACCTGTGAAAGATCGGTTCCGGTGTTCCCTATCAATACTGTTCCCATTCCAGCTCCATCTATAAGGCTCATATGTACGTTCCGGCCGCAGCAATATAAGACTTTTCCAATCTGACTGCACTTTCCGGGAAATGTATGTGCCATTCTGACTCATGACGTGTACGTTTGAGTGCAGCACCATGATGCCGGTAATGCCTATGGGGACTTATAAGTATGCGCTGCTTGTCCTTCTGTCGCTTCGATGATATCCATGAGGCAGTTGGCACTTACCTTGCTTTACTGAGAAATGCGTTATTCTTGAACATCAACCGAAGAGGAAAGCAAATCAGTAAGGAAGGGAGAAAACACATGGGTGGAAGTACAATTCGCCCGCTCTTCGACCGCGTTCTTATCAAGCGCGAAGAGCCCAGGGATGTCGTAAAAGGCGGAATAGTAATCCCCGACACGGCCAAGGAGAAACCCCTCGAAGGAACGGTAGAGGCCGTTGGCGAGGGTAAGAGGAACGAAAGCGGGGACGGGTTCATCGCTCCTGTGGTGAAGAAGGGCGACCGGGTTCTCATAGGGAAGTATTCCGGTACTGAAGTAAAGGTGCTGGACGACGAGTTCGTAATCGTACGGGAGGATGACATCCTCGCCGTACTTAAAAAGTGATCGGGAGGTAACAGGGTATGCCAGCAAAGGAACTCAAGTTCGATCAGAATGCCAGGCACGCCATTCTTGCCGGAGTAGAAAAGCTGTCCAGGGCGGTCAAGGTCACCCTTGGACCCAAGGGCCGGAATGTCGTTCTGGAGAAGAAGTGGGGAAGCCCCACCATCACCAAGGACGGCGTAACCGTTGCCAAGGAGATCGAGCTTCCGGACAAGTTTGAGAACATAGGTGCCCAGCTGATACGTGAAGTTGCAAGCAAGACCAGCGATGTGGCCGGCGACGGAACCACCACAGCAACGCTTCTTGCTGAGGCCATCTACCGCGAGGGTCTCAAGAATGTCACCGCCGGCGCCAACCCCATGGCCCTCAAGAGGGGCATTGACGTTGCCGTCAGCAAGGTTGTGGAAGAGCTGAAGAAGCTCTCCAGGGATGTCTCCGGGAAAGAGGAGATCCGCCAGGTTGCCGCCATCTCCGCCAACAATGACGGTGAGATAGGCGACATCATAGCCGACGCCATGGATAAGGCGGGTAAGGACGGCACCATTTCCGTCGAGGAAGCCAAATCCATGGAGACGACCCTGGATGTCGTCGAGGGCATGCAGTTCGACAGAGGCTACCTCTCACCCTACTTCGTCACCGATGCGGAGAACATGGAAGTAGTCCTTGAGAAACCCTACATACTCATCCACGAGAAGAAGATATCCAGTATGAAGGACCTTCTCCCCATTCTTGAGAAGATAGCTCAGCTCGGTAAACCCCTCCTGATCATCGCTGAAGACATCGAGGGAGAGGCTCTGGCCACACTTGTCGTCAACAAGATGAGGGGAATGCTGCAGGTCGCTGCGGTCAAGGCACCAGGCTACGGAGACCGCAGAAAAGCCATGCTTGGTGACATAGCCATCCTCACAGGCGGAAAGGCCATCACCGAGGACCTTGGCATCAAGCTCGAGAACATCACGCTGAGCGACCTCGGATCCGCAGGAAGCGTCCGCATAGACAAGGACAACACCATCATAGTGGACGGTGGCGGCGAGACCGTCGACATCCAGGGCAGGATCGGACAGATCCGCAAGCAGATCGAGGATACAACATCCGACTATGACAAGGAGAAACTCCAGGAGAGGCTGGCCAAGCTGGCCGGCGGAGTGGCAAGGATCAATGTCGGAGCAGCTACCGAGACTGAGATGAAGGAGAAGAAGGCCAGGGTCGAGGACGCCCTTCACGCCACCAGGGCCGCAAGCGAAGAGGGCATCGTCCCCGGCGGCGGAACGGCTCTCCTGAGATGCGAAAATGCACTCAATGATATCGGGCTCGAGGGTGATGAAGCCGTTGGTGCTGAGATCGTCCGTAAAACCCTTTCCGAACCCCTGAGGCAGCTGGCCCTGAACGCCGGCCTCGAGGGAGCCATAGTGGTGGAGAAGGTAAGGAGCCTGGACAAGGAATATGGATTGAACATTCAGACCAACGAGTACGGCAACATGTTCGAGGAGGGTGTGGTCGATCCCACCATGGTCACCAGGACCGCCCTGCAGAACGCCGCCAGTATCTCAAGCCTCCTTCTCACCACCGAATGTATAATCGTCGAAATTCCCGAGCCTGAGGAGCCTTCTCCAGCAGGCGGAGGCGGAATGGGCGGAATGTACTAGACAGTTCCCCCAGACCGACGCAAAAAAACCCCGGGTCCATAAAAGACCCGGGGCTTTTTTTAAATGGGGACGGAGGGCTGTTAATCAGTAAGGGCTAATAATCCAGACATCGATGTTACCTTTATTT
Organism: uncultured bacterium; assembly: GCA_964639605.1. Lineage (GTDB taxonomy): Bacteria > Fermentibacterota > Fermentibacteria > Fermentibacterales > JCC-6 > Aegiribacteria. Next base: position 3,050 of record CAZXEF010000105.1, on the reverse strand, counting down.
GCGGGCCGGTCTTAAAAAGCCTCCGTCCCTATTCCGGTGGCACCAGGTTGATCGGGACGGTCATGGGGATGTCCTCGATCTGCTCGCTGGAGGGTCCGAAGTTCAGCGACTGAACAGCAGCCCTTACAGATGGTTCAAGGGAGGACAGACTTCCGCCGGCGGAGATGCTCACGCCTGTTACAGAGCCGCTGGGAGTGATGGAGAAGCTGACGTTGATAGTCCCTCCCGCCGTGGGGTTCGTTCTGAGCAGGTCTTCGTACGCCCTCTTCACCCTCATGTTGATCGTGTTGATCTTTCGGCGAATATCGTTCATGGTCCGGCCCTGAACGCCTATCTGTGCACTTGAGGAGTGGGTGGAGAACGAGACCTCCGCTGCCCTGTGGACAGCATCCACCTCGCTGGAGGAAACCCCCTCGATACTTGCGCTGGGTCCTCCCCCCTCTCCTACCAGTCCACTGATGCCTCCGGATCCGCCGCTACCCGCTCCGGCTATTACGGCTTCGCCTCCGCCGCCCGAGACCAGACCGGCCCCGGAGGATGCCGCAGCCTGAAGATCGGTGGCAATACCCGCCGAGCCTCCCGTTCCACCTGTACCGTAAGCGGCGAAACCTATGCTCTGAAGCACCGCCTGGCCGGCGGCCTGACCGTCGGAAACACCGCCCTGGGTACCTCCTCCGCTTCCAGCGGGACCACCGCCGCCCGAACCAACGGCCACCGTTTCCTCACCGATGTTCATGTCGGTGATTATCTCCTCGCCGATGCCCTGGGTCTGCCTGTTCTGACTTGCCAGTGTAGCCACCCTGGCTGTGGGAGCACTGCGCAGTTTCTGCTCCTTCGTCTCGTGGATGACGGTGACGAATCTGTCAAGGACCGCTCCGGAAAGGAGGGCAAGAGCGAGGCCCAACCCCAGGATTATGGCGATCCGGTTGGATTCCTCCCTGTGACCCTTCATGGCTATGTCCTCATGGGGCCTCGTAGCAAAGTTCTCCCAGTTGTACTCCGCAGCCACGTACTTTTTCCTTGGGATCTCGTACTTGGATTCATCCTTCTTCTCCAGGACCACCGCCGGTTCTGTGAAGCTGAAGAAGACCTCCTTGTTGCCCAGGGTGAAGACACCGGTCACGTTCTTGTCAAAAACCCAGATGTACGGTTCGCCGGGCTTTTCCTGCTGCATCAGGTCGCGCTCGATCAGGGTGTGAAAGGGAATGACGCTTCCCTTGACCTCCACCCCACCCTTGATGCCCGGAATAAGCCTCATCATGTACTTGCCTTCATGGGGTTCCAGGAGCGTATGGATGCGCGGAAGTCCGATGTTCCTGGCTGTTACCGTATTGTACTCCGCCTCCCCCACGGTCATGAGACCGGCGTTGGGAATGAGTTCCGTCTTGCCTTCCGAATCTTCCACCACGATCTTCAGGACCCTGTCGTCCTTCTTCTGTTCCTGCTCCGGAGAAGCCTTCTCGGCTTTCTGTTTCTTATCCTTCTTCTCCTGGGATCTGGTCACCTTCGGGGGAGCAATGAACCCGAAATGGATGACGAAAGGCCCGGCGTTTATCTGGCCCTGATCCTGGTATTTGATATTGAGAAGGTAGAAACTGTCCGGGTCCAGGGGAAAGATGCCCAGATCACGGAGGTCGGAAAACTTCAGGGTAGCCCCGTCGATCGATTCGATGGTGGCATCCATGTTCTCCGCCAGTCTCAGGAGCCAGGTTTCCGAATCCTCGCCGGGGGTTATCAGCACCATGCTATCGGGAAGCCCGGCTCCTTCCACCACAATGTTGTTATTGTACCCTGTCCCCATCCTGACCGGTTCCTTGCCGGGGATCAGCTTACCCACGACTTTGCCGTCGCGCATGATGGCGATGGCCAGGACCTTCTTCTCGTCATTCCTCTCAGGAGTCATTCCTCATCGCCGCCTTCCACCTTGATAACGGTCAGGTTCTGGGTGGAGTAGCCAGCCGCCGCACAACTGCTCATTACCCTCTGAAGGAGAATCGCTGGAATAGCCACATCACCCTGAATGTTGACCTTCATTTCCTCATCATCCGTTATACCCCGCATGAGCCTGGTATATTCCAGATGGTCGGAAAGCCGCTCCACGAGGACGGGGATCGGGTTGCCCTGGCTGAGTATCGTCTGGTCGATAAAAACGACGGGTTCGCCATCCACCATAATGGCTTCACCGGTCACCATTATCTCCAGGTTGAGCTCCACTGTCTGATCGGACCTGGAATGGGGCAGGGTCAGGGCATCGCTCACTGTAACTATCTGGCCCTCAGCGCTGTAGCTTTTAATAAGGAACACAACCAGAATGGTGAACATATCTATCATCGAGGTGAGATTCAGGGAGACCTTCTTGTCCTTGCCCCTGATCATGGCCTTGTTCTTCTTATGGCCAAGAAGAAGGGGAAGATGCCTTTTGGAGGGCGCACTGCTCACTTCTACTCACCTCCCGAAGCTGTCATGGATTCCAGCTGCCTCTGAAGAACGCTGTACGCCGCCACCTGAAGCCCGGGCTGATCGAAGCCATGGTCAGCGCATACGTCGATGGCCATGACAATGTTGTCATATCTGACATTGTCCTCGGTGAGAATCGTTATCTTGTGCACCGGTATTGATGCAAACTCCCTGTCCAGCTCCTCCCGGAAATCCCCCAGGGCTTCCGAGAGTGCCTGATAATCGTAGGTGTCCACGAGCCCGCCGTCCCGGTACTCCTGGGTCACATTACATATGGGTCTGGTGCCGAAAACGGTCCCGAGGAACATCTGCTCAGCTGTCATTATGACCTTGGGCTGGAGCTGCTGTTCTTCGGACTGGGCCAGACTTGTGGTGCCGGCACCGGAGGTACTGATGCCCTCGGTGGGGGCCATTTCGATAATGGATATTTCCAGGAAGGAGGCACTGAGAAGCAGGAACGGTATGATCACGCAGAAGAGGTTCATCACCGGGAGGAGATCGATCTCCGGTGCGTGCCTGATCCTGTGACTTCTACCTGATGCCGGCTTCGCCATTAAGCTTCCTTCCTTGCCTGGGCCAGCATATTGATGACC
>CAZXEF010000104.1:6652-9788 GCA_964639605.1 uncultured bacterium | reverse complement strand
GTTTATCCTTCTTCGGCACCCTCTCTGTCCTCCCCATCCTCTTCCGCCCGGCATGATCCTCCTTCCGGCATCCTGATGTTCCTGCATAGTGTATCTATCATCTATATGCAAACCGCACATAGATGATAACCAATGTTTTTCTCTCGTCAAGTAGTATAGAAAGGAAGTGATGATAGATGGGCATATCCTGATAACGGCAGGAGAGCAGGGAAACATTGCAGTTGCGCTTTGACTGACTTATTTCATAATTGCGCATGGGTGAACCATGTCAAACTCAAGGATGGAAACGGATATTCATGAAATGCGGTAAGAACATAGACAGGCATGTTCTGAAGTCCGACCTGCTCCTGCTGCTTACCGCTTCTATCTGGGGTTTCGCCTTCGTGGCCCAGAGAGCGGGGATGGAACATATCGGCCCGTTCCTGTTCAACGGTATCAGATTCGCCCTGGGTACGGCAGTCCTTCTTCCCCTGATATTCGCAAGGAGAAGAAGGGGCAGATACGAAGGGCTCAGGGTCCCGCTGAAGGACGGCATGCTCGCTGGGCTGGTGCTGTTCGCAGGAGCGTCCCTCCAGCAGATCGGCCTCGTATACACCACAGCCGGCAACGCCGGCTTCGTCACAGGCCTGTACGTCATTATCGTACCGTTGATAGGCGTTTTCATCGGACAGTCCGCAGGATGGCGCACCTGGACCGGGTCAGCCCTTGCCGCCGGAGGAATGTTCCTTCTGTCCGCCGCCGGTTCCGCCAGGATGGCAACGGGTGACCTGATAGTACTTTCAGGAGCTTTCTTCTGGGCCTTTCACATCCAGATAATATCAAGGCTTATGAGGAAGCATCGGGCTCTTCCACTGGCTGCCGTGCAGTTCGGGCTATGCTCTATTCTGAGCCTGGCGTCCGCCGCCCTCTTCGAGACCTTCTCGGCACAGGGCGCGGCGGACGCCGCTGTCCCGCTGCTGTACGGAGGTCTGATCTCGGTTGGAATAGCCTACACACTGCAGGTCGTGGCCCAGAAGAAGGCACATCCCGCCCATGCCGCCATTATCATGAGCCTGGAAACGGTGTTCGCTCTTGTGGGTGGGTGGCTAATCCTCGATGAGAAGGTAACTCTGCAGGGATCTGCCGGCGGGCTCCTCATGATCTCGGCCATGATGATATCGGCATTGGGACAGTACAGGCGGAGGGTTCCGGAAGGGTTGTAAGCAGTCCGGATGGAATGGTATACTAATATTTGACCAAAATTTCCCCAGGAGAACCGAATGTCAGATGTCAGGAAAACCCACAGAAAATCAGGCCCAGAGGCAACGGAAATAGTAGCCGATGTAATGGACCAGCTTCGCCTCAGCCGGTCGAAGCTCAGTACTGTGCTGAGGCTCACGGAGGATGTTGTAATCGTCCTGGACAGGCAGGGCACTGTCATCGACCTAAGCTCCCATGCCGAAGACGTCCTGGACGTCAGGATCGATGAGATCATCGGAAAGGCAAGATGGGAGAACTTCGTACCGGATGATGAGAAGGAGAGGCTGACCGGCTACTTCAACGACAGGGCTAGCGGAACGGGCAATCCTCCCTCCACCTACACTCTCAGGGTGCTCGTGCCCGGGGGTCAGCGTTTCATGCGGGCCAATGTTGATTTCATCCCCGGTACTGAGGACAGGGTAGTGATACTCAAGGACCTGTCCGAAGTCGTCAAGGAGCAGAGACGTACGGCGGAGAGTGAGGAGCGCTATCGCACCGTTATAGAGAACACCATGGACGGTATCCTGATATGCACCATGGACAGGATACTCTTCGTGAACACAAGCTTCTGCAACATGACTGGGCTTCCCAGGGAGGAGATATACACACTGCCTCCGATGAGGCTCTTCCACGAGGCTGACAGGATCAGGCTCGCGGCTCTCTTCCAGCCCGGCGGCCTCGAAGAGAGGAGCACACAGGTACTGGAAACCGGGCTCAGGAAAAAGCAGGGGATACTGCCCGCCGAGCTGTCGGCCACCCCCATGATCTACCGTAACACCGAGGCCGTTCTGATCTCCATCAGGGATCTCACACAGCGAAAGGAGACCGAAAGGCGGCTGAAGGAACAACACAAGCTCCTGCAGGCAATAGTCGACAACTCCCCGGTGGGGGTTTCGGTCCACGACAGGTTTGGTACGCTCCTGCTGGCCAATGCCTCCTGGCGAGCCATTTGGGGTAAATCCGTAGAGGACCTCAAGGAGAAGATGGTTCCCCGCAAGGAGCTGAGGATGGACAGAAGGGATTCCTACCTGGGTAGCTGCATCAGTGATGTGGAAAAGGTCTACAGGGAAGGTGGAGAACTCTTCATCCCCATACTCAGGATAACCAATCCAGCCCCCGGAGGAGCGGAGTTCATCTCCCACCATTTCTACGCACTCATGGATGATGATGGGGCTGTTGACAAGGTGGTCATACTCACCCTGGACCTTACCGAATCGCTGAGGACCAAGGATGAGCTCAAGGAGACCAGGGACCAGTACCGTGACCTGTTCAGCAACATCCCCGTGGCCGTGTACCGCACTACGCTGGAAAGCGGAGGACGGATAGTATCGGCCAATCCGGAAATGATCAGGATGTTCCGCGGACAGGACAAAACAGACCTGAAGGATATAACGGTCAAGGACCTGTATGTTGATTCCTCCAGGAGAAAGGAGCTGATGCAGAGCCTGTCCGACGATGAGGAAGTCCAGGGTTTCGAGGCCGAACTCAGGCGGGTCGACGGATCGACCTTCCTCGGCTCCATCAGCGCCAGGATGGTTGCCGGAAGGGAAGGGGAACCGGACTACATAGAGGGGATCATACGGGACATTACCGACCAGAGGAGAATGGAAGAGGAACTGTTGAACATAGAACACCTTGAGTCCATCGGAACTCTGGCCGGCGGAATAGCCCATGATTTCAACAACCTGCTCATGGCCATTCAGGGCAGCATATCCCTGGCCAGAGAAGAGAAGGACCCATCCCTCATAGACCATTTCCTGCAGGAGACGGAGGAATCCATCCAGGAGGCAACGGTCCTCACTAGACAGCTTCTTACATTTGCCAGGGGAGGAGTCCCGGTAAAGGAATCGGTTGATGTCGAATCCTGCGTCAGGGACGCAGTGCAGTTCAGCATCCG
>CAZXEF010000104.1:0-6552 GCA_964639605.1 uncultured bacterium | reverse complement strand
ATATTCAATCCCTATTTCACCACCAAGCCGGAGGGGACCGGACTGGGTCTGGCCACCAGCTACTCCATCGTGAAACGGCACTCGGGGACAATAAGGGTCGTATCCGAGGAGGGGAGGGGAACTGAGTTCATCATCTATCTCCCTGCAATGGGAGGACCGGCCGCCAAGGAGAAGAAGAGAGGGATATCCCGGACCCGCAGTAACCCTAAAGAACTCAGGATACTGATAATGGATGATGACCATAAGGTAAGGGAAGTGCTGGGTTCCATGCTGAAGGCCCTGGGACACGAGGTTACCGAGTGCACGGACGGCCATCAGGCGGTGGAACTCTTCGGGCTGGGAATGTCGTCGAAGAAATCCTTCGATGTCGTGATCATGGACCTCACCGTGCCCGGTGGAATGGGGGGCGAGGCTGCCATCAACGAGCTAAGGAAGCTCGATCCCGATGTCAAGGCCATTGTGTCCAGCGGATACGCCAACAACCCTGTCCTGTCCAGCTACCTCGATTACGGCTTCTCCGGAAGTCTGGTGAAACCCTTCAGCATGTCCGTTCTTCGTGACGAACTGGATTCAGTTCTCGAAGAACACCGATAACGGCAGGGATCCGGAGTCGTGAACATGTGAAAGCATTCAAGGCCTACGATATCAGGGGGGTCTACGGAAAGGACCTGGACGGTGAGACTGTCTACCGGATCGGATTCAACCTGCCGAGGCTCCTGCAGGCGGATAAGGTACTGGTAGGTTACGACTGCCGCGAATCCACACCGGAAATACTGCGGTTCCTCTCCCGGGGAATAGTCGATTCCGGCTCGGACGTCTTCGACATGGGCCTGGCCACTACGCCCATGGTCTACTATGCCACTGCTGCCCATGGATTTGCCGCTTCGGTCCAGATAACTGCCTCCCACAATCCGAAGGAGTACAACGGGTTGAAGATATCCAGGTCCGGCGCGGTCCCTGTGGGGTACGAAACCGGTCTGGCCCGGCTGGAGCGGATGGTCCTGGATGGGCGCGAACCGCCCGCAGCCTTGAGCGGAAGGGTGGTGGAGCTTCCAGGGATAAAGGAAGAGTACGTTTCCTTCCTCCTTGGTTTCATGGAAGACCAGTCAAACCTCAGAACGGCAGTGGACTGTTCCAACGGAATGGCATCCCTTATTGCAAGGGACGTTCTTGGTGATGGCCCGGAGTACATCTTCGACACCATGGACGGGAGCTTTCCGAACCATCCTCCCAATCCCCTGGAGGAGCAGAACACAATGGCGCTCAGGGAACTGGTGGCAAGGAAGGGATTGGACGCAGGAGTGATCTTCGACGGCGACGGCGACCGGGTGATGTTCATCGATGAGACCGGGAGGTTCGTCCGCCCTGATGTGATCACGGCGGTTCTCGGTATGCACTTCCTGGAGCGGGAGAAGGGCTGGGTGCTTCACGATGTGAGAACTTCCAGGGGCGTCATCCAGTTCATAGAGCGCATGGGCGGAAAGCCCTTCATGTGGAAGGTGGGGCATTCCCACGCAAAGATGAAGATGAGGGAACTGGGAGCCATATACGGCGGCGAACTTGCGGGGCACTACTACTTCAGGGACTTCTACTGCTGCGATTCGGGAATGCTGGCTGCTATTCTGGTGCTGAACATACTGGCCGGGAGGAAAGCGGTGGGAGAGAGTTTCTCCAGCATTGTCGATTCGATAGATATCTACGCCAACTCCGGTGAGATCAATTTCAGGATAGAGGACAAGGCATCGGCCATGGACCGGGTCCGGGATTACTTCTCCTCGACCGAGACCCCCACCGCCATGTACGACTTCGACGGATACAGGCTGGAGTTCCCGAGGTGGTGGTTCAACATACGCCCGTCGAACACCGAGCCTTATCTCAGACTGGTGGCGGAGGCCGATGATCCTGATCTGCTGAAGGAGAAACTCAGGGTCATCAAGGACCTCCTGAACCCTCAGGAGGCCGAGTGAGGGGTATATTCAGGAGAGAATGCGGATGCGGACCCTCACAATCATCAGGGAAGGTTACTCCATGAAAGTACTTGTACTGGGGGCGTCTGGGATGCTGGGTTCGGACCTGGTCCCTGTATGGAGAAAAGAGCACGAGGTTGTAGCGCTTTCAAGGTCGGAATGCGATGTGGCGGCAAGATCGGAAGTGTCCGCCGCGCTGGACGGTTTCTCTCCCGAGCTTGTGCTTCTCCTTGCGGCTTCAACGGATGTGGACAGATGTCAGAGGGACCGGGTCTACGCCTTCCGCACCAATTCCTTTGGCGCTGAGGTTACTGCCGGAGAATGCGGAAGAAGGGACATACCACTTGTCTATATATCCACCATCGCCGTTTTCGACGGCATGAAGAACTCCCCCTACATGGAGTACGATCTACCATCCCCCGCCAATCAGTACGGTCGGAGCAAGCTCTTCGGAGAAAAAGCGGTCAGGACCTTCTGCCCCGCCCACTGGATAGTGAGGACCGGGTGGCTCTTCGGAGGGGGACCGAGGGACATGAAATTCGTTGCGAGGATACTCGGGAAGGCATCCAGTTCAGGCAGCATCTCCGTGGTGAGAGACTGTGTCGGTTCACCTACTCACACCTCTGACCTTGCAGAGGGGATACTCAAGCTTCTGCGGGATTATCCCTGCGGAACCTATCACATGGTGAACGCGGGGGAAGCCGCGAGCCGGTACGAACTTGCAAGGCACATCATGCGTATCGCCGGTTTTTCTCCGGACCTTGTCGTACCCTGTCTCTCCACCGAACTCGATCTGGACGCCCCGAGACCGCCGATGGAAGCAGCTGCCTCAGTGAAGCTGGATCTGCTGGAAGCGGCTCTCTCGCTGCCGGACTGGCGGGAGAGCCTGTCTTCCTACATCAGGTCAAGACTATCGATCATATACAGCTGATCCTCATGAAGCCGGTGTCCTACCTTGCAAGGACCACCCTCCTGGTCACCGCCGCATCAGCCGTCTCTACCCTCAGGAAATAGATGCCGGAACCCAGTTCGCTGCCACTGTCGTCGGTCCCCGACCAGACTGCGGTATGACCCCCCGCCTCCAGCTCTCCAACGGAAATCATCCTCACCTGTCTTCCGGACAGGTCGTAAACAGTTATGCTCACGGCACCGGGGCTTGAGATGCTGAACGGGATGCTCACCTGAGACCGGAAGGGATTGGGGAACAGCGGGTCAACGGTAAGCGGTCCGGCCGTGGTGCCGCCCTGAGGGGAAACGAAGAGGCTCGATGTATCCGCAAGGGCCTTTATACAGAAGTTGGCTGTGGTGTCCACCGTCTGGAGGTCGGTCCAGGTGGAACCGCTCATGAAGAAGCTCTCTCCCGGGTCTGCCCTGGATTCCACGATAGTCCTGCTCTGGGCTCCCAGGAGCACCGGTACGTCCGAAGTGCAGTCGAAGGGCTGACCGCCGCTGGATAGGTCCAGATACACGTAGAATTCTTCCCCCTCCGTGATCTCCACGGGGCTGGACAGGTCCACGGTATGAAAACCGATGCATTCGGCGGTACCCGTTATCGAAGCAAGTTCCCCCGAAAGCTGCCCGCTGGAGAATGTGTCGTAGATCCTCACCGTGTAGGTCACGTTCTCATCGGCGGTGAAGAAACTCACGGCTTCCAGCATCTCGTCTTCCTGGCAGGTGAATGTATTGAAGGCTTCGGATGCTGTGGTAAGATCGTCACGCCATCCATGGTAATCGTGATAGTACACTCTGTCGTACTGCATTAACTCAACATCCCTGTGGGATACGGCTCCCATGGTTGGGTTCTGGCAGGCATGCTTGTCGTAATAGGAAATCCAGAAGTAGCCGTCGTAGCCCCAACTCGTGCCCCAGCTGTTCTTGCAGAGCCACGCGCCGGGGAGGGGAGCCTGGGTGACCCGGTTGTCGTCCCATCCAACGATGGAGACGGCATGATTGGGATCGAGGGTGCTGGAAGGGGGCTGGTAGTGTTCGTACTCGCCGTTGATGAATGACCCGCTGTAGCACATGCAGGTCCCCATCACACCGTAGTCCATGATGGCCTGCTTGATGGTGTCGATGTTCTCGAGGTTGCTTCCGGCGATATACCAGGAGATCTCCCTGGGGTAGTAGTAATGGTAAGTATCCGAATACCTTAGCGGGGGGGTTTGGTAGGACTGGCCGTCTATGTCCCTGACGGCTCCCTCTCCCCTGGTGAGATAGGCCGAGGCCACCAGATAGTCGCCGCCCTCATGTACCGTCAGACCGCTTCCGGTGGGAGGATCAAGATCGTCATTGTTGTGCTGGTTGAAGCCGTTCCACCAGTCCAGATGGTATTCGGCCAGGTTCGGTTCCCCGGTCTCCCCCGCAGCCGCCCAGTTACCCGTCATGAGGAGGTTTCCCTCCATCGAGGCCATGACCCCGTGGGTCCAGCAGGTACCTCCCTGCTGGCTCTTCACGGAGGTGACATAGTTTTCCCCGCCCACATCACGCAGATCGTACGTCGCGGGGGGCTGAGCGGCCGCCGCAGCGGCCAGGATGAATATGAGAAACGACAGATACAATTTCATTGGGGCCTCCAGGGTTACATTGTGCAGAGGAAGAACATAAAAATCTACATTCCGTTCCTGTGAAAATGCTTCTGCCGGGAGCGGCGGTCAAGCAGGCACACATGAAAGAACCTTCATATCTCCGTGACGGATCATGGAAATAGCTTATATTGAACAGGCTGACTGTTGATTCTGGTGCTTTTCCAGGAAAGCGGAATACGAAGGGAGCTTACCGATGCTTGACAGACTCAGGTCGATGATCGATGGGGTAAAGGCTGATTTCATTGATATACGATATGAGATCAAGACGGAGACTCTGGTGGATTTCGTAGGGAAAGAGATAAAGAGCGTCGGGTCCAACAGGACCGATGGCTATGTCATCCGGGTCGGGAGGCGGGGAGGCTTCTCCTCGGCTACCGTGACCAGGGAGGAGGATGTCCCGAGGGCCATCGAGCTGGCCGGCGAAGGAGCCGAGACCATCGTCGCCACAGGAGGCAAGAAGACCGAGCTTGCGGAAGTGCCCATAGTAAATGAAGTCATGAGACTTCAGCTTGACGGTGATCCAAGACGTATGGACATCGACGAGAAGATACGCCTGACCAGGAAATACAATGAACTTATGCTGGAGCAGCCCTGCATAGAGACCACCAGCCTTTCCTACAGGGAGATCGGCAGGGAGAAGTTCTATGTGAATTCGGAAGGAACGTCGGTATCCGAGGAGCTTGTAACGACCAACATAGCCGGCGAGGTGGTTGCCAAGAAAGGCAGCCTGGTCCAGAACGTCCGGATCGCCATCGGCGGGGCCGACGGATTCAACAGGCTGCTTGACAGAGAAGAAGTGTTCATCGAGAGGTCCCTGATAGCAGGCAGGCTTCTGGACGCACAGCCGGTAAAGGGCGGCACCTACGATGTTGTTCTGAATCCCAGCCTGGCCGGGGTTTTCACCCATGAAGCATTCGGTCACTTCAGCGAGGCGGACATAATAGAGGACAACCCCAGCCTCAGGGCCAAGATGGCCCTAGGAGAGAAGCTGGGTTCAGAAGCGGTCACTATCGTGGCCGACTCCACCATTCCGGGACAGATAGGCTATTACAGGTACGATGACGAGGGTGTTGCCGTGAAGCCCGTTACCTTGATGGACCATGGGGTCCTTACCGGAAGGCTGCATTCCCGAAGCACCGCAAAGGGGTTCGGGGAACCTGTGAGCGGCCATGCGGTCGCCGAGGACATGAGGTTCGAGCCCATAGTGAGAATGGGGACGATCTATATCAGGCCGGGCGGTAACAGCCTGGAGGATCTGCTGGGAATGCTGGGCGACGGACTCTACCTCCTTGACGGCAAGGGCGGACAGACCAGCGGGGAGAACTTCACCTTCGGGGCGCAGTACGGGTTCCTTGTCAGGGACGGAAAGATTGGTCCGATGGTAAGGGACATCAACATTATGGGGAACCTGTTCTCCACCCTTCAGAGCATAGAGGCGGTGGGCGATGAGATGGAGCTCTCCGAGAGGGGCGGGTGCGGGAAGGGGCAGATGAACATCAAATCAGCCCTGGGAGGTCCAAGCGTCCTTATTCGCAAGATGGTAGTAGGAGGTGCCTGACATGACCGATTTTCCCGAGATCAAGAAACTCCTGGAACTCGCGGCCCGGGTATCAGACCAGGCCGAAGTATTCCATTCAAGGGATGATGCCAGCTCGCTTTCGATGAGGAACGGGAAGGCGACGGAGATGTCCGCGACCATTCAGTCCGGTTATGCGCTTAGGATTATCAGGGACGGGATGATCGGAACAGCCTACACCAAGAACCTGCTGGATCCCGGGGAAATGGTGAACAACGCACTGGCCTCCATGAAAGGTAAGGTTCAGGCCGGCTTCTCCTTCCCCGGACCCGCGGACATACCTGAACCCTCCGGGGAAGAAGGATCCCTCTCAGCCATGGGATTCCACGACCTCCACTCCCGCTCCATCAGGGTACTGGACCATCTGAGCGGCAAGGTGGACGGTCAGGTGGATGTCGCCGCAGGCAGGGGAGTGGCAGAGACC
>CAZXEF010000103.1:0-10034 GCA_964639605.1 uncultured bacterium | reverse complement strand
TGCAGCCTGAGCATCTTCGGAACACTCCATACCCAGTGCCGGTGAGAAACCGGTCTGAAGAGTTCTTCCTCAAGGAAGACTGCAATATCCAGAGACTTCCTCTTCGAACAGGAAGGACAGAATCCGCGACACTTGCATGAAAAGGCTCTCAGGTATTCGGCACCGCATTCTTTGCACCGGATCCTCGCAAAACCATACTGCGGATCGCCGCATCGCAGATACTTTTCAACGACTTCGTCGGTTACAGGACGCCAGTAGCCGTAGCGCTTGGAGAAGCGGTCGTCGTACACATCCCTGAATTCCTCGTAATGGGAATCCAGTAACCTGTAAAGGAGTGTGTTCTTCGGCCGCCTTGGTTTGTATCTGTCCGGGTATACGCAACAAGCGCCCACCTCTCACCTCCCGGTGAAGGGTGAAGCGCCCGGCGGCCCATCCTCTCGTCAGGTGCCCTGCCGACCATGATCCGTGTTATCTGCTTAACAGCAGAGCATGCACTCATGATCGGTTCACTGTCTCACATGGATGATGTATACATTTGTATACCTCGAAAGTCATACTGAGGTAAAAGGTAGTATGAAAGAATGAGATCTGTTGCGCATGTCAGGATTCGATAGATACGAGAAAACCCCCGGGAGGATTGGGGGGAACCCAGGAGTATTCTTGTAGGAAAGAATGTTTTAAGCATTTAGAACACAGAGCTTAAAACGCTGAATCTTCAGCTTGAAAGAGCTTTGAGTCAGGTGAAGACCCTGCGGGGTCTCGTACCTATCTGCCCTTCATGCAAAAGGATAAGAAATGATGAAGGCTGCTGGACATAGATAGAAAGCTACATATCAAGCAATTCAGAAGCTGAATTCAGCCATAGTCTCTGCTCCGAATGCCCGGAGATACTCTACCCGGAATTCACCGAATAGGATATGCCAAGCACCTTAATTCTTGGTGAACAGATGATCCCCGTACACATAAATGTACAACTGGGAAACATGGTAACCGGGTTGTTCGATGGATCTAGTGGTTTGGATACAGGTTAGATCTGCAATCCCCCGAGGTAGTTCGCCACCACCTGTTTCTCGAACTTGATCATGGACTCGCATATGAAACACTCCACCGTTTCGGCAAGGGGGCCCAGGGGCTCTCCTGAAAAGTGGTTCATCAGGAAGAACAGCTGTTCATCCTCAATTGACAGGTTCCTTCTTTCCAGGAATTCCCGAGGTTCCCTGAGGAAAGCATCCTTTGCCTCGGAATCGTATGTAAGGTCTACGAACAGCGACTGAAGCTCTTCTTTGTTCAGGAATTCCCTTACCTTTGCACTGTCCACCTTTCTGAATTTACCGGCGAACCATTCGAATTCCTCGTCGGCTGTGGTGGTGAGAGGAGGTCCTTCGGGAATAAGGTCGGCTTCCGCGGTCTTTCTGTCAATATCGTTCCTGAAGCAGAAAGGATGTTCAGCAAATGGATCTCCTGTAACTCCGTACACATTCGCCGGGCAGCCCCTGCATGACTGGTAGAAGTCGCACACGCCACATGAGGCGTAGAATTCAGGTCTTCGAAACTTCTTCATCAGTTCGTTCCCAAGGAAGATCTCTCCGAAAGACTGCTCCGGAAGTTTTCCCACCGGGATGGGCAGCCTGCGGCATGCCATCACCGTTCCGTCACTGAGGATGGAGATGGAATTCCAGCCTGCGAGACAGCCTGAGATTATAGGATGAGAGCTGATGCCCACCGGATGGAGCATGCCCTTCTCGAACTGGGCCAGTTTAAGAAGATTGGGCTTTTCCCGCATTGCCACCGGCTGCCCCTCTGTTCTCAGCTTGTGCTTCACGTCGATGTACTCCGACATCAGGTCATGGAGCTGCTTTTTCGAGAACCACTTCTCCCTTATGCTCTTGGCGTTACCAACGAACGACCCTATGTCGAAGCTGAAGGAAACTGCGGATGTTTCCAGTGCCACGAATTTCATCAGCGGTATCAGCTGATCTGCATTCGTGGGATAGAGAGTGAACATGATATTGCTCCGGATGCCGTGACGTTTCAGCCGGTCCAGGGCTTCGATGGTTCTTCTGAAACTGCCTGGAGACCTGAAATGGTCGTGAACGGGTTCCAGACCATCCAGACTCATCTGGAAGATATCCACTCCCAGCTCTTTCAGACGTGCTGCTCTGTCTTCTGTGAGAGTTTCCGGATTTCCAAGTATTCTGAATGCTTTTTCGTGATCTCTGAGTACTGTAAGGAACCTGTCGAAGTCAGGACGGAGAAAAGGGTCGCCGCCGGAAATGGTGAAGTGCTCTATTGAAACATTCCTCTCCCTTTCGAATTCCTCAAGACGGTCCAGCACCTGCATCAGTCCCTGGAATGAAAGGGTGTTGGCCCTTTCAGTCTCGTATGTGGCCTCGTCGAATACGTAACAGTGTTTGCACCTGTTCCCGCATTCGGTGGTTATGTGCCATTGAACGGAAATGGACGGTCTGTCGAAAGAGAAATCCATGGGCCTCTCCTCAGCGGTGAAGAGTTAAGGGTACAATATCACATAAGATGCATCCGCTGTCATTCCCGGCATATGTATCCCCCCGGATACTCCCGGGGCCCCGGGAGTGGAACAGCATTGCCTGTAATGGGCAGGCTCACTGTCCTGTCTCCGGCAGTGGCAACCAGTTGAAGCTCCCGAAGGCTGTTCAGCGCTTCCTCAGCATCCATCGATGTAAAACCTTCACAGGTCATGATAACCTCAGCTGCTTTCGCATTCCCGCCTCTTTCAAACGCCCTGAGAGCGGAGTATACCGGGGCTTCAATAGTGTAGACGGAACTGCCCGATCTTGTGTCGGTGATCACCGCTCCATCACCCTCCGGTTCCATTGTGAGCACCGGAACATCAGGTGAGTAAAACTTTTTTGACCAGAGGGCTGCTGCTTCTGTAAGCGCTCTGATCCCGGGACGGTGAAGCAGTGCAGAAAAGGCGGGATTCTTCTGCCTCTCATCGTCCTCGAAGAAATAGGCCAGATCTGCGAGATCTTCTTCAGCAACCGGGTAAATGTACCTGTATAGTAATGATGGTGTCAGCTGCAGCCCGTACATGCCAGGATAACCGTGATAGCGGCTGAATCGGTCGAACCTTAGCCGCATCAGTGCTCTGGGTGGCTGCAGATGGTAAAGAAGGGGGATAAGTTCCGCCATCTCCCGGTACCAGCGGTCTTCGTCACCCGGGAAGTCGGTGATGATATTCCAGCCGGTGAATATTCCAGTTTTCCTGCAGTCCCTAAGGAATCTGATGTTCCTGCAGGCTGTGGAACCCTTGTTCATCAGCTTCAGCAAATCGTCATGCAGGCTCTCTATCCCGGCCCAGATCCACTTTACACCAGCTGAATGCAAAGAATGGAGTTCCCCGGGATCAAGCCCGGTTCTGACTTCGTACCAAAGGTTTGGGCCTTCTTCCCCGTCAAGCAGAGGCAGCATCTGGCCGGGGTACTCCCGAGGAAGTACATTGTCCATCATCTGCATTCTGCCTGCTGTGTATGTCTCACCGGCTTCTTTGATGTAAGAAGCAGCTTTCCCCGGTGACATGGTCCTGAAGCTCCCTGCCTCACCGTTCAGGCTGCAGAAGGTGCAGCCTCCTGCCGCATGGGTGTGCCAGCACCCCCTGGATGTCTCCAGGGGAATTGAAGGTTTGATCCTTTCGGCAAGAACAGGCATTTCCTTCAGCATCCTGAAGTAGTCTGTGTAGTCCGGCAGAGGCTGATCCTCCATATAAAGAAGCACTGCCCTTTCAATCGGCTTTGGGTATCCCGTCTTCCTGTGAACAGGGGCCATTACTCCAAAGGGAATCTCTTCCGCGGGGATGTGACTTCCTTTTAACAGAATGCCCTCCACAAGCGGCACTATCAGCTGGTCAGCTTCCCCGGAAACTAGGTAGTCGATCCAATGAAAACACCTGTGAGCGGTGAGCCCCATCACAGACTCGCAGTTGGCTCCTCCCAGCAGGGTAACTGTGCCGGGATTTCTTTCTCTTATCATGCGCAGTATTGCCAGGGATGCCACATGCTGCTGAAGGGTGGAGCTGCAGCCCACAATGGCCGGTGCATCCCCTGCCACGATTTCGGAAAGCTCTTCAAGGAACGACATACCGAACTCCCGAAGCCTGAACGCGTATTCTATGAACTCCTCCGGTAACATGGTTATGTGAGGTCTGTTCCTTCTGTAAACAAGTTCCAGGTATTCCCTGTCATCCCGGTGATGGTCTATAAAGGCACCGGGAGCGAACACCCAGTCACCGAACAACTCATGGGGCGGTATTCGACCAACGGCGGTGAGGTTTTCAAGGCCGGCCTTCCCGGCAAACAGCAGGTCGGCGTATATGGTTTCAGTTTCTATTCCGCTGTGTTTCAACACCGCCTGAAGAACTCCCAGCGCCGGTGACGGCCGGACAAGACCTGTAAAGGGCATGTTCAGGAACACACACCTTTTACTCATGGGGATCCCCCTCTCTCCATCCTCCTCCTCATGGCCGGAGAGATCAGTCCGCCGCCGGGATACTCAGAAACATCAGGTAGCGGATTAACCTCACCGTGAAGGCATAGGCCCACTGCATGCCCGTCCAGCAGAACCAAAAGCCCCAGTTCTTCCAGTTTTTTCAGAATGCCTGGGAATCTCATTTCCATGTCTTTTTCAGGGGGAGCCTGATGGGAAGCCAGAAGAGCTTCCCTTTCGATTCCCGTGAACTGCCAGGCAACAGGGAAATCAGGGATCCTGCTGTCGGTTACCGTGGAGACTGCTCCGTCATCAAGAATGCTGAGCACGGCAGGAGCTCTGGAATGAAAGACCTTCATCCACCTGTCTACAGAGCTTTTAACACTGCTGATGCCCGGTCTGTTCAAAATAGACTCAAACTGCGGATCCGCCCACCTGTCAGTGTCTTCAAAGAAGTAGACCTGCTCTTCAAGCTGATCCTCAGTGAGCGGATAGATGTATCTTGAGAGCCTGGCGGGTCTCAGTTTCAGGCGGTATTTTTCCGGGTTCCTGTGGTATTCGCTGTACCGGTCCAGCCTGACTCTGGCGCATGCCGCAGGGGGCTGCAGGTGCACACAGAGAGAGAGCAGTTCCGCCATCTCGCTGTACCATCGGTCATCCTCTCCGGGAAAATCGCACATAAGGTTCCATCCCACATAAATACCCCGAGACCTGCATTCCTTCAGAAACTGAATGTTCTGCCAGGCTTTGACGCCCTTGTTGGCAAGTGAAAGCACTTTGGTGCTGAGGCTCTCGATACCCGACCAAATCCAGTTGATCCCCGCCTGCTCCAGTAGTTCTACCTTCCTTGGGGACTCTGTGGGACGCACCTCATAGAACAGCCTGTAATGTTTCTTTTCCCGGGACAGCGCCGGGAGCAGAGTACTGAAATAGGATTGGTCCATCACATTGTCCGCTGTCTGTATCCTTCCGGTACCGTACCGTTCCACAAGCTCTTGGAACTCGTGCTGCACCTTTTCAGGATTCTTCGAGATGAACCTGCCATTGGTGTGATCAATGCCGCAGAAGGAACATCCGCCGCTGCTGCTCCACCAGCATCCCCTGGAAGTCTCAACGGGAAGAGAGGGCAGGATCATCCCCGAAAGCCATCCGGGAGATTCCTCCAATGCCCGGAAATACTCCCGGTAATCAGGCAGTGGAAGTTCATCGAGAGCATCGTACACAGCATTGCATGTTTTCGGATAACCCTCGGTTCTGTAAACCGGAGCAAGAAGCCCCGAGGGCAGAAGTTCACGTGGTGGAGAGCTGCCAAACTGCGAAACAAGTTCAGCAATTTTTACAATGATACCGTCCGCTTCACCTGAAACCACATAATCGACCCATGGAAACCATCGGTGCGTGGCCTGGCCCATGGTTCCGTCACAGTTTGCCCCTCCCAGTACGGTAACCGTTTCCGGGGACAGCTCCCGAAGGTATCGAAGCAGAGCTAGGGAGGCCACATGCTGATTCATTGATGTGGTGCAACCCACAAAAAGAGGTGATCCGGCGGCAATTGATTCGGCTGTTCTTTTTACGAAAGCTTCTGCAGAATCGCGAACGCTGAATGCAGTTTCGGTGAACTCACTTCTGCTGAGTTTCATTGGATTTCTGGAGTAGACCAGATCGATATACTCCCTGTCATTACAGTGGAATTCCGAAAACGCACTCCTGCGGAATACCCAGTCTCTCATGTAATCAGATGATATGGTGCACAGCACTGCCCTGAAGGCCTGCTCCCCGGCATCGGCTGCGAATTCAAGATTGCAGTACCTGACCGAACAACTGAATCCCGCCTGCTGAAGGATGGCCTTCAGCAATCCCAATGAAAGGGAAGGTTGTATCACAGGCGCCCAGGGCATATTGACCAGCACTGTTTCTGAAGGGCTCATGAACCGCCTGTTCCCGGTTGAGGAATCAAATGTAAATATATGGATCGGCTGGACAAAGGGGCAGCCGCCTGAACAGCTTTAAGTCCGTTGACATGTGGATTCGTTTGAGCAATTGTTACAATGCTTATGGCGTATTGACTGAAAAGGGAATATTGTTAAACACGGATCGAAAGGAGAGCGAATGGGCTACGAGGAACAAAAAGGGCTGAAGCAGAAGATCATCAAGAGGGCTGCAGCTGATTCTTCATTCCGTGCCGCACTTCTCAAGGATGCCGCCGGCACTCTGAACAAGGAATTCGGTCTTCAGATCCCGCCCGGTCACAAGATAACCTTCCACGAGAGCAAGCAGGACGATGTCCATGTAGTTCTCCCCTCTTCCGACAAGCTTTCCGACGATGAACTTGCTGCTGTTGCAGGCGGCCGTCTGGGAGCCTGGAGCTGCGCCTGCGGCCCAAGCATCGGGTAAGACAAAACTGTTTTGCGGGCCCTTAGGGGCCCGCTTTTCTTATATCAACTGTCTCTCTGCCAGTCTTCGGAAGGTTCCATTCAGTTCCATAAGCTCAGCGTAAGTGCCTGTTTCCGTGAAGCTTCCTTGCTCAAGAACATATATCCTGTCCGCTTTACGGATGGTGCTCAGCCTGTGGGCGATCACCAGACGGGCTGCGCCCAGTTCGGAAATGCTTTTGCTGACAAGGGTCTGGGAACGGTTATCAAGAGCGCTGGTGGCTTCGTCAAAGTATAGGAGTACGGGTTTCGATACCAGTGCCCTGGCAATGAGGATACGTTGACACTGTCCCCCTGAAAAGGTTTCTCCGCCCGGGGGAATAACGGTTTCCATTCCCATGGGCAGTGCTTTTATCTCATCTTCCAGTCCGGCTGCCCTTGCTGCTTCTATTGCTGCATCCATGTCCATGTTCCTGGCGCCCAGTATGCACCTGTACAGCTCACCACCCATGAGCTTACCATCCTGCAGCACTATGCCTATCTGCCTGCGGAGCCTGTAGATATCAAGTGTTCCTATTTCTTTGCCGTCGTAAAGGATCTCTCCGCTGTCTGCATGGTTGAAGCCGAGAAGAAGTCTGAGAATTGTTGATTTTCCACTGCCGGAAGCTCCGGTGATGGCCACGAATTCCCCCGGGGCGATCCTGAGATTCACATTCCTGAGAACTTCCCCTGTATCAGGCGCGTATGAGAACGAGACATTTTTCATCTCGATCTCCCCCTTTATTGTCCCGGGATCTGCCCTGCCGGGAGGATTCTCTGCGGTGGCCTGCAGTATTGGTGACATGCGGCGGTACAAGGGAACGATGTTCAGTGATGTTCCTGCAACCAGAGACATCTGAACCAGTGCATTCTGCAGACCGGCGAATGCCGCGATGAATGCAAGGAACCTGCCGGTGGATAGTTCAACTCCGTGCATACTGGCCGCAATTGCGTAGAGGAACATGGTTGAAACGATGGGTATCATGCCGTTCAGCGAGTTCAGGATCACATCAACTCTACCTGCACCGTACGCTGCTTCCATCCAGGAATGGTAGGTCTTGTTCCATACTCCATATGCCCTCTCCTCTGCAGCTGAAGCCCGGAGCTTGAGAATACCTGTGAGGAACTGCAGGATCTGCCCTGCGTTCTTTCCCTGCTGGGTAAACACTTCGCTCTGGTACCGGAGAAGCTTTGTGATAAGTGGTTTGACGCAGATGGTCTGGAGTCCCAGCAGCACAGCCGATACAGCAGCCAGCTGCCAGTCCAGCAGGAACATCAGTAAAAGGTTCACCGAAGAGAAAACAACTGTCATAACGGAATTCACTGTAAGGGCGGTAAGTATGTTCCTTATGGTGTTTATTCCCATGCTCCTGAAGGCCAGGTCACCTGCAGTGAACCTGGAGAAGAAATCCACAGGCAGAGAGAGAAGACGCCTCCAGACAGCGGCCTGAATGGTGCAGTCCAGCCGACCCTCCAGCCTCACCAGTGTAAAGCTTCTTGTTGCAGAGAACAGTCCCATGGCGATCAGTACCACCAGAAGCCCCAGGGCCACCTGTGTCATACCCTCCATGGAAGCTTCAGGCACAACAGTGTCAACTACACGTCCTGTCAGCAGGGGGAATGCAAATCCGAGAATGGCTGCAAAGAACCCTGTAACGGCGATAATTCGAATTTCTCTGCCGTTCCCCGGCAGTATGAAGCGTATCAGTGCCTTCCATGTTACAGGTTCATCAGGAAGCTTTCTGTATATTATGAATGCTTCAGGAAGAAGCTCACCGGCATCAGCCGCTGTGAGTACATTTCCAGCTGTCTCTCCCGGTTTGACAATATTGTAGCCCCGCGACTTGCCGGGCAGAAGGGCAACCGGTGCAAGGTCTTTGCCCAGAAAACCCACCAGGGAGCTGCCGCTCTTCCTGTACCATTCACCAGAAAGCATTACTCTTCTGGTGAAGAAGCCCGAAACCCGGGCGACAGATCCAATGGCCTCAGCCGGTCTTTCAGATGAGCAGGGGCTTTCGGGAAGAGCCACAGAAACACCGGCGCCTGCACCGGCTGTTCTGCAGGCTTCCACCAGCAGTCCGGTCCAGTTCATTTCCTGCCCGTCCATTACTGTTCACTCACCAGTTCGCTGTAGAGACCGCCCTCTGACATGAGCTGGTCATGGGTTCCCCTCTGAGATACCTGACCATTGTCCATTACGATTATCTCAGAGCAGTCCCTGACCGTACTCAGCCTGTGGGCCACAAGAATACAGGCGCACCCCCTGGCGTTGATTCTCTCCACGATCTCTTTCTCCACCGGAGGGTCCAGTGCGCTAGTGGCCTCATCAAGGATCAGCAGTCCAGGTTCACCCAGAAGAGCCCTGGCTATCTCTATCCTCTGTTTTTCCCCTCCACTGAAATTCGCTCCACCCTCCTGCACCAAAGAACTGTAGCCGCCCTGCCTTCCATGGATCACACTGCTGATGCAGGCATCGGACGCTGCCTTCTCAATGGCGGAGGCTGGGATACCTTCCTTCCAGAGGGTAAGATTGTCTTCCACCGTACCCTGGAACAGAATGACCTCCTGGTTCACCATTGCCATGGATTTGGCCAGTTGCGAGGCCGGTATTCTGTTCAGGAGGGTGCCACCCAGTGTCACAGTGCCTGAATTCGGTGAATAGATCCCCGCTGCCAGAAGGGCCAGAGTGGACTTTCCGGAACCGGTTCGGCCAACTATGGCAACCCTTTTACCGGGAGAAACCCTCATGTTGAAATTCTCGATGAACGAACCCTCCGCGGGGCTGTGGCGGAATGACACATCCTTCATCACAAGGTCTCCTCGAACAGGTTCACCACCGGTCTCACTCCAGTTCCTCTCCACCGCAGGCTGCTGCATAACATCTTCCAGACGCTCGATGCTGGCGTGGGCGTTCTGAAGGGTGCTGCCCATTCCAACTATCTGGGTCAGCGGGTTCATGAAGGCGATCATCAGAGCGTTGAATGCAGCAAGGGTACCCACTGTCATGGTTCCGGCAATGATCTCCCTGCCGCCTACGAAAAGCACGGCGGTGGTGGCTAGAAGGGTAAGGAACGGAGGAAGAATGGTAACCAGCTGGGTAGAGAGTGTAAGCTGCTGCTGGTCAGCTGCAAGTCTTGTCTGGAATTCGGTCCATCTGCCCAG
>CAZXEF010000102.1:7807-10061 GCA_964639605.1 uncultured bacterium | reverse complement strand
TGAAGCCGTCACGGCATGTGAGAACCCCGGCCGCTTCCTGACCCCTGTGCTGAAGAGCCAGAAGCCCCTCCGCCACAATTGCAACGGGATCACCTGTGTAACCGCTGATACCGCACAGCCCGCAGTACTCCCCGGGATTATTCGGCTGCACTGAGTTTTTCAAGTTCCCAGTCCCTGGCGGCCTGTATGAACGCTCTGAAGAGCGGGTTGGGCCTGAGGGGAGTAGACGTGAACTCCGGGTGGAACTGGCATGCCACGAACCACCTGTGATCCGGCCTCTCGACTATCTCCACCAGCGAACCGTCAGGGGAGACGCCGGAACAGACAAGACCAGCTTCCCTGAGCCTGTCCCTGTAATCATTGTTGAATTCGTACCTGTGCCTGTGACGCTCGGAGACCAGAGCTGCGCCGTAGACCGACCGGGCCAGGGAATCCTCCTCCAGTGTGCAGGGGTAAAGGCCGAGTCTCATGGTGCCGCCCTTTTCGGTGACGTTCTTCTGATCCTCCATGAGGTGTATCACCGGATGAGGGGAGTCCGGTGCGAACTCGGAGCTGTTTGCCCCGTCGAGACCGGCTATGTTCCTGGCTGTCTCTATTACGGCACACTGCATCCCGAGACATATCCCCAGGAACGGAATGTCGTTCTCCCTGGCGTACCGAACCGCCACCAGCTTGCCTTCTATGCCCCTGTACCCGAATCCTCCCGGGACCAGTATACCGTCCAGTCCCTGGAGCTGGGTCGTGTCCCCCTCCTCCAGGTCCTCCGACTCTATCCCCCTTATCTCCAGGGAGGCGTCGCAGGCTATTGCTCCGTGGGTAATGGCTTCGAAGATGCTCTTGTAGGCATCGCGCAGACCCATGTACTTCCCGGTCACGCCAATTCTCAACAGGGGGCCCGAGGGATTTACGGCCCTCTTGAGCATGTCCTTCCAGTCGGTGAGGTCGAGGTCCCTGCGGGGCAGGCCAAGCCTGTCCAGGATAAGCTCGTCCAGCTTCTGCTCCGCCAGTTCCACAGGGACCTCGTAGATGGAGTTCTCCACATTCTTCTCTTCCACGACTGCTTCCACGGGAACGTTGCAGAACAGGGACAGTTTTTTGAAATGCTCCTCCTCCAGCGACCTCTCGGTGCGACAGATGAGTATGTCCGGAATGATGCCTATGTTGCGCAGGATGCTTGCGGACTGCTGGGAAGGCTTCGTCTTCAGCTCCCTGGAAGCCGAGAGGTAGGGAATGAGGGTGAGGTGTATGTAGAGCACGTTCTCCCTGCCAAGGTCCAGCCCAAGCTCCCTCAGGGCCTCCAGGAAGGGAAGACCCTCAATGTCACCTGCTGTACCCCCGACCTCTGTGATGGCAATGTCGATGCCCTCCCCGCCCTGTGACAGTATGGCATTCTTGATCTCGTCGGTCACATGTGGTATGACCTGGACGGTCTTGCCCAGATAACCACCCCTTCGCTCCCTGGCCAGGACAGCTGAGTAGATCTTGCCGGCTGTGTAGTTGCTGTTCCGGTTGCAGGACACGCCCGCGAACCTCTCGTAGTGTCCCAGGTCCAGGTCGGTTTCCGTACCGTCATCAGTGACGTACACCTCACCGTGCTGGTAAGGGGACATGGTGCCCGGGTCTATGTTGAGATAAGGATCGAGCTTCTGGAGTGTCACACGATAGCCCCTCTGTCTGAGCAGAAGGGCTACGGAAGCCGCGGTTATCCCTTTTCCCAGTGAGGAAACCACTCCACCTGTGATGAAGATATACCTGCATTTTCCGCTAGACATTGGACAACAGCCTTTCCTGCATGAAAAATACCTCCCAGTATAAGCAACTATTGCTCAACGGACGGATTATTTCAAGACTTGAACGCGGGACAGTGAATATCAGGTCTTCTATCCGTGCATCTTCATGGAGAGCAGCGAAATGACAGGCAAGAGCCCGCCGGGAGTTTTGCATATGATCATATTGTATAGCATACTTCCATGGTATTTGTAAATAAGCAGACGCGTGAAAGGTGTTAAAATGAGACTGAAAACTGTTACAGCAATGATTCTGATGCTTGCCCTTTCCACGGCACATTCCGATGAGCCACGGATCACGGTCCTGGATAACGGGCTCACAGTCATAACACAGGAGCTCCACTACGCCCCTGTGGTGGCATCCGTCATCTCGTACAGGGTTGGTTCGCGCAACGAGCGTGGCGACATCCTCGGGATGAGCCATTTTTGTGAACACCTGATGTTCAAGGGCACGCCTGACATGCCAA
>CAZXEF010000102.1:0-7707 GCA_964639605.1 uncultured bacterium | reverse complement strand
GGGATGAGCCATTTTTGTGAACACCTGATGTTCAAGGGCACGCCTGACATGCCAAAGTCCAGGTTCTGGCAGATAGTCCAGAGGGACGGTGGTATGGCCAACGCTTTCACCAGCAACGACTGTACCTGCTATTTCCTCCTGCTCCCGGCCAGCAGGCTGGATGACGCCCTTCTCATAGAGAGCGACCGGATGGTGAACTGCGCCATAGACTCTGCGGAGGTAGTATCAGAGCGGAACGTCGTTCATGAGGAGCGCAGGATGAGCTGTATCGACAGTCCTGACGGAGCCCTCTGGGAAGCACTGGGGGAGATAGCCTTCACCGAACATCCCTATCACAATCCCGTGATCGGTTACGACGAGAACATACTCGGATACGACAGTGATAAGGCTCGATGCTACTACGAGACCTACTACTGCCCTTCCAACGCCGTTCTCACATATGTAGGCGATTTCCAGACAGATGAGCTGCTTCGCAAAGTCGAGGACTGCTTCGGCACCATTCCCCCGGGGGACGTTCCGGACGAGGATATTCCCCTTGAGCCGGAGCAGCTCGAGGCGAGGTTCGTCGAGATCGAGCACTCCTCCAATCTTCCCCG
Organism: uncultured bacterium; assembly: GCA_964639605.1. GTDB lineage: Bacteria > Fermentibacterota > Fermentibacteria > Fermentibacterales > JCC-6 > Aegiribacteria. Next base: position 7,111 of record CAZXEF010000102.1, on the reverse strand, counting down.
CTTCGTTATGGCTTTCCATTCATCCTCAGGGAACGATCCGGATAATCCCGCCATGAGCATCATATCCTCCTACCTCTCCGGTGGAAGGTCCGGCCGGCTGGAACAGCTCCTGGTTCAGTCGGGGCTCGTGCACGGAGCGGGAGCATGGAACGACGGGGGCATTGACCCCGGACTGTTCTACATCTTCGTGACCATGAACCCGCCGGAAGAAAGCTCGGTGACCATGGAGGAGATCCAGGCAATGATCTGGGCCGAACTTGACGAGCTGACCGAAACAGGCATTCCTGCCGACCGGCTGGAGGAACTCAAGAACCGCTACCGCGCAGGCGAGTTACTGGACGAAGCGAGTCCCCTGGGCCTTGCATTGAGCTACAGCCTCTCAGCCACGATGTTCGGTGATCCCCTGCACGACAGAAACCAGCTGGAGCTTATCGAGGGACTCTCCCCCGAGGATATAGCTGCCGCGGCATCTTCCGTCTTCCGCAGTGAAGGTATGAATCTTGCGGTCCTCAATCCGTCCGGGGAGATGGGGATGCAGATGGGAGGAGAAAGGGAGGCGCTTCCAACGGACATTACCGAGCCATCCAGCATGAACTACGAGGGACTTGAAATACCTGATGATTTCCTCGTACCGCCGGAGAATTCCATTTTCGAGGACGTAATTGAGCATCGGCTGGACAACGGTCTTGTACTTCTTCTCAAGGAGGACCATACCTTCCCAGTGATCTCAATTAGCTTCGCAGTTCCCATAGGGGACCTGAGACATCCTGCGGCGCTGAACGGTCTGGCCGAAGTAGTCACCGAGACCATGCTCAGGGGTACCGAGGACCTGGACTATACGGAGTTCCACCGTCGCCTTGAGATGGAGGGGTCCTATCTGAGGTTCGGATCAGGCCCTGAATACTCCAGCGGCTCCGTGACCGTCCTGTCCGAGGATATAGCAACAGCTTTCCAGACAGTATCGGACCTTCTTCTGAGACCCGCCTTCAGGGAGGCGGACTTCCAGACCGTCATGAGCGAGCAGAAAGCGAACCTCGAAGCTGCAGCGGAGATGGCGTTCTCAGTTGCCTACGACAGCCTGGCGGCGGTTACGGCCCGAACACCGGAGGATTACAGGAATCCATCAAGGACCACACTTGACCGGATCACGCTGGATGAGGTCCTCGCCTTTTACGACGGCGGCTGCCGTCCGGAGGGTTCGATCATAGCCGTAGTGGGTGACATCGACCCTGAGACTGTCATGCAGATGGCAGCCGAGTACTTCGGCCGGTGGGAGAACCCGGACACTCCGCTTCAGGAGGCTTACATCCCTGAATTCTCCCTGGCGCCCGGAGACACCGTGGTTACCTTCATGCCCGGCAGGGTGCAGGCAACCGTACTAGTAGCGCGAAACGCTCCGGGTTCGGAGATGCCTGACTACCCTGCCTTCATGACCATGAACACCATCCTTGGAAGGGGCATCGGGTCCAGACTGGGTCACAGTGTCCGTGACGAGCAGGGTCTGGCCTACGGGGTGGGAAGCTGGTCGACTTCCTTTGACAGCACCGGTGTCTTCTCCGCCTACCTCTCTACCCTGGCTGACTACGTCCCACAGGCGACTTCATCGGTGATTGCGGAGATGGAGAGGATAGCATCTGAGAACGTGGAGGATATCGAGCTCCGGCTGGCCAAGGCGAACGCAGTGGGAAGATACGCGTTCTCCGGAATGAGTTACTCCGGTCAGGCCGGCGGGCTTGTCAACCTCTTCGTGAACGAAAGGCCCCTTGACTACGATATCCGTTACCTTGAGCAGGTCCTGGACCTCCAGCCTGATGACATCAGGCAGGCTGCCTCTGATTACCTTCTGTCAGGTCAGTGGTTCGTCTCGATCGCCGGAGGCATCAACATGGAACAGCTGACATCGGAGTAGTGTCCGGAAGGGCGTAGGTATGGCGGAGGTGGTGTGCTGATGGAGATATCAAGCCGGAAGCCGACCGGCGTCAAGGTGGAGAGGCTGGACAACGGTCTGACCGTTATCCTTCAGTCTCTTTCATACTCCCCTGTGGCCGCCGTAAACATCGCCTACAGAGTTGGCTCCCTCTGGGAAACCGATGGGACAAGGGGCTACAGCCATCTCTGCGAGCACATGATGTTCAAGGGGTCCAGGGAATACGCACCGGGTGAGTACTGGCGAGTGGTACAGAGGAACGGGGGCGTGGCCAACGCCTACACCTCAAGGGACATAACCCTTTACTACTCCGTGCTCCCCAGGGCAGGCCTGCAGGACATCCTCCGGCTCGAATCCGACAGGATGTTCCACTGCGACATGAGGGACGACCATGTGGCATCGGAGACCGCAGTGATCCTCGAGGAGGAGCTGCTCACCCAGCGTGACGACCCGGAGGGTTCGCTTGATTCCCTCCTGTACTCCACGGCATTCACTGAGCACCCTTACGGAAAGCCGATAACCGGCACCGCCGATGATATCAGATCTTTCACCCCCCAGCGACTGAGGCAGTTCTACAGGAATTTCTACAGCCCTGGGAATTCAGTGATATCCGTAGTGGGTGACATCGGGACTGCGGAGATATTTCGGGTCATAGACCAGCTGTTCGGTGGTGGGAATTCAGATCCCGTGGAAAGACCGGAGGTGGATCCGGAGCCTGAACAGACACAGCAGTTGAGGGCGGAAATAAAGCATCCATCGCAGCTCCCAGGGATGGCAATCGGTTTCCGAGTACCCGCAGGGGACCATCCCGATTCAGCCCCTCTCTCCCTAATCTCGCTCTACCTCTCCTCAGGCAGGTCCAGCAGGTTCGAGAAGCTCCTTGTCAAGCCGTCTCTGGTCCTGGATGTGTCGACCTCCACCAATACCAACATAATGCCCGGCCTGTTCGTCGTGAGGACTGTCCTTCCCGAAAACGGCTCAACCCCTCAGGTGGAGAAAGTGATCTTCGATGAGCTGGGGCGGCTTTCGGATGAGGGTATCGACGATGAAACGCTTCAAATTCTGAAGAGGCGGCGGACCGCCTGGAGCATGATATCAGATGCCGACCCGCCGGGGAGGTCCAGACGGTTTTCCACCGGGTTCGCCAAGTTCAGTGATACCTACTACTACTGGAACTCCATCAGGTCGCTCCTGTCCGTCACTCCGGAAGACATAATGAAAGCCGCTGCCGGATATCTCGCCAGGAACAACTCCACGGTAGCGGTGACGCTGCCTGCGGCCAGGGGAGGGGCAGCCAGGCCGACCCTCACCAAAAATGCAGTCGAACCCGGACCGGATATGCATCCCCCCACTCTCCAGCCTCCATGGGAAATGGACATTCCAGACGGTCTCCTTCAGCCGCCTGAGTCGTCCGTAGCGGACGGTGCGCGGGAAATTACGCTGGACAACGGCCTCAGGGTCATCCTCAGAAGGGACGTGTCCTTTCCCATCGTATCGGTGGGATTCTCATGTCCAATGGGCTCCTCCATGGAGCCACCGGGGCTCACCGGCCTTGCTCAGATAACTGCCGAGACGATGCTCTACGGAACTCCCGACCTGGACAGCATCGAATTCAACGCAAGGCTTGAGAGCCTTGGCGCTTCTATAGACTTCTCATCGACCAGCGAATATGCGGGGGGGGTCATAACGGCTCTGTCCAGGGACTTCGACAAGGTACTGTCAGTCATAGCCGACATGCTGCAAAGTCCAGCCTTCCGACTGCGGGACCTTGATTCGGTCCGTTCGGATGCCCTTTCCAGCCTGGAGGAATGGCTTGCCACCCCGGTGGGTGCCGCCATGAATTCTTTCTCAAGGCAGTCCACCGATCCCCCGGAGATGTCCTCGGTACCCTCAAGGGAAACACTTGAAGCGATCGGAAGGAACGACCTGCTGGCTTTTCACAGAAGGTTCTGCAGACCTGACGGCACGCTGATAGTCGTGGTGGGGAATTTCTCTGAAATGGAGATCGAAGCATCCGTGAGGCAGCATTTCTCAGGATGGGACAATCCCGAAGCAAGCCGGACACCCGCTCCGGCGGTGATGAACTCCAGTGTATCGTCAGAAACGGGCATACAGCTCCCGGGAAGGGAGCAGATAGCCCTGGTGATGGGTTCCCCGGCTCCGCCGAGGCTTCATGAGGACAGCTACGCAATATCCATCCTCAGCCGGATACTGGGTGAGGGGATCGGATCAAGGCTTGGAAGGAACATCAGGGAGACCGGGCTCTCCTACCACGTCAGCAGCATGTACATACCCCTGGGCGACAGGGGAAGGCTGGCGACCCTAGTCCTGACCAGTCCACCCGCTTTCCCGAAGGCCATGGAGACTCTCAGACAGGAGCTTGGGAAGCTTACGCTGGAGAAAGTGAGCAGCAGTGAATTGAGGCTCGAGAAGGCTTCCTACATAGGTCTGCAGGAGTTGAGCATGATGAAGTACAGCTCCATCGCCAGGATACTTCTCACGTACGCCTCACTTGGTCTTCCACTGGACCATGACCTGATCACGATGCGCAGAATATGCGACCTGACGGAGGACAGTATCCTTCAGGCGGCCGGCAGATGGCTTGGAGCCGGGATCAGCTATGTGTGCTACGCCGGCGGCATCGAGACTTAGCGGGGTCGCTTAGCGGGGTCGTACGTAACTTCCGGCCACTTGTGACAGAAATAAATGCGAATAAAATGATTCAGTTTCACACTTTTCTTTCACGCTTTCCTGAGTCATTCTCATGAGCTGTTGCAGAACAGCATCTTGAGGATGGGAAATGATCAAGTCCCTTTATTTAAGATTTCTTCACTTTGGAAGTGGCCGGAAGTTACGTACGACCCCGCTGGTTCCGCTGATGGAGGAGGATGCCGGTGATGACCAGAACGAGGCCTGCAACGGTTGAGAGACCGATGGTCTCCCCTACCGCGGTGCCAATGAATACAAGAGCCAGGAACGGTGTCAGGTAGATATAGTTCCCGACCTCGGACGTCGTCCTGGCAAGCTGAAGGGCCCGCAGCCATACGACGAAGGTTATGCCCATCTCGAACAGCCCTATGTAGACTGTTCCAAAGATACCTCTGACATCGATACCAGGTATCTGTGACAGCTCTCCCCTGACCAGGCCGTAAAGAAAAAGGAACAGGAGCCCGAAGGCGAAGGACCGCGCCAGGTTCCCGATGGAATCACCCCTGGAGCGGACGTTGAGTATCCAGAAGAGGGCCCATATCACGGTACTGAGCAGGGCCAGCCCCATGGCGGGAAGGGACAGGCTTCCTCCCACCGGGTTTCCCCCAAGGGCCAGTACCCCAACGCCACAGAAGCTCACCAGCGATGCCAGGGCCATCCTCATGGTGATCCTCTGCTTCAGGAGCGGGACGGAGAGTATCATCAGCATCACGGGCCAGAGGTAGTTGATGACCATGGCGATCTGAGCCGGCAGCCTGTCGTAGGCTTCCATGAGCACAAGGTAGTAGATGAAGGGATTGAGTGCACCCCTGGCGGCCGCCCCGAGCCACCGGCCGGGGGGAGGCTCCGGAGAAGTACGGCGGCCCCTGATGAGCACAACGGTCCACAGGGCCAGGGAGGATACTGCGGACGACAGGAGTACGAGCTGGTAGGGTGAAAGCCACCTGAGGGTTATCTTGAAGGCGGATGCGGCCGTGGACCAGAACAGGACCGCTGTCAGGGCCAGCAGTCTCGGTTTCATCTCATGCAACCCTTCCTCGTTCGGCCCGCCGATTCCTGTCTTGATTGACTGACAATATGTTACAGGAACACGGGCGAAGACCAGCCTCGTTCCGGGGATTGCCCACCGGTCCCGGGGAAATTCCCGCAGGCCAGTGCATATCACGCACATAGCTCAACATATAGATGTCATCATAACGGTTGTATACAAGATATTGTGGTATTTCTCTTGACACCAATGCTCCAGAGAATATTATCGAAGGGTAGGTTTCCCGATCAGGGTGACAACAATGGCAGATTATTAACCTGTTATTCCGTCCTACGGATTTTGAGGGGCTGATTCCACTGTTTTGGGGTAATTCATGGACTGGCTGATCCGCAATCGCGACGGCAGTATAGCGACCTTCAGCAAACTGAAGATAGAGAAGGCCGTCGAAAGGACCCTCAGGTCCACTTCCACCGATGCGGACGCCCGGGAGATATCCGACCAGGTGGAGGCCGCACTCTACATGAACTATTTCAAGACAGGCTCCATCCCCACAGTCGAGCATATAAAGGACTTCATCGAAGAGACCCTGGTCCTCCGCAAACTCACCTCAGCCGCCAGGGCCTTCATCCTCTACAGGGAGAAGAAGAACGAGGCAAGGGACGTTGACCATCTCCTCAGCGGCATGGAAGGGATAGTGCTTGATTATCTTGGCAAGGCGGACTGGAGGGTCAAGGAGAATTCCAACATGAACTACTCCCTCCAGGGCCTCAACTTCTACCTCTCCTCCTCCATAACCAGGAAGTACTGGCTCAGCAGGATATACACACCCAGGATAAGGGAGCTTCAGGAGAACGGAGACTTCCACATACACGACCTGGGCATACTTGGACCATACTGCGTGGGATGGGACCTGATGACCCTTCTCAAGGAGGGCTTCAAGGGAGCCAGGGGCAAGACAGAATCCTCACCCCCCGCCCACCTGAGGACCGCCCTGGGACAGGTAGTGAATTTCTTCTACACCCTGCAGGGGGAAGCAGCTGGAGCACAGGCTTTCTCCAGCTTCGACACACTTCTGGCGCCGTTCATAAGGTTTGACGGCCTGGATTACCCTCAGGTGAAGCAGGCCTTCCAGGAGTTCCTTTTCAATGTCAACATCCCGACAAGGGTCGGATTCCAGGCCCCCTTCACCAATATCACCATGGACCTCAAGCCCTCGCATTCACTCAGGGACCAGAGGGTGATAATCGGTGGCAGACCCAGGAACGAGGTTTACGGTGATTTCCAGCATGAGATGAACATGATCAACCGCGCCTTCGCAGAACTCATGATGGAAGGTGACTCCAAGGGGAGGATATTCACGTTCCCCATTCCGACATACAATCTCACGAAGGACTTCGAGTGGGACAACGACGATCTTCAGCCCATCTGGGAGATGACGGGAAAATACGGGGTTCCCTACTTCAGCAACTTCGTCAACTCCGACATGG
>CAZXEF010000101.1:0-10065 GCA_964639605.1 uncultured bacterium | reverse complement strand
AACCCGCATCGGCAGCGAGATAGTTAAAGGGGCCGATTCCTCGATTGCCGCCGATTCCAGGGGAAACGTCCACGTATCGACCCACAACCAGGAAGGCGCCGGCACGTCGCCGGAAGGGCCGCATTTCTCAAATCCAGGGGAATGACCGGATACCGAGCCACCAGCATTCCTTTCCTCGAGCTGCTATACACCGCTGCGGGAGCAGGACTGGCTGCTCTTCCCGCAATTTTTCTGGCCCGTGGCGCCGCTTTCGATAATCCTGCACTCAGGGGCGCTCTTATCGCGGCCGGGGCCTCCATCCTCCTGATACCATTCCTGAGGCCTTTCCAGAAATGGCTGTACCATCTCAGGCACGGTCAGGTTCCCACTGAGCTCCCGCTGCCTGATTTTACGGGTTCACTTCTGCTCCTGCTGCTCTACTCCTGCCTCTGGTGGGTAAGGGGACTGACACTGTATCTGTGGATAACGGGCTTCGGAATTGCCGGCGTCGATCTCTCCATCTGCATTGCGGCTGCTCCCCTCTCATGGCTGGCGGGGTATATCGTTTTCCTTGTGCCGGGCGGAATAGGGATAAGGGAGGCAGTAGTTACCGCTATGGTCGCCCTGCCGGGTCAGACCGGCCCGATCCTTGCTGTAATTGCCGGTCAGCGTTTGATATTGTCCGTCATTGAAGTATCTTTCGCCCTCATGGCCGCGGGCGGTACAAGACTGCTGGGAAGGAGTAAAGCTTGAACTTCATCAAAGGAAGGTACCTGTTCCTCCTGTTCCTGATTCCCGCGGTACTGGTTACTTATTCCACCATATTCACCACCGGCAGGCTGCCCGGGGGCGAGATGAGCGATACCGTGACACAAGGTTACCCGTTCTTCGCCTTCACAGAAGAATCCATCAGGAACGGCTCGCTCCCTCACTGGAATCCCTATGTCTTCTGCGGCATCCCATTCTACTCCTCGTTCTCCGCACCTGTGTTCTATCCGGTAAGGGGGCTTCTTCTCCTCCTGACCGGTATCCACGGCATGGCCAGGTTCCTCTTCCCTGTGCAAATGTTTCTGGGTGGCGTCTTCGCCTGGCTCTTCCTGGGGTCTCTTGGGGTCAGCAGGTGGGGCAGGATAGCCGGCAGCATCGCCTTCGCCACCACTGCCTGGTCGAATACCCTGTTCTACGCCGGCCATGGCAGCAAGATCATATGCTGGAGCTTTCTCCCTCTGCTCCTGTACGGCTGTGAGAAGTGGATGCAGACAGGTAAGGGCAGGTTCGTTGCGCTCGGGAGCCTTGCCATTGGGATGCAGGCCCTCGCCAGCCATCCCCAGATGGTTCTCTACTCCGGCATGGCAGCCCTTGTATGGATGACTTTCAGGGCTCTATCCGGTGAGGGAAGGCTCGGGTCCAGGATAGGCAAAGCCGTTTTCGGCCTCTCCGTCATCGTCCTCCTGGGAGTGGCTATAGGAGCCGTCCAGCTTCTTCCAGGCTACAATTTCTCCAGGTACTCGACCAGGAGTGAAGACCTTGCCATGGACCAGGCGGAAAGCTACTCACTGCCCCCGGAGGAATCACTCACCATGGTGTTTCCCCACCTGTTCGGGTACCGTCACGGGTTTCCTGACAGCACGGTCTCCGGTGTCCCGCTCTATTTTGGGAGACTGGGCCTTCGCCTCAGCAGCGAGTTCACAGGAGTGATCGTTTTCATTCTCGCCCTCGCGGCTTTCATGGGCGCACCGGGCAGGTACAGGTGGCCACTTATCAGCATCGGGGTGATAGGTCTGCTGGTCTCATGGGGAGGATATACCCCGGTCTTCGGGATACTGTACAGGATCGTCCCTGTCCTGAGGAAACTGCGTGCCCCGCATATGGCGGCATTCCTCACAACCTCCGCCATAGCCCTTTCCGCCGGACCGGGTTTCGACGCACTCTTCAGAAAGGACGCCTTCCCCGGAAAGGTATTCCTGAGGGGACTTCTTATCTTTGCGGGTGCATGCGTCCTGGTCTACCTACTGGCCGGCTCTCTGCTTCCGGGTCTGCAGACATCCTGGTGGACCCGCATGGGCAATCCCGGCGCCTCAGGGTACGGGATGGTGGTAAACAGGAGGGTGGATCTGGCATCGCCGGACTTTGTAAGAGCTGCTCTGGCGGCCCTTCTATTCGCCGGTCTCATCCGCTTCAAGGATAAATGGAAAAACAGGGCGGCGATTCCCGGAGCGGCCCTTACGGTCCTGATTGCATTGGAGACCATCCCGGTGGACAGGGATTTCCAGTATTACCTGCCGCAGACAGAAGTAGACCAGCTGTTTGAGAACGATCAGGCTCTGGCTTCGATAATAGGCCAGGGAAGGCTGCTCCCTGGGGGCAACGAGTTCGTGCCATCTCACATACGTTCGGTGACAGGCTACCACGCTGCAAAACCCGCCGTCTCCCAGGACCTTCAATCGATCATTTCCTCCGGAGGAGTGCCAGCGCTGAGACAGACGGCTTTCACCGTTATACAGACTCAGCAGGGATACCTGGATTACGGGGAGTTCCGGGAGCTGGTGATAGAACAGGCCATGTCATCAAGCCCATCATACGCCGATACGATAATTGCCCTGCTGCCCGAAGACCCTCTGCCCCGAACCTGGTTCGCGGCTTCCTGGATGGAACTCTCCAGCAATTCCTGTCTCAGTCTTCTTATGGGGGGTCTTGATCCGCAGCGCGTGACGATCCTTTATCGGGACCCCGGGCTGCCGGATACTCTGCAGATTAACGGAGCAAGGGCGGACATCACGGTGGATGAACCGGAAAGGGTTGTCGTAAGTACTGAGAATCCCTCCGACGGTCTCCTGGTACTGGCTGACACATGGTATCCACGGTGGATGGCTTTTATCGACGGGGAACCCTCCGAAATACTCCAGGCGAACCACTGGCAGAGAGCGGTTGCCGTTCCGGCGGGATCACATGAGGTGGAGTTCAGGTTTGATTCCGGAGATGTCAGGACCGGCCTGGTCATCTCCCTTGCAGGGATCTTCTCGGTACTTCTGATCACAGCAATGGAAGCCTGGCTTGCAGGAAGAAAGAAGAAGGCATGACGGCGGACCGCAGGCGATTCTTCCATTTGCTCACCACATGGGGAGGTTTGATACTACTTCTGTTTGCGATAGCCTATTTCGCTCTGGTAGTGTGGCCGAAGTGGGAACCTGAACTGCATCGTTTCTGGGAGGATTCCCGCGACAGTGCAAGCCTTCCCATGATCATTCTGTCTTTCCTGTTGCTTCTTACAGGGTATTACTTCGCCCCTGCTCCATGGCGGAAGATCCTGGATGCCCTGAAGATACCGCGGCTTGACAAGGGGGAGGTAAGACGGAACTGGTACATGACCCAGATGGGTCAATATATCCCTGGCAAGCTCTGGATGGTTGTGGGCAGGATAACGTTCCTCAGGGCCAATGGCATCGGCCCCGTGAAGGCCATTACCGCATTCATTCTAGAGAACATCTACATGATGGTGGCCCTTACGATCATGGCTATCGTAGCCCTCCCGTTCCTGGGAATGGCCAATGTACCGCTTCCTGTGGTAATAGCCCTTTGGATATCGGCACTGCTCGGGATTCTTATACTGTTCGCACCGCGAATACAGAAGTTCCTTGCTTTCAGGCTCAGCCACAGGCTGAACATGGATATTGACAGTCTTCCTCACATCTCCCACAAACACCAGGCCGTCTTCATCGGTTATCATCTTCTTTCCTGGTCCCTGCGCAGTATGGCCCTTTACTTCTGGTTCAGGGGATTCGGAGTACAGCCGGACCAGCCTTTCGCAATGATAGCCATATGCCTTCTGGCTGGACCTGTCTCCTGGTTCATAGCCCTGGTCATGGTGTTCATACCCGGTGGTATAGGTATCAGGGAAGGAGTTCAGGGATTACTTCTTTCAGGCTTCGCAGGGGGAGTTCAGGTTGCAACTGTCATCGCACTTGGACAGAGACTGCTTCTAATGGTCGTGGAAGGTCTGTATGCTCTGCAGGGAATAGTCTACGGGGCTCTCAGAAGGAAGTACCCAAAGATAATGAACCATATCGAGCAGATCTTCCATCTTGCCGGAAGTGTCATCCGGAGCAAACTGGCGATGTACGGCATCTCAAAGGCGCCTAACCCTATAAATGTAACGTTTTCGGTGACCAGAAGGTGCCAGTCCAAATGCAAGACCTGCTTCATCTGGGAGCACGATTCTTGCGATGACATGGACCTTCGCACCATAGAGCGTCTTTTCCGATCCATCGGCTGGACCTACTTCTTCAACGTGTCTGGAGGAGAGCCGTTCCTCAGGGATGATCTTCCGGAGATAATCGCACTTGCCTGCAGGTTCATGACCCCGGCTGTCATACATATCCCAACGAATGCCATCGCCGTAGACAGGGTGATCAGCATGACCGGTGAGATACTGAAGGTCATAGACAGGGAAGCTCCGGGTTCTGTTCTGACCATCAAACCTTCATTTGACGGGATAGGTGAACTCCATGATGAAATAAGGGGAGTGCCGGGTAACTTTCAGAGGCTTCTGGAAACCCTCGAAAGGCTCAGGGAGCTGCAGACACACTATGACAACCTCCAAGTTGGAGTGGGTACGGTCATCTCCAGGTTCAACGCGGACAATCTCAACGAGATAATCGAGTATTCAAAGGGCCTTGGAGTTGATTCCTACATCAACGAGATTGCTGAAGAGCGGGAGGAGTTCTTCAATATCGGCTCAGGAATAACCCCTGATGGGGATAACTACGGCAGGATAATGGAGATATTCAAGAAGTCCGTGCTCGAGAAGATGAAGGACATGAAACTCCTGCCAAGGATAACAACAGCTCTCAGGGTGGTATACTACGATCTGGTGGTGAGGATATTGAACGAGCAGAGACAGGTCATACCATGCTCCGCGGGTCTCATGAACGTGCATATCAATTCTGACGGAGGTATCTGGCCCTGCGCCGTTCTGGCCTACAATGGCCAGATGGGAAAGGTGGACGAGAACACGGACTTCCGCGAAATATGGAATTCAAAGGAAGCTAAGAAGATAAGGAAATCCATAAGGCGACGCGAATGTCACTGCCCCCTGGCGAACCAGGCTTACTCGAACATCCTTCTTCATCCTCGGAGCCTGTTCACGGCAATCTGGATCGCCTTCCGGGGTCGTACGTAACTTCTGGCCAGTTACCAAATACTGTTTCTTTGAATAAAATGGCTCTCGCTCATTAAAATCTCACCTCTTTTAATCGCTTCCCTGACTCCGTTCCTGCTCATCCTGAGTATCCGCATGCAATCAGACTGACTGAGTCCTAACCTTCTCGTTGATACCCATGCAACGACTGCTCTGGCATCACTGAGGGACGGGCTCCTGGCCTCACCCTGAATCATGTGTCTTGTGAAACCCCATGTTTTCTCAATCCACTCAAGGAGCTTTTCAACCTGTCTGTGTGACTCCACCCTTTCCCTGAGTGGTTCCGCGCCATGTCGCTTCAGTCTCCCCAGAATTTCCAATGCAAAATCCCTGTTCCCCAGGACTCTGCAGAAACTCGGCCATTCACCACCTGAAGTCGATGTTGGGGAGATACCGTTTCTTCCGAGCATAAATGTTCCGCACAAATACAATTCCGCCATTTTATCATCAGTTTCTGCAATAACAACTTTTGTGTAATTGCTTAGCTGCTCTCCAGGATCCTCCCCGAACTTCGATAGAACGTACGACCTTTTATGCCATGGGTAAAAGTGAGTACCCAGTATTGAGCCGTGACCGCACCACCTGTAATTTTCAAGCTCCACCATGTCACTTACAACTCCGCCCTTGAGAGGGTTTCGGTGAATGTATCTCAGCAGTCTTACGAAGTAGAGGTCCTCCTGAGCGAGTATTGACTTGAACCGTCCCTGAAAAACATGACCTTTCCTGCTGTTTCTGAGATTGAACGCAACTGCATATCCAGTCAGGAGACGGTGCATGAACCTATACACAGGTACTTTCCCGGTTCTAAGAAGAAGATGCAGATGATTGGGCATTATGGCCCATGCGTAAATTTCGACTTCATTCAGGGGAACCAGCTTTTCGAACCTGGAGATCAGGTCGGCCTTATCCGAGTCGCCCGAGAAGACAGCTCTGCCATCAATCCCCCGGGCCATGATATGGTGGAGGGCGCCTTCCCAGTCCGGTCTCAGCATTCTTGCCATGACTTGAGTGTACTCCGAATGTTCTATGATTTCAAGTAGCAGGGAACCAGCGGTACAAATTCTGTCTGTTTATTTTGTGTTATTTAGTCTAGGAAGTGGCCGTAAGTTACGTACGACCCCGAAGGAGCTTCAGGATCGTTGAAGGAGAGGAAGGCGGGAGGATTCCACCGTTTACTGCAAGGTCGATGGAATCGATCATTCGATGAGGTATCTGTTGAAAATCCAGGCAAGCGCCTCTTCCGGAAAGATTGGCACTTGTAGAGACAAGGGGAATGCGGCACTCTTCGAGAAGACACCGGCTCAGGCTGTCTGCAGGGTGACGCAGGGCCACCGTTCCATCTTGACCGACCACTTGCTGCGGACAGCTGTGAAGGGCTGGAAGGACCAGAGTCAATTTCCCCGGCCATCGGAGCCTGATGATCTCCCTGACTTCCGGATCCCCGCAGTCTGCAAGCGTTTCTGCCATCGGGAGCCCGTTCACCAGAAGAATGAACGGTCTCGGTTCATCGATACCCTTCATCTGACGCACCCTGGCAATGGTATCAGGGTCATCGGCCCTGCATAAAATGCCGTAGACAGTATCCGAAGGGTAAAGGACCACGCCCCCTGCCAGTATCGTGGTTGAAACCTCTGTGATCAATTCCGGGGCTGCAGAACCGTCAGAGAAGGAAAGGACCCTTGGGCTCACCAGCCGCGTAGCTCTCTGAGCCTGGAGGCTACATCTCCGTTCTCCAGGGCGATTATCTGGGCCGCTAGATAGGCAGCGTTCCTGGCGCCGTGGGATCCTATCGCCACCGTTGCCACAGGGACACCTTTTGGCATCTGAACGGTTGATAGAAGTGAATCAAGACCGTTCAGCGGACCTGCAGCCATGGGAACACCTATCACGGGGAGTATGGTATGGGCTGCCACGGCTCCGGCAAGATGTGCGGCGAGACCTGCTCCGGCGATCAGGACCTTCAGCCCCCTGTCAGCGGCGGTGGAAGCGTACCGGGCAACGTCTGCAGGTGTTCTGTGGGCGGACATGACGTTAATCTCGTATGGAATCTCTAGTTCCTCAAGCACTTCCGCCGTCTTCTCCATGGTCTCCCTGTCGCTCTCGCTGCCCATCAGTATTCCCACAAGCATTGCTTCACCTTCCGATGTCAGTTCTGAAGTAGCAGTCCCTGAATTTGATCTTCCTCAGTTCGCGATAGGCCTTTTCCATGGAACTCCCAAGGTCATCCGATACGGCCGCCACGCTCAGGACCCTTCCTCCAGCAGTTACCAGTACCCCATCTTTAATGGCGGTACCCGCGTGAAAGACTGTGGCGCCTTCGACATCATCGGTACCGCTTACAGGATATCCCTTCTCGTAGGAGGATGGATACCCCCCCGAGGCCAGCACTACGCATGTGCAGGCACCTTCCATCACCTCTACATCATCGGGCATAGACTGGCCGAGAGCTGCCCTTGCGCAGAGTTCCGACAGGTCCGATCCGAGCAACGGCAGGACCGCCTGGGTCTCGGGGTCACCGAACCTGACGTTGAATTCGAGGACCCTGGGTCCATCCTCGGTAACCATGAGTCCCGCGTAGAGGACTCCTCGATAACCGATACCTCTTCCGGCAAGCTCTTCAAGAACAGGCAGGATGATCGCGTCTCTGGCAGCTGAAGCGAAATCCTCACCCAGTTCCGGCGGGGGGCAGACTGCGCCCATTCCGCCTGTATTCGGTCCGGTATCGTTATCTCCCAACCTCTTGTGGTCCCTGCTCGGGGGAAGAACGACGCACTGGGTACCGCTGCATATGGCAAGGATGCTCACCTCACGGCCGAGAAGGCGTCTTTCCACAACGACTCTCTGGCCGGAATCTCCGACTTTGCCGGAGAACAGGTCTTTCAGGACCTCTGCTGCCTCCGGCAGCTCGGAAGGAAGGAACACGCCCTTTCCCGATGCAAGGCCATCGGCCTTTATCACGAATCCTCCTGCGTCCTCACCAATGTATTCCATTGCAGAAGCGGCATCGGTAAAAGCCTCACCATCGGCAGTAGGAACCCCGGCAGCCTTCATTACATCTTTGGCGAACCATTTGCTGCCTTCCAGGCGGGAAGCCTCCAGTCCAGGACCGAAGCAGGGAATACCGGCGGTTCTCAGGGTATCGGCAAGCCCCGCAACCAGAGGAGCCTCCGGGCCCACCACCACCAGATCGACATCCTTCTCTTCAGCAAGTCCAGCCATGCCACTGATATCTGAAGCTCCTACCGGATACAGCCTGGCCAGTTTCCCGATGCCCGGGTTTCCAGGGGCGCAGATGATATCATTCCCGCCTGACCTTGAAAAAGCCCAGACTAAAGCATGCTCCCTTCCTCCACCTCCGACGACGAGGATTCTCACCTTTCCTCCCTGGCATGGTACACATGCTCTTCCAGGGGGAACTGCCCCCCCCGCACTTCTTCCGCATATTCCTTCAAGGCCCGGGAGATCTCGGAACCCAGATTCGCATAGACTTTGAGGAACTTCGGTCTGAACCCGCCGGACATGCCCAGCATATCGTTAACCACCAGTATCTGGCCGTCAGTGAACCTTCCAGCGCCGATCCCGATGGTGGGCACTACGAGTTCTTCAGTGAGCTGACCGGCAAGTTTTTCCTCCACGCCCTCGATGACCATGGCGAACACACCGGCTTCCTGCAGCGCCAGAGCCTCCTGGAAGAGACTCTCCTTCATATCGCTGTATATGACTTTGTAGCCACCGGTCCTGCGTATGGACTGCGGGAGCAGCCCAACATGACCCATCACCGGTATGCCCGAATCAATTATGGCCCTGACCCTGGATACGATGCGGTTGTTGCCTCCCTCCAGCTTGACAGCATCGGCTCCTCCCTCTGAAAGGAATCTTGCAGCGTTCATGACCGCCTGCGGGTCGGAGCACTCATAGGAACCGAAGGGCATGTCCCCAATCACCAAAGTTCCTGGAGCACCACGTCTGACTGCTCTAGTATGTGCTATCATCACGTCCAGATCAGCCGTAAGGGTTGTCTCCTCGCCAAAAACAGCCATTGCAATGGAATCCCCTACCAGGATGAAATCGATACCGGCGTCCTCCTCCAGCCTGGCAGTTGGACAATCGTAGGCAGTGAGGGATACTATCCTCTCCCCCTTCTTCTTCTTCTGAAGAAGGGAATTGATCCCTTTGCTCATAACATCAACCCCTCGTCCCTCCTTCGGAACCGTCACCCAGACGGCTGTCAGGAATGAGTATCCTGTAAACGACCATATATGCCAATATAGCATAGATGAAACCTGCCACCACATCTATCAGGTAATGCTCGGCGCCGTATACAATCTCGAAGCAGATACCCGCCAACACTATCGTGAACCACCAGGCCCTCCACCCGAACTCCCTGAAGGCCATCATGAGCACCAGCAGCGGTACACCGGCGTGCAGAGAAGGCATAGCGCCCCTCGGGCTTGGACTGAAGGCCGAAATAATGCCGCCGGGAGCCATCTCACCCAGAGCTCTTATAGTAATCCGCTCCACATGGGGTATCATGTTCTCCAGAGATGCCATCCAGGGCGGTGTAAGGGGAAACAGCACATAGGTTGCATAACCCGCCAGGGTGATCAGAGTCAGGGCCACCGTCACCCTCTTCATCCTATCGACCCCTTTTCTCAGCTGCATTATGAGCGGAAAGGCAATCGGTATGAAGAAGAGAGATGCGTGGAAAAGGGCGAATATGTACTCGAACCAGGAGCGGCAGCCATTGTAGAGGTGTTCCTGAAGCCATACGGTGGGAAGACAACCGAAGATACTCTTCTCGAAGGTGATTATCCCGGCTCCATGAAACTCCTGAAATTGCGTCGATACGACGAACTGAAGCTGCCAGTACGAGAGCACCAGTATAAGAT
>CAZXEF010000100.1:0-10110 GCA_964639605.1 uncultured bacterium | reverse complement strand
ACCAGCGACCACTTGAACCCCATTCAAGTGCGCTACCGGACTGCGCCACGCCCCGACCGGGAGGAAGCAAAGTTACGTCTAATCTTCCTGTTTGTCAACCGCCATGGGATCCCTGTCAAGCAGGGCGATCAGCTCGGAAATCTCCCTCTTTATCGTATCCATGGTCTCGAAGGATACGGTGGCGGTGGAAAGCTCCAGCTCCATCTGCTCCTCGAGGTCGTCCATCTCCTCTATCTTCTGCCTGGCCCCGTCGATTGTGTACCTCTCACGGTACAGAAGCCTGCTAATGAGCTTGATAAGCCCGATGTCCCCTTCCTTGTAGACCCTGTTTCCCGACTGGTTCTTTGAAGGCTTGAGCATAGGGAAGGCAGTTTCCCAGTACCTCAGGACGTGGGGTTTCAGACCCGTCATGCTGCAGACCTCGCTTATAGAGTAGTAGAGCTTCCCGCTGGATTCCAACTATCCGCTCCTAGCGATTCATGATATTGGATATTTTGCTGAGAATCCTCTGAAGAGGGGATTTTTCAGCATTCTTCAGGTCCCGAATCCTCTTCTTAATCTTGAGCGCTCCCTCGTGCTCGGCGTTCCATCCCAGGGCCTCGTAGATCGCCTTCTCCGCCAGGGTCAGCTGACCCGCTTGGATGTATATCTCTGCAAGCTGGACGAAGTTGTCGGGGTCATGGTACTCAACCTTGCAGGCTATCCTCATGTGGTTCACGGCCTCATGGTATCTCTTGCGACCAAGGGCGGCGAAAGCAAGGGCCTTTCTCAGCTGGGCACTGTCCGGATGGGTCTTGAGGTATTTCTCCAGGAGCCTTGTTGCCTCCCAGAAATTGCTCTTGTCGCACATCCCGGAGGCGTCACGAATGGCACGCCTGAGCCTGGCGTCAAGCAGGCGCATGTCCTGGGCCTGGATGTCGGGAACCCTGACCGCTTTCGGCTGGGGCTTGACCTCCTGGCCCTCCTGAACCTCCTGGCCCTCCTGAGCCTCCTGTACTACTTCAATACCCAGGGACCTGTCGTAATCCTCCCTGTCCACGCTCCTGGAAAGCACCTGGTAGGCTTCGTTCACCGACATGTACCTGGCTGTGAGTTCAGGGTCCTCGCCGGTCACATCCGGATGGAGCCTGCGGGCAAGCTCATGGTAGGCGTCCTCTATCTCCTCCTTGGAGGCGCCGTACTTTACGCCGAGGAGGTGGTAGTAATCAGGCGCCTGTTCTTCCTGTGCCAATTAAGCTCCGCTCTTACCTGATGACCGTGAATCTTCCGGAATCGATGCTGCCGGCTCCGTCGGACACGGTGATAGTGTACACCCCGGCGGGAATATTGTCGGGAACGATCCAGGTCAGGTCCAGCTGACCTCCCTCAGGGCATCCGGTCTCGAATGTCTGCACCGCTCTTCCGCTGGTGTCGTAGATGACAACATCAAGCAAGGATGACGAGGGTGCTGATATTCTGAACACTGTGCTGGTAATCACAGGGTTAGGTTGCACGGAATCCAGGTCCAGCAGGGGCTCTATCCCTATGCCGCCGCCCTCCTCGCCTATACCCACGAAGTTAAGAGCGAACATGCAGAACAGGATGTTCATGGGCCTGCACTCGTCGCAGATCCGCACTATATCGGACGAGTCGTTCTGGCTGCCCCAGAATCCGTAGTCACCGACCTCGGGGGTCATGCAGTAGACCTTGGGTACATCCTGGCCGCAGTAGCTCCAGTCCAGCTGGTCGCCGTTGGAGTTATACCCCAGGACCTGACCGCATCGGCCGTACTCGTAGTTGTTGTTCGCTGTCATGGCTGAGCCCCAGGACTGGAAGAGGCCCTCGTCGGGCGTGGCAGTATTGTTATAGCCCCATGGGTAGAGCAGGTCGCCGCCGTAGGTGTGGTAGCTCATGGCGGCGATGGGGGCCTTGTCGATGATGAAGTCCCTCTGGACCTGGGTCTCGGGCTCCGAGAAGGGTGCGGTACCCCGGTAGCACTCGTCGTACGGATTCGGGCTTGAACCGATATCGTCGTAGCCCCACATGTAGCCCCAGTTACGGTTGAGGTCCACACCATCCCCAAGAGTGAAGTTCATGTTCTTCCTGTGCATCCCGCCGTTGGGCATGTTGTACTCGTAACCGTCGGGGTTGGCTATGGGGATGAAATAGAGGGTCGCGTGGTCCAGTATGTAAGCCGCCCTGGTATCTCCGCCATCGTAGTTGTCCACCAGCCAGTTCGCGAAATCTATGAGGACCACGTTCCCGCCGGGTTCCCGCGCGTGTATAAGGGAGGAGAAGATGATAGGGGGTTTGTATCCGCCCACCGTGCTGGTCATCTCGATGGCGTAAATGTCGCGGCTCTGATAGGACTGGCCGATGGTAACAGGAGTATCCACAAGATCAGTGTTCTCCGCGGCCAGGGTGCACCAGAACTGCCAGTTCTCATCGGGATCGTAGTAATACCCTGCGCCCCTGGAGTTCTCGCGAAGCAGCTCCCCCCATTCCCTGGGCAGCAATTCGTAATCCGGAGTGAGGAGAGCGGCCCTGTCAACTTCATCCTCCGGAAGCATTATATCGATGAAGCCTCCCCTTTGGTCGACGTTGGCCACGTCATAACCCTGCTCCATCAGTTCCAGGGCGAATCCGGCATTAACATCGTGAAGCCTCACCAGACGGTCCGCTGAAACGGCTGTGAACAGTGCAGCGAGGGTAAGCAGAACAATCGCATATTTCATTGTGTTCTCCCTATTGAAGTTGACTTCCGTCAATCCAGGGCTTAGAATTCCACCCTCTGACAGAATCAGGCCTGTTATGAATAGTATCATCTAATTTGTGAAAGGAGTCTCCTCTTGGCAAGGAGCAGACAATCACTCAAGCGTCGCAGGACGGACATAATCAAGGCGAAGAGGAACCGCAGCAGCATGCGGACCCTCAGAACGGCCATAAAGAACGCCCAGCAGGCTGAGGATACCGAAGAGAAGAAGAACATAGTCAAGAGGGCCCAGAGCCTCATTGACAGGGCGGCTCGGAACAGGCTCATCCATCCCAACAAGGCTGACAGGCTCAAGGCATCCCTGATGAAGCAGCCCTAGGCTGCCTTATCCCCTTCCAGCGGAACCAGGAACCTCTGATCAACAATCCGTATTGACAGCTCCACTATTTATGTTAGATTGGTCTAACAGAAATAGAGGTGTCTTTTATGTCAGACTCGAAAAACGGCATTACCGGTTCGCTGGAGGATTACCTCGAGGCTATCCTGCGTATCCTGGGGACCAGTTCCGTCGCCAGGGTACGAGACATTGCCGACAAGCTCCAGGTAAGTCCCGCATCCGTCACACCAGCAATGAAGCGGCTTGCTGAACTCGGCCTCATCAGATATTCCAAGCGCAGTTACATAGAACTCACCGAAAAGGGTGCTGTCATCGCCAGGAGAACCGCCACCAGGCACAGTCTTCTCTCCCGCTTCCTGACAGAGATACTGGGTACCGATAGTCGTCAGGCCGAGGAGGACGCCTGCGCTATGGAGCATCACCTGTCCGAAAGCTCCATGGAACGGCTGGCTGCCTTCTTCGAGTTCATAGCCGCATGCCCTGAACTGGGCAGGCTTCTCGACAGCGGTTTCGGCAGCTGTCTGGAGGGCCTTGACCATCTGGGCTCAAGGTGTGCCAAGGAGGTATGCCCCCTCATGGATTCAGGATGCGGAGCGGAACAGGAGGACCTGTCAAGCCTTGCGGAGCTCCCTCCCGGTTGCAGCGGGAAGATCGCACGGATAAAAGGTGGAAGGGCGGACAGAAGGTCCCTGATCGACATGGGCTTCATACAGGGAGTCGATGTGACGATGGATCGTCCCGGAAGTGAGGAACTCCCCTGCATCGTGAGACTGGGAGGCTACCAGCTGGACATTCCCCTGTCAGCCGCACTTATCGTACTGCTGCATAAGACCGACGGGACCAGGAGCGGATCTGCATGAGGAACAGACAGGCCAGGAGGAGGGGCAGAGGCGGAGGGGGACCGGGGCAGGATCATGTCAGACCCGGTTATCCTCTGACGATGGCCGCCACCGATGAATGGGTGAGAGTGATCAACATCACATCCGAACATGCAGCCGAAAGCAGGCTGGTCAGCATGGGAATAAATCCGGGGGCCCTCCTGCATGTGATATCCGCATCGGGAAAAGGACCGATCGTGGTGGCCAGGGACGACACAAGGTTCGGCATCGACAGGAAGACGGCCTGGCATGTCAGGGTGGTCCCAGCATCTCCTGATACAGTCCTGGCGTCATATCCATCTTTCTGCGACGACGACTGCAGGGGATGCTCCTACCGGACCGAGATGCTGAAGGCTGAATACGGCGAGAGCGTAACCCTGGGTTCACTGAAACCCGGAAGGTCCGGAAGGGTCATATCGGTCAGGGGCAGGGGAATGACGGTCACGCGCCTCATGAAGCTGGGATTCGTCAAGGGAGCGGATGTAAGGATGGTGGAGAAGCTCGAGGGCCCTGACCGAATCAGGGTCGAAGTGGGAGGCAACCTTGTGGAGCTGGCAGGCTGGGATGCCCTTCACGTGATACTGGCGGTCATCAATTGAGTTCCGTTCCCGTAGTAGCCCTAGCCGGAAATCCCAATTCAGGCAAGACATCCATCTTCAATGCCCTCACAGGCGCAAGGCAGCATGTAGCAAACTACCCGGGGATAACCGTGGAGATCAAGGAGGGCAGCACCAGGGCCTGCGGAGTCCAGGTGAAGGTGGTGGACCTTCCGGGAGCATACAGTCTGACACCCTACTCGCCGGACGAAGTTTCCGCCAGGGATTACCTTCTCGAACAGCGTCCGGACGTGGTCATCCATGTAGTGGACGCATCCAGCCTGGAGAGGAACCTTTACCTGACGACCCAGCTCATGGAACTGGGGGTTCCTGTCATCATAGCTCTGAACATGATAGATATCGCCGAGATGAGGGGCATCAGGATCGACTCGGAGGAGCTGTCCTCCATTCTGGGTGTCCCGGTCATCAGAACGGTCGGCAACAGGGGGACCGGGACCGCCGAGCTTCTCGAGAAGGCTGTGGCAATTGCCGGTTCCGAAACCAGCTGGGTGCCGATAGACCTTTCCTACGGGGCATCCTCCGACAGGGCCCTTGGGATCCTCGAGAGAATGATAAGGAACTGCGGCCTGCTGGCGGACGTGGCCCCTCCCAGGTGGCTGGCGCTGCGCCTGCTGGAACAGGATTCGCACACCATCGACAGGGTCGAAAGGCTGGACACCAAAAGTGGAATGGAGATACTGGGAACGGCCGTGAAACTGGCTGAACAGGTCTTCAGAGAGATGAACGACGAGACCGAGGGCGTCATAGCCGACCACAGGTACGGCTTCGTGGCAGGGGTGGTGAAAAGGGTCAGGACCTGTCCGGTGGAGAACAGGCTGTACTTTTCCGACAGGATAGACAGGTTCCTGACCAACCCGGTACTGGGCCCGATCGTCATGGCAGCCGTTCTCTTCGGCCTCTTCCAGTTCACTTTCCTGATCAGCCGCGCCCCCATCTCCTGGGTGGAGGGCTTGTTCGGCTGGCTTCACGGCGTGGCCTGGGACCTTCTGCCCCAGGGCTTCATAAGATCCATGGTCGTAAGCGGCACCATAGACGGTGTAGGCGGTGTAGTGGGCTTCGTGCCCCTCATAATGTTCATGTTCTTCTTCATATCAATTCTCGAGGACACCGGGTACATGGCCAGGATAGCCTTCCTGATGGACAGGATATTCAGGAAGTTCGGACTGCACGGCAGCTCCATAGTACCCTTCATCGTGTCCGGAGGGATAACGGGCGGCTGCGCGGTCCCTGGGATAATGGCCGCCAGGACCCTCAGGGACACCAGGGAGAGGTTCGCCACGATCCTGTCCGTCCCTTTCATGAACTGCGGAGCCAAGCTGCCGGTCTACGCGCTTCTTATCGGTGCTTTCTTCTCCTCGAACGAGGGTACCTTCCTCTTCGGTCTGACCATCCTTTCCTGGACCTTCGCCATGCTTTCCGCAAAACTGCTGAGGTCGACTATCCTCAGAGGGGAATCGACCTCCTTCGTCCTGGAGCTCCCTCCTTACAGGCTTCCATCCATCAGGAGCCTGCTCATCCACATGTGGGAGAGGACCTGGCTGTACCTGAGGAAGGCGGGAACCGTCATCCTTCTTGCTTCGGTCATAATGTGGGGTCTCATGACCTTCCCGGCCCTTCCGGAGGAACTCGCGGACGGGCTCTCAGGCAACCAGCTGGCTCAGGCCAGCCTTTCCCACTCCATCGCCGGTCGTGCTGGACGGATCATGGAGAACGCGACCAGACCTCTCATGGGTTTTGACTGGAAGGTCGACGTGGCACTGATCGGAGGGTTCGCGGCAAAGGAGATAGTCGTCTCCACACTGGGAACCGCCTACTCGATGAGCGAGGTCGATGGAGGAGGGTCGGTCTCCCTTTCAGAGAAACTGGCCACGGAGGAAGGCTGGAACCCTGTCATGGCGCTGGCGCTCATCGTCTTCACAATGCTCTACATACCCTGCATAGCCACCATCGCGGTGATCAAGAGGGAAACAGGATCGTGGGGGTGGGCTGGGTTCTCCATTCTCTATACGACCGGTGTGGCAGCCGTGATGGCCACGGTGGTCTATCAGGTAGGGACTCTGATCACCTGACGCCTCAGATGACGAAGCCGTCCTCCAGGACCGCGTTCTTGGGGATGACTATTATCCCGTCGCGAATGCAGTAGAGGTCGGATGTGTATTCCTCGACGCCAGTGGCGTTCTCAAGCCTGCAGCCGTCACCTATCCTGGCGTTCTTGTCGATTATGGCATTCCTTATGAGGCAGTCCCTCCCCACACCCAGCGGGAGCATGCCTGGATCATGGTTCCTGGGATCGAGGTAGTGCCCCTCCCAGTAATCGGAGCCCATGAAGACGCAGTCCTCCATCACGGTGCCTGACCGTACTTTGCCTCGAAGACCCAGTATGCATCTGCTGAACCGTGAGCCCTCCACATCGGAAGCATCGCAGACTATGGTTTTGCTGAAGCTGCAGTTGTTCACCCTTGCCCCCGGAAGCGCCCTGGCACTGGTATAGAGTGGCGAGAAGCTCGTGTACATGTCAAACTCCGGCTCCGGATCGGCCATGTCGAGATTGGCCCTGAAGAAGGTGCCGATGGTTCCGATGTCAGACCAGTAGCCATCAAATGGATAGGACAACACCCTGTAGGAACCTATGGAATGGGGTATTATCTCCTTGCCGAAATCGATGACATCAGGCTCCCTTTCCAGCACCTCTCTGAGTATTCCCGGAGAGAACATGTAGATGCCCATGCTCCCCAGGAAAGGCCTGGCACAGGTAGTTCCGGTCTGTTCGCTCCTCAGCCCATCCAGCTCCTCCATTGGAGGCTTCTCCCTGAACTCGGTAATGATACCGTCGTCGCCGACCTTCATTATGCCCAGGGATGTTGCATCGGCAGCCGTGACCGGCTTAGTGGCTATTGAAATATCCGCGTTCCTGCTGAAATGATAGTCTGCCAGCTGATTGAAATCCAGTCTGTAAAGCTGATCGCCCGACAGTATCAGCACAAGGTCCGGATGTTGTCCGTTGATGTACTTGAGGCTCTGCCTCACGGCGTCGGCAGTGCCCTGGAACCAGCCGGTGTTATCGTCGGTCTGCTCCGCTGCCAGTATGGACACGAAACCTTGAGTGAAACTGTCGAACCTGTAGGTCCTGGCAACATGCCTGTTGAGGCTCTCGCTGTTGTACTGGGTAAGGACAAGGATGTGCCTTATCTGGTCGTTGATGCAGTTGGACAGAGGAATGTCAATGAGTCGGTACTTCCCTCCGATGGGTACCGCGGGTTTGCTCCTGTCACGGGTGAGGGGGTACAGCCTGGTCCCCCTCCCCCCACCGAGAACAACTGCTATTATCCTTGGCATATTTCATCCCCCCTGCATGTGAAAGCAATAGAACCATTGACGGAACTCCAGTCAAGGAGTAAAAGCTGCATTCACATGTCGTGACAATTTTTTGCATCAAAACTTGACAAAATTTAAAATATTGCTATGATAACTTTAGAATTATGGAGGTTTGATATGGATATTGGAAATGCAAGATGTCCAGACTGCGGAAGGGTCATGACCCCTGTTGCCTGCCGGTGCGAGGAATGCGGTATAAGGATGGAGGGAAACTTCTCCGTCTCCATCCTCTCCCAGCTCTCCCCCGATGACCAGGCACTGGCGATCGCCTTCGTCCGAAGCTTCGGTTCCATCAAGAAGATCCAGGAGCTGCTGGACGTAAGCTATCCCACTGCAAGGGCGAGGATAGCCGAACTGATAGGAAGACTCGACTCGACGATGGAGGCGCCGGACAACCGTGAGAACATAGTGCTGGAGAAGCTTCGCCAGGGGGACATCACCTTCAGGCAGGCGATGGAGGAACTGTAATGCCGGCGTTCATACTGCTGCTGAAGGTGAAAAGAGTGGTCATCCCGCTGCCCTGGTTCATTATCTGGCTGCTGGCCATCCCCTTCGCGTTCCTCGGATGGCTGGTGGGCAGCGTGGCCCTGTTCTTCTTCCCCAGGAGCTATGCCATGCTGGCGGCGAGCCAGGCGTGGAGAGTCGTGCTGATGATGATGAGGATGCACGGTATCCGTGTTCATGTTGATACAGAGGACGAGGAAGTGCTTGTACAGTTCATCTGACCCTGGAAAGAGGTGTGACATGAGAAATGAATCGCAGAAGAAGATCCTGGAGATGCTCTCCGAGGACAAGATAACGGTGGATGAGGCCACTGCGCTCCTGTCCAAGCTTGGGAAACCTGATGAACAGGAGGAGGAGCCTGCCGGGATAGAGGAGGGCGCCGTCCGTAAGAAGATGCCAAGGTTCCTCAGGGTAATCGTTGACTCAGCCAACGGTGACAAGGTGAACATCAGGGTCCCCCTGAGCCTGATAAAGACGGGAATAAAACTCTCAGCCCTGGTTCCCGGCAACGCGGCTGATCATATGAGCAGCCACGGGTTCGACCTCTCCCAGCTTTCAAAGCTCGACGGAGAAGAACTGATCCAGGCCCTGAACGACATGCAGGTGGACGTGGAGAGCGCGGAGGGCGACAATGTGAAGGTGTTCACGGAGTAGTCTTCCAGGTGAAGATGTCCTTTCCCTCCGGGGAGTGATGCCCCCCCGGAGGGATTCCTATATATTCCGGTTCCGATAATGATGGAAGGCAACCGGAAATGAAGATAGCTCTGGCCGGCAAGCCAGGATGCGGAAGATCCACTCTCTTCAGAGCCCTTGCGGGTAGCGCCGATGCCGACACCGGTAAGCCACTGACGGTGGACGTGCCTGACGATAGGCTCGATTTCCTGACGGACGTCCACCGGCCCGAGAAGAAGACCCATGCAAGGGTGGTCTTTACAGATGTACCGTCCCCCGTACTGGCCCCGAGGAACCTGGGGCTTCTCAGGACCGCGGCGGTACTGGCCCTGGTCCTTGACAACTACGCACTTGGCGATGTCACCCGTGACCTGCAGGAGATCGAATCCGAGATGATCCTCGCGGATATGGCCCTGTGCGAGAAGAGACTTGCGCGCCTCACAAAGGAGGGAGCTGGAGGGTCAAGGGAGGCCTCCCTCCTGTCCAGGCTCATCGAACACATGGAGCAGGGACGTCCTCTTCGGGTACTGGAGCTTGACCAGGGTCAGCTGGATACGCTGACGCCGTACGCCCTTCTCTCCCTCAAACCGCTGATGGTGATATCCAACCGAATGGGAGAACCGGTGGCCCCGGAGGATCTGCTGGAGGATATGGTAGGGCAGCACGGGGGAACCCTCCTCAGGATAGATGCAGGTTTCGAGCTGGAGCTGACGGAGATCGAGGAGGACGAGAGACTGCCGTTCCTGGAATCCATGGGATATTCATCCAGTGGTCTGACCAGGCTGGTCAGGACGGCGTACGAAGCCCTGGACCTTATCGTCTTCTTCACGGTGGGCAGCGACGAAGTCAGGGCATGGCCTGTGAGAAAGGGTTCATCGGCACTGGAAGCTGCGGGTGTTATCCACTCGGACATGGCCAGGGGCTTCATACGGGCGGTGGTGGCACCGTACGATCTCTACCATGACACTCCGGACA
>CAZXEF010000099.1:0-10185 GCA_964639605.1 uncultured bacterium | reverse complement strand
TTGCTCAAAATCTTCTCTTAGTGCCATGTTTCTCTCCTGTAAGCCTAACAATGATTCTATGGAATTCCTTATTCCAAAGTGCATTCTCACTTCCTGAAGCTATTAAAAGAAGTAATCCCGAGTCAATAGTTGTAATTATGGGATACCTTGACAGAGAAAGTAAACATATGTACACTTATCAAGGATATGCATTACTTATGTGGAATCCACATATGAAGAAGGGAGTGATATTCATGAGTAATGATTTGAATGATTATGAAGATAAACTTAAAACAATGAATATAGCCAAAGAGAACCAGATACCATTCATGGTTAACTGGGTCAGGAAGTACATTCAATTGGGATCTCCAGAAGAAGCTGAATATGCTGATATTCTTTTAAGAGAAGGTAGAGAAGACTGGCAGATAAGGCAGGCTCTCGATTCAGTTAGACTCTATTGCGGAACAGGAATTGGAAAGCAGGAAAACAGCTGTATTGATGAGCCATTGCATATCATGCGTGAGAAACTCTCTATAAGGCATTATGCTGAAAGCACGAAGAAAACATACCTTGGATGGTGCACAAGATTCATTGACTACTGTGATAGAAATGACATCGATGCTGAATCCGATGAATCATATAGAACTTATCTCAGTCATCTTGCATTGAACAGGAAGGTATCCTCATCCACACAGAACCAGGCGTTCAATGCGATACTGTTCCTGTTCAGAAATGTATGGGAACGAGAACCCGACAGGATTGATTCCGTCAGAGCTAGAAAACCTAAAAGACTGCCTGTAGTACTCACGGTGGAGGAAGTGAGTAAGGTTCTAGCTGCTACCAGGGGCATTACTGGGCTTGTAATCAGGCTAATCTACTCAAGTGGATTACGGTTGTCCGAGGCTGTTCGATTAAGGGTACAGGATGTCAATTTCGAGGGGAAATCAATTCTGGTCAGAGGTGGAAAGGGTGATAAGGACAGAACAACTGTCGTTAGTCACAGAATCATCCCGGAGTTGAGAGCGCAGATCGATAGTGTAAGGATTCAGTCTGAAAGAAATGATATTCCGGTTTCATTGCCGAATGCTCTTGAACTGAAGTACCCGAATGCAGGAAAGGAATGGAACTGGCAATACGTATTCAGCGCGGATAAACCTTATATGAATCCAATTACTGGTGAATTGAGAAGACACCATATTCACAGTTCAAGCATACAGAAGGCAATGAGGAGAGCCGTAAAGGAGTCAGGCATCTCGAAACATGCAGGAGTTCATACTCTACGACATTGCTTTGCCACACATCTACTGATTTCAGGGACGGACCTATGCGAAATACAAGAATTGCTTGGGCATAGGAGTCTTGAGACCACGCGCGTCTATCTGCACGTGATGAAAGAGTTGAAGCATTCCGTCGAAAGTCCGCTTGATCTCCTGGCACAGTGACAACTCTATTCCTTAGGATCAGCCGCTTCTTGGAGCAGTTCGATACTTGCCGTATACGAGGGGCAGTCAGTTCCTCAATACCTCACCGGTGAGCTTCCTGTAGACCCTGAAACGCAGAGAGCCCAGGTGGCGGCCGCCGTACCACCTGGCAACCAGCACCAGTGTATTGGTCACCTGTCTTTTCCTCAGGACGTCCAGTATGCAGGCGCCTGCGCCTGTCTCACCCCCGTCGCTCGTGGTCTCCATGATGGAGCCGCCGTTCTCGGGTCTCAGAGCCCAGCTGAGATGGCTGGCGTCTCCCAGTCCGTAGGCGGCAGCGAGGGTCTCTACAGCACTTGAGGCCTCCCGGGCGCTGCTGCAGGGGACGGCGAAGGCCTGGAAGCGGTCCCTGCCCTGCTTGACAGTATTGCCGGCCCTGGTGCCCGGGGGTGGCTTCACCGGCCCTCTCCGGGGAAGTCCATAGCCCTTGCGAGGATGCGATCAGGGTCCAGGGTCCTGCGGATCCTGTCCATGCCTGCGATCTCGTCCTCCGTGTACATCAGCGGGAGGTAGGGCAATTTGAGCCTTCCGAGGCCGTGCTCGGCGGAGATGGTTCCTCCCATGGCCACCGCGGCGGCGGCTATATCCCTCATGGCTTCCTCCGCGCGTGGGAGCGATCCGGGATCCTCCGGGATGGCGTTGGCATGGATATGGCCCTGTCCCGCGTGGCCGAATATCAGGAACGGCAGCTTCAGGTCCTCAAGTATGCTCCTGCATGTACCGTAGTACTCCCTGAGCCTCGCCGGCGGTACTGCCCCGTCGGAGCCGAACTTGTGTATCCCGGGGAATTCCCTTCTGAGTTCGGCTATGCGATGGTTGATGGATTCCGGAAGGGCGTGCCTGAAATCCTTGATCTTCCTTCTTTCGGAGGGTTCGAAGCCGCCCCAGGCATTGTCGGGGTCAACGCCGCACCTTACCAGGGTCTCATCCAGTGATAGAAGGGATTCCTCCATCTCGTCATCGTTGGCGGCCTCGGTCCTGAGGAGCAGGACGAATCCTGCCCCTTCCGGGGGAGGCGGCAGCTCCCCCGGGTGGTCCCGGAGAAAACCTATGCATCCAGTGTCCATCATCTCCAGCGCCCTGAGCCGAAGATCCGGAGGGGAATCGAGCAGTTCATCGTACAGGTCCCAGAACGACGACTCGCTCCCGGGGAAGACTGCCAGGTCGATGAGGTTGGCCGGTTCCGGCGCCAGCATGAGTTCCGCCTCCGCTACGAGACCCAGGGTCCCCTCGGAACCTATGAACAGGTCCAGCAGGTCCATGTCAGGTCTTATACTGTAACCGGCGGCGTTCTTGGGAGGTTGCTCCCTGTGAAGAGGGGGGAGGGTGATGGTCCCGATGTCCGGGTGGGTGAAGATGGAATCCCTGAAGACGTGATCACCCCTCCTGACTGTCAGGGTCCTTCCGGTGGGCAGGACCACTTTGACAGACTCCACCCAATGTCTGGTGGAACCGTAGAGGAAGCTGTCGGAGCCGGACGCGTCGGTGGATACTGTACCTCCCACCGAAGCCGTCTCCTCGGTGGGGTCGGGCGGATAGAACAGACCTTCCGTGCTGGAGGAGATGAATTTCCGCAGCTCCTCCAGTGTCAACCCGGCGGCGGCCCTGACGTTGCCGTTCTCAAGCAGACCCACATCCTTCATCATTGAAGTAGAGATCACGGCACCGCCCTCCGGCAGTGCTCCTGCGGCTATACCGGTCAGACCTCCGGAAATGGTCACCGGCATTCCTTCCCCGGCGCACTCGCCCATGATGTCCTGCGCTTGTTCAGGATTCTCGGGCCAGGCCACAAGATCGCACCATGAGCCCGACAAGTTGGATTCGTCCTGGAGGACATCGGCGCAAATCTCCTCTATCCTGTTCCTTCCCCTGACGGACCTCATTGTGATTCCTGTCTTTTTGTATGTTAGACCGGCCCGGGGTTACCGCCTCCGGAACCGAATGTATAATTCATACTATAGTGCATGGGTCGTCGCAGCAGGAACATTTAGGGGAAGGAATTCTCTGATGGGTGAAACTTTCGCCATGAAGGTCCTCAGCCGAGCCGCGGGGAAGAAGGTCAGGGAGGGTGAGATCATTTTTGTCGAGCCTGATTACGTACTCACCCACGACAACAGCGCAGCAATAATCGACAAGTTCGAGTCCACCGTACCCGGAGGCAGGGTGAAGTACCCCGACAGGATAGCCATCGTCCTGGATCATGTCATACCCGCCGCCACGAGCAAGAACGCCGCAGGGCACAAGAAGGTAAGGGAATTCGTCAGGCGGCAGGGGATAAAGCACTTCTTCGACATAGGATCCGGCGTCTGCCACCAGGTCATGCCCGAGATGGGCCTGGTCCTGCCCGGTTCGATAGTCGTCGGCAGCGACAGCCATACCTGTACCTACGGAGCCATGAACGCCTTTGCCACCGGAATAGACAGGACCGAAGCCGCCGGTCTGTGGATAACGGGCAGGACATGGCTAAGAGTTCCTGAGACCATCAACATTGACCTGACGGGATCGTTCTCCGGGGGTGTGTCCGCCAAGGACCTGATACTCACCATCATAGGTGACGTTGGAGCCGGCGGCGCCAATTACATGGCTGTGGAGTTCAACGGTCCCGCGGTGGGAGGCCTGAGGATGGCCGACAGGATGACCATGGCCAATATGGGCATAGAGATGGGGGCCAAGATAGCGGCATTCCCTTCCAACATACGCACCAGCCAGTATTTCAGGGATCTTGACATCGAGATCCCCGGCGCTGTCTGGAGCGATCATGATACCGTGTATGCCCGAACCCTGGAATACGACCTCTCAGATATAGTGCCCGTGATCGCGAAACCTCATCAGGTGGACAATGTGGCTCCAGTCAAGGAGCTGGAGGGCATGGAAGTGGACCAGATATTCCTTGGCACCTGCACCAACGGCAGGGTGGAAGACCTGAAGACCGCGGCGGACATCCTCAGGGGCCACAGGGTGGATCCCGGGACCCGTCTGATAGTAGGTCCCGCTTCCAGGAAAGAGTTCCTGAAGGCCGACAAGCTGGGGATAATCGCGGACCTCGTTAAGGCCGGAGCCGTGATGCTCCCTCCGGGATGCGGTCCCTGCCTCGGCGCTCATCAGGGAGTCCTGGCCCCGGGCGAGAAGTGCCTCTCCACGGCGAACAGGAACTTCAAGGGAAGAATGGGCGAGAAGGAGGCGGAGATCTACCTGGCAAGCCCGGAGACCGCCGCCGTGTCGGCCCTCAAAGGAAGGCTGACAGATCCCAGGGAGGTTCTCAGATGAACATATTCCACTATCCGCAGGACGATATAAACACCGACCTTCTGTTCCCCGGCAAGTACACCTATACCTGCTCGACAGGACCAGAGATAAAAGAGCACCTCCTTGAGGATCTGGATCCCTCCTTCGCAGACAGGGTCCAGCCCGGCGACATAATCATAGCAGGGGAGAACTTCGGCTGCGGTTCCAGCAGGGAGCAGCCGTCCCTTGGTCTCCGGTTCGTGGGAGTAAGTGCCGTGATAGCGAAATCCTTCGCCCGCATCTTCTACCGGAGCGCCATCAATCAGGGTCTTCTCCTTGTGGCCAGTCCCGAGGCGGTGGACCGCTACCGGGAGGGCTGCAGCGTGGAGGTGGACCCCGCTGCCGGCCAGGTCAAGGTGTGCGACGAGGTCTTCGGTTTCCCTCCCCTTCCGGAGGAAATGCTGGAGATACTGGAGGACGGCGGTCTGCTGGAACACATCAGTAAGCATTACGTCGGAGGAGAGAAAGCATGATCAGGATCGATGCAACTGCCCTGCTTGTCGTTTTGTGCTTCTCCGGAGCGGCTGCCGCGGAAGAGATAGAAGTGAGCGTCGGACCAATGGTCTCGAACCTGGCGCCGGTGGACATCGATTACGAGAACAGGTTCCTCACCCCGGGAACATCCGTCGGTCTGGCCGTGGACGTTGACGCTCCCGGCATACTTGATTTCAGGATAACGGGGGAGTACTTCTGGAAGAATTCCTCACCAACCGGATGGGACGGGGAGGTCAGCGCGGTCCTGGTCTCCGTGATGCCCCTGGTGGAGCACGAGCTGTTCCGCAGGTTCCAGGTCTTTGCCGGTGCCGGCGGCGTGTACATTTCAGGCAAATACAGCGGAACTGACGATTTTGGCGAGTATGTGGAGGTGGAGGGAAGCTCTGCCGGTTTCATACTTTCCTTCGGAGCCGAGGTCACCCTTGCGGGACCGGTTGCCGGAAGGCTCGAGTACAGGAGGTCCTTTGCCGACTTCAAGACCGACAATGCCGTCATAGACGGCCGGGAGTCATCCGTGTACCCCGCCGCCGAAGCTGACCTGGGCAGCTCCCAGTTCTGCATCACATTCCCTGTGAGCCTCTTCGGCGGTCAGGAATCGATCTTCTGAAATTATTGACGACCATGGTGATTTTCGATAGTATCCATGGCTCCGGAGCCGGCGTAGCTCAGCTGGCAGAGCAGCGCATTCGTAATGCGCAGGTCAACGGTTCGATCCCGTTCGCCGGCTCCACTCCACTTTCCAGGGAAGTCCAATGAAACCGATAATCAGCGGCTCCGGCATCAGGGGGATCTTCGGACGATCCCTGACGGTGGGTGATGCTGCGAATTTCGCCGCCGCCTTCGGTATCCTCTGCGGAAGGGGTCCTGTCGTGGTGGGACGTGACACCAGAAGAAGCGGCCCTGCCGTTCTCTCGGCCGTTTCCGCAGGCCTCATGTCAGTGGGCTGCGACCCGCTTGACCTCGGCATAGTGACCACTCCCACCGTACAGATTGAAGCTATGGGTGAGGGGATCAGAGGCGGGATAGCCATAACCTCCAGCCACAATCCCGGTGAATGGAACGCACTCAAGCTAATAGGACCCGACGGCGTCTTCCTCAGGGCGGGTCCCAGGGAACGTCTGATGGAAATACTCCGCGACGGCACAGGCCACGAGGACTACAGGGGCGTGGGACTGCCTGGAACCCTGGAGGGTGCGCTGGAAAGGCATGTGGAAGGCATCATGCGGCTTCCTCTCGTCATTCCGCAGGGCCGCCCGATCAATGTCGTCCTCGACGTTACCGGCGGTACCGCGGCATCCTTCGCGCCCATGCTGATGGAGAGGATGGGTGTCGCTTACTCCGTCATCAATCCGCGGATGACCCCGCTGGGGGATTTTCCCAGGACCGCCGAACCGACAGTCGAGAGCCTGGGGCAGCTGTCCGGGGCAGTTGTAGAGCGGTCAGCCGATATCGGCTTCGCTTTCGATCCCGACGGGGACAGGCTTGCTCTGGTAGACGAGAGGGGCAGGGTGATCGGTGAGGATCATACCGTTGCCCTTGCCATCGATTATGTTCTGGAGAGCAGACCCGGCCCTGCCGTGGTGAACCTCTCGACCTCGATGCTGGCGGAGGACGCTGCTCAGAAACACGGATGCCGCCTTTACCGCAGCCCCGTTGGCGAGGTCAACGTCGTGGAGGAGATGGAGACAAGAGAGGCCACCATAGGAGGAGAGGGAAACGGCGGAGTGATAGACAGGACCTTTCACCCGGGACGCGACAGCGGAGTCGCCATGGCCTACGCGGTTTCAATGCTTCGGGCAAAGACAGGTCTGTCTCTTGGAGAATGGGCCGACGGTTTCAGGACTTATACGATGCTGAAGACCAAGGTGCCCATGAAGGGGGAATTCCTGGACCTCAGAAAACTTCTGGTGGACGCATTCGGTACTCCTGACGACACCCGCGACGGCCTCTGGTACCGGCGGCCCGGCGGCTGGATGCACATCAGGCCTTCGGGTACCGAACCGGTGGTGAGGTTCATTGCGGAAAACACCGGCGCCGATTACATTGAGAATGATCTCAGGATATTCAAAGAAGCGATGGAGAAGCTATGTGTGGAATAGTGGGTTATGTGGGCCACAGGCCTGCCAGAGAGATACTCCTGGCGGGACTGAAGCGCCTTGAATACAGGGGCTACGATTCCGCAGGTTACGCCCTTCAGGGTAACGGGAACCTGCTGATCAAGAAATGCGCCGGCAGGGTGAGCGACCTCGAGAACCTTGAAGACGAGGAAGCTTCTTCCTCCACTGTCGGGATAGCACACACCCGCTGGGCCACTCATGGAGAACCGTCCCATGTGAACGCCCACCCGCATTTCGACCGCGACATGAGGATAGCAGTGGTGCACAACGGTATCATCGAGAACTACAAGAGCCTGAGGCAGGAACTTATTGATCAGGGCTTGGAGTTCGAATCCCAGACCGATTCCGAGGTTCTTCCAAAGCTGATAAGCCTGGAAGTATCCAGGGGCAAGAACCTATTCCAGGCTGTGAAGGACTCGCTCCGTAGAGTGCACGGCGCCTACGGCATAGCGGTCATATCCGCGGATGAACCCGACACCCTTGTCGCCGCCAGGTACGGAAGCCCCCTGGTGGCCGGGATAGGAGAGGACGAGTACTTCGTCGCCAGCGATGTCGCAGCCATCGTAGCCCATACCAGGGATGTCATCTACCTGGACGAGGGCGAGGTCATCGAGGTGAACCTGAAAGGGATCCAGTCGGACAACGGCCATCCCTCGCTTATCAGGGAGCGGATGGAATACGTGGACTGGGACATCTCCGATATCGAGAAGGACGGCTACCCGCATTTCATGCTCAAGGAGATCTGCAGCCAGCCCGAGTCGATGACCAACGCGTTCAGGGGTAGGCTGGACCTTGAGCAGGGAACTGCGCATCTGGGCGGACTTCAGATGACGGAAGAGGACATGCGCTCCATCGGACGCATCGTGATCACCGCATGCGGAACCTCCTGGCACGCGGCCCTGATCGGAAAGTACCTCATCGAATCCTTTGCCAGGATACCAGTGGAGGTTGAGTACGCTTCGGAGTTCAGGTACCGCGATCCGGTCATCACCCCTGATACAGTGATGATCGTCATCAGTCAGAGCGGCGAGACGGCGGATACTCTGGCTGCCCTGAGACTGGCCAGGGAGAGGAAATGCCGCACACTCGGCATCGTGAACGTGGTGGGCTCCACCATTGCCAGGGAGACTGATGCGGGGGTATACATCCATGCCGGTCCCGAGATTGGTGTGGCGTCGACCAAGGCGTTCACATCCCAGGTGATGGCTCTGGTTCTCATCTCGCTGGCATTCGGGAGAGCGAGGAGGGTGCTGGACCGTGACCAGGGTCTGGAGGTGGCCAGGGAGATCATGTCCATACCCGACAAGGTGCAGAAGATACTGGAGAACTCCGGCGGGATCGCCGAGATAGCCAAGGAGTTCACCTACGCAAGGAATTTCCTGTACCTCGGAAGGGGTGTGAACTACCCGGTTGCCCTGGAAGGGGCCCTGAAGCTCAAGGAGATCTCCTACATCCATGCCGAGGGCTATCCCGCCGCGGAGATGAAGCACGGACCCATCGCCCTGATCGACGAGATGATGCCCATCGCCGTCATCGCCGTCAAAGGGGCCGCCTACGACAAGGTCCTCTCGAACATAGAGGAGGTGAGGGCCCGCCAGGGGAGGGTACTGGCCATAGCAACCGAAGGCGACACTGACATAGAGACCCTGTCCGACTGGGTGATCAGGGTTCCCGAGACCGCAGACATGCTTGTCCCGCTTCTCACCGTGATACCCCTCCAGCTGCTTTCGTATCACATCGCCGTGGCCAGGGGCTGCGACGTTGACAAACCCAGGAACCTTGCCAAGAGCGTTACCGTGGAGTGATGGATAACGGATAAAGAAGGAAGACGAGCCCCCGAAGAGGTGTCTCGATGGGAGAAAGCGAAGAAGTTGCCCAGGAAGACATGGATCTTCCTGAGGTTCTTCGGCAGGCGGCTTTACAACAGGTGGAACGATGACAATGTCTTTTTCTCCGCCGCCGCCATCTCCTTCAATGTTCTGATAACGATCCTGCCGCTGGGGTTGCTGATAATATCCCTGAGCGGCCTTGCCTTCCAGGAGAACCAGGAACTTCAGCATGGCCTGACCAACTGGCTGGATACGGCCAACCCCCTGATACCCGACTCCACCCGGAGCGAGATAGAGACAACCATACTTACCGGCAGGACAGGAATCCCCGGTGTGATCGGTTTTGCATTCCTTCTATGGCTGGTAAGCAGGCTTTTCGGTACCATCAGGACCGCGTTCGACAGGATCTTCGATGTGCCGCAGGGGAGGAACATAGACCTGGGCAAGCTCTACGATTTTTTCCTGGCCCTTCTCGTGGGCGTATGCTTCTTATCGGCCGTCATCTTCTCCACCATGGCGAAGCTGATGGTTGACAGTCCCCTGGGTGACGTAGTGTCCCAGTGGCCCCTGATAGGAAGCCTCACCGGCGGAAACCTGGCTCAGATACTGGGTATCTCCTTCACACTGCTCCTGTTCTTCACCCTGTACAAGGCGGCCCCGAACAGGTTCGTCAGCTTTGGCCAGGCTCTCCTTGCCACCGCGATAGCCGCGGTCTTCACAGCCCTCGGCACCGAGGTCTACATCTGGATCATCAGCAATCCGGGCTGGGGAGTGGTGTACGGGTCCATGGCCAGTCTGATGGCTACTTTCTTCCTGCTGTACTGGGAATGTGTGATACTGCTGGGGGCGGCTGAAATCAGCCAGATAGCGCACGAATGGCGAAAGTCCGTCATCTCATGGAAAACCATACGATGAAGGACCGTCTCAGACGCAGAACCTGATCTCCAGTATATCGCCGTCCCTGACGGTATAGTCCTTACCTTCCACCCCAAGAAGTCC
>CAZXEF010000098.1:0-10234 GCA_964639605.1 uncultured bacterium | reverse complement strand
ACATCTGCTGGGGACTCTTGCAGCTTGACACGTTGGGAAGAAGGTCGGGGTACTTGTGCTCTATGAACTTGATCCAGCCCGGTGAGCAGCTGGTGGTCATGGGGAGGATAGCTTCCGGATCCCCGTCCACCAGGGCCCTCTTCAGCCTGTCGATGAGTTCGTAGCCCTCCTCGATTATGGTGAGGTCGGCGGTGAAGTCCGTATCAAGGACCCTGTCCACTCCAAGACCGCGGATGGCTGCAACCATCTTGCCGGTGGACCTGTCGGTGGGGAAGCCCAGGGCTTCGGCTATACCTACCCTGACGGCGGGAGCGGTCTGGAAGACAACGAACTTCTCCGGGTCCTCTATGGCCTCCCACACCTGCCTGATCTCGCTGGTCTCGAACAGGGCCCCGGTGGGGCACCTGTTGATGCACTGGCCGCACTGGGTGCAGGGCACCTCGTTGAGACCCCGGTCAAGGAAAGTGGATATCCTCACTTCGTTGGACCTGCCAACGGGTTTGATCACCGCAACACTCTGAAGCTCCTCGCATGTCCTTACGCACCTGGTGCAGAGTATGCAGCGGCTGTTGTCCCTCATCACCCCGGGGCTGGCCTCCTCGAAGGAAACAGGCTTGGGAGAGGTCTGGTACTCGTTGATGGTGATGTTGTGCTTCTCCGCCAGCTCCTGAAGCTCGCAGTTCTTGTTCCTCTCGCACTCGGGGCAATTCACGTTGTGGGCCGCAAGAAGGAGCTTCAGCACCGTCCTCCTTGCATGGCGGACCTTCTTGCTGTGGGTCCTTATCTTCATGTTGGGTGTGACCGGGGTCACGCACGAAATGGCCAGTGTCCTCCAGCCCTCCACCTCCACCAGGCACATCCGGCAGTTGCCTGCCAGCGAGAGGTCGGGATGGTAGCACAGGGTGGGGATCTCCACCCCCGCGGTCTCGCAGGCCTCGAGGATGGTCACTCCCTCTCTAACGCTCCTGGTCACGCCATTGATGGTTACGGAAATATTGGGCATTTACATACCTCCCTTTCCGCCTGGCAGTTGTACGAACTTGTTTACTATGTCCACGAAGCAGTTGGGCGAGGTCTGTCCAAGCCCGCACTTGCTTCCCAGTTTCATTATCTCTGCGAGCATGAAGAAGTCCTTCAGCTCGTCCCTGCTGGTTATCCGCCCATCCCTGATGGCCCTGGTAGTGTCCAGCAGACGCACGTTGCCCTCCCTGCAGGGAGTGCACTGGCCGCAGGACTCGTGGACGAAGAACTCCAGGAAGTTCTCCAGAACGTCCATCATATTGCGGGACCTGTTGAACACTATGACAGACCCTCCCGGGGGCAGGTCCTCGAAGGAGAGCCTCCGGTCCAGCTCTTCCGCCGTTATGGTGGTGCCGCTGGCGCCGCCGACCTGTGCCGCCTTAACATCCTTCGCACCCGCAAGCTCAAGGAGCTCGCCTATGGTGGAGCCCATCTGCATCTCGTAGACGCCGGGCCTCTCAACATCACCGGAAACGCTGAAGAGTTTGGTCCCGGTGGTGTCGCCGATGCCCAGCCCCCGGTACCAGTCCGAGCCGTTCAGGATGATGTGCGGCACGTTCACGAAGGTCTCCACGTTGTTCACTATGGTAGGTCTGCAGAGGTAACCGGAGTTCACGGGGAATGGCGGCTTGTTCCGCGGTACACCTCTCTTTCCCTCCAGGCTCTCTATGAGTGAGGTCTCCTCGCCGCACACATATGCACCGGCACCTGAACGGACCTGGACATCGAAGTTGAAGCTGCCTCCAAGGATGTAGGGACCCATGAGCTTCCTGTCGATAAGTTCCCGCCTGGCTTCCATTATGGCCGGGATCAGGTAGGGATACTCGGCCCTGAGGTAGATTATGCCCATGCTGGATCCTATTGCGTAGCCGGCTATGGCCATGCCCTCGAGAAGCTGCTTCGCATACATCTCCAGGAGAAGCCTGTCCTTGAAGGTGCCCGGCTCGCCTTCGTCGGCATTGCAGATGACCATCTTATCGGTGCCCGATGCGGCACCCGCGAGGTTCCACTTGATACCGACTGGGAACCCGGCCCCGCCGCGTCCCCTCATGCCCGATTCACGCACTTCGAATACCACGTCCGCCGCGGTCATCTCGAGTGCTTTCTTCAGAGCGGAACCAACCTCAGGTTGCTGTTCCGCCGTCAGCACTTTCATCTCGCCCATTTTATCAAACCTCCCTATTCAAGACCCGCGACGATCCTGCGGGCTTCCTCCGGCGTAAGCCGGGTATGGGGAGTATCGTTCACCAGCATGGCGGGTCCCTCGTCGCACAGGCCTATGCAGCTCGTAGTCTCGAGGGTCACCCTCTTGTCGGGCGTGGTCTCCCCCGCCTTTATGCCAAGCTCTTTCTCCAGGGCGGCAAGTATGTCCTTCGAACCGTTCATCTCGCAGCTGATGGTTTTACAGAGGCGGACTATGTTCCTGCCCCGCGGTTCTGTGGAGAAGAACGAGTAGAAGGAGAGAACGCTGTATATCTCTGCATTGCTTACACCCACGGCGGCAGCGACAGCCCTGATGGCCTCCTCGGGGATGTACCCCAGCTCCCTGTTAACGTCGGTGAGCATCTCCATGATCGCCTCCCTGCCGCTGCCGTATTTCTCCACGGCGGAGGTGACGATCTCCACGGGTTTGCGGCTCACTGATCCTCTCCCTTCTTGAGAACCTCGCGCACCTTGCTTACAAGTATCGATGGGGGTACGGGCTTCTCCAGGAAGATATCCACGGGAAAGA
The DNA here is from genome assembly GCA_964639605.1 of uncultured bacterium. Taxonomy (GTDB): domain Bacteria; phylum Fermentibacterota; class Fermentibacteria; order Fermentibacterales; family JCC-6; genus Aegiribacteria. Next base: position 7,482 of record CAZXEF010000098.1, on the reverse strand, counting down.
AATCCGGATGCTCGTCCGGATTGAAATCGTAACCCGTCACCTTGCCGACGGAGGTAAGCATGATTATAGGGACCTCGCTGTGAAGCTTGGAGCGAATCCTTCTCGCAACAGCGAAGCCTTCATCCGTCTGCTCCATCATGACGTCAAGGATCACAACGTCCGGGCTCTGCTCCTTCACCATCTCCAGACCCTCGGCACCGCTCCCGGCGGTAAGCACCTCGAAACCGCTGGCCTCGAGCACGATGCTGTTTGCCTCGACGAAGTCCGGATCGTCGTCAATCAGCAACACTCTGATCTTGTCTGCCATCGTCTTGCCTCTCATTCTTGCTGCCTGTTATTCCTGGCAATGGGGGCTGGGAATATACGCACTCGCAGCCATTCCCCGCCACACCGATCCACAGCCTGCTAGTACCTGTAATGCTCGGGTTTGTAGGGCCCTTTCACGTCCACGCCGATATAGTCGGCCTGTTTTTTCGTCAGCTTCGTCAGCTTCACTCCCAGCTTGTCCAGGTGGAGCCTGGCCACCTCTTCGTCCAGTATCTTCGGGAGCATGTAGACACCCACTGCCGGTCTCTCCTCCGCCAGGGCTATCTGGGCCATGCACTGGTTGGTGAAGGAATTGCTCATCACGAAACTCGGGTGTCCCGTCGCGCAGCCCAGGTTGACGAGCCTGCCCTCAGCAAGAAGGAAGATGGAGTGACCGTCGGGGAATGTGAACCTGTGCACCTGTGGCTTGATCTCCTCCTTCTTGATACCGGGCCAGGCTTCCAAACCCGCAACATCGATCTCGTTGTCGAAATGGCCTATGTTGCAGACTATGGTCTGGTCCTTCATCCGGCTCATGTGCTCCGCCGTGATCACATTGTAGTTGCCCGTTGCCGTGACGATGATGGAAGCCTCGCTCAGTGCGTCATCCACCGTTGTGACCTCATAACCCTCCATGGCTGCCTGAAGCGCGCAGATGGGGTCTATCTCGGTTATCATCACCCGTGCGCCGAAACCGTCCATGCTCTGGACGCAGCCCTTGCCGACATCTCCGTAGCCGCAGACCAGCACGCCCTTGCCGGCAACCATCACGTCGGTGGCCCGCTTGATGCCGTCGGCCAGCGACTCCCTGCACCCGTAGAGGTTGTCGAACTTGCTCTTGGTCACCGAATCGTTCACGTTGTATGCGGCGAACAGCAGCCTGCCCGCCTTCATGTTGCTGTACAGCCTGTGCACTCCTGTGGTGGTCTCCTCGGACACGCCGATGATTTCGGGAACGATGCCGTTCCAGAACGAAGGAGCCGTCTTGACTCCCGCGAGGAGGTTCCTCTTCAGAGCGACCTCGTCGCCCTGGCCCGTGAAATCCGAGGGAAGTGCCCCGGTCTTCGCGAACTCCCTTTCCATCTCGCAGCCCCAGTGGACCATGAGAGTGGCGTCCCCGCCGTCGTCCACAATAAGGTTGGGACCCGTTCCCCCGGGGAAGGTCAGGGCCTGCCTGGTGCACCACCAGTACTCGTCCAGGGTTTCACCCTTCCAGGCGAAGACCGGTACCCCGGCTGCCGCCATGGCCGCCGCCGCATGGTCCTGGGTCGAGAAGATATTGCAGCTGGCCCAGCGAACGTCTGCCCCGAGCTCACGAAGGGTCTCGATAAGCACAGCGGTCTGTACCGTCATGTGCAGCGAGCCCGTGATCCTCAGCCCGGAAAGGGGTTTGCTCTTTCCGTACTTCCCGCGCACGGACATCAGCCCGGGCATCTCCTTCTCAGCGATCTCGATCTCCCTCCTGCCGAAATCGGCCAGAGACAGATCAGCAACCTTGTAATCAGCCATTCCCATTCCTTCCCTGCAGCAGACCCGAAAGGATGAAGACCCTTCCGTCCCCTGCCGCGATCTCATGCATGTCAACGAACCCAGCGGAGACCATCCAGTCCCGGACCTCCCCCCGGTCCAGTCCCGGCCACAGATCACCCTGCATCCTCTTCAGATCGAAATCCTCATGGGGAGCCAGCTCCACAACACTGCACCTTCCCCCCTCCCTGCACACTCTCGCCGCCTCGATGAAGAACTCCGAGGGTTCGCTCAGGTGATGCAGCAGCATATGCGCAAGTATCCCGTCCACTGACGAATCGGCCACAGGCAGGTGCTCGGCGCTGCCCAGGCGAAGCTCCACACTGTTGCCGCCCCAGTCGGAGCCGATCTTCTTCCCAGCCTGGGACAGCATCTCCTGCGACTGGTCCACACCGATGACGGACATGCCGGACCGGAGAATGCGCAGGACCATGTCACCGCTGCCGCATCCCGCATCCAGGACAATGCCGCCGCGGTCGAAACGGTCAAGGACAGCATCGATGTATCCATCAGGACTCGGCATCAGGTATGAGACTTCATCGAGTTCGGCGGCCACACGGTTGAAGAATTCCCGCGCTTCTTTCCGGCGCCGGTCATAGCAGAGGCGGAGTTCAGACATGTCGTTATCGTAATTATCGATGTTCCTGACACCCGAGGAGACCACTTCGACCAGCATCCCGGCAACCGGGTCGTGCCTGTTGAGGCTGTAGTATGCCCAGCTCCCCTTACCTTTTCGCAGGACAAGGTTCGCATCCAGGAGTACGCGAAGGCTGTGGCTCACGTTGCTCTGCGAGAGCCCGAGAATGTCCGAGATCTCGCTCACGTTCAGCGGCCCGCGAAGGAGTATCCGCATCATCCTCAGCCTGCTGGAATTGGCCAGCGCTCCAAATAGGTTCTTCATAGATATGATTATATGAAGATATTTTCATATGTCAACTCATAGCTGCCATATGCGGAAAGATCTCGCCTCAAGAATTATATATATGATTTAATCATATGTATGATGCTGATATATTCATATTTTACAATACTATAGCAATTTCCAACGAACATCGAGTATTCTGTTCATCTGCTCCACAGGACCAGCATGATTCAGTTCCTCTTTCTGCCTATCTTCTCCAGTATATTGCTGAAACAGCTTCACAGCATCCAAAGCCTGGTCTACAGGTATGCGCGGCTGCTTACGGTGCTTCACCCATCAAGTCACATTCCGGATGTCTCTTGACAGATTTCTGCGTTTTTGAATTCGTCCAGGCCAGACTGCCCGCCACTGCCGCCTTCACAGCGGCACTGGCGAGTTGCAGGGCTGAGTTTTATTATTATTCAGGATACACATAGTACAAAAGAACTTCAGGGAGATGGTGTTGTGTTCAGTGAATTGTTTATTCTGAGTACAGCTTTTTCAGGTTCGGTAGCTGACACTGTTGCTGAAGAAGTCAGTCTTCCCGGAGGAGTGTACGGAACGGTGGTTTCCTCAGGCGGAGTCAGCGACTCCCGTCTGTTCAATGCTTTAAGGTGAATATGGCTTGCGCCGGACGCAGAATACTGGAAGGTGTCAGATACACTTTCGAATTGTCCATGTCGAGGTGGTGACCATGTCAGGAACGAATGCCGAAAAAGAGCTTCATCGCGCCAACACCGAATTGAATAAGCGAATTGCCCTGTTGGAAGAGAAGTTGCTGGAGAAGGAGACAGCCGAGAAGTCGCTGGTGGAATCGGAGAAGCGCTACCGACGGCTCTTTGAGTCAGCCAAGGACGGTATCTTGATCCTGGATGCCGAAACGGGCATGGTGGTTGATGTCAATCCTTTCCTGTTGCGGTTACTGGGATATTCCTACGATTCGCTATGCGGAAAACACATCTGGGAACTCGGTGTATTCAAGGACATTGCCGCGTCCAAGGAGGCTTTCAAGATCCTGCGAGAAAAAGAATACATCCGTTACGAGAATTTGCCGCTGGAAACCCTCGATGGCCGGCCCATCGAGGTGGAGTTCGTAAGCAATGTATACATGGTGGACCATAAAAAGGTTATCCAGTGCAACATCCGTGACAACACCGCGCACAGGCAGTCGGAGAGGGATTTGGAGGATAGCGAGGCCAAGCTGCGCAGCATCCTGGACAACATTGGAATCGGCGTGACCCTCGTCAGTCCGAAGATGGAGATCCTCGAACTGAACCAACGGATGCGCGGGTGGTTTCCTGACGTCGATCCGGATCAGCGCCCGCTCTGTTACCGCGCGTTCAACGACCCGCCGCGAGAGACGGTGTGCGACATCTGCCCGACCCAGGAGACTCTGCGGGACGGCCTGGTTCACGAAGAAAAAGTGGAAACGCCGAGGGCAGGAGGCGTGCGCAACTACCGTATAGTCTCGTCTCCCATCCTCAACACGTCGGGCGAGGTTACAGCAGCGATAGAGATGGTCGAGGACATCACCGAAAAACAAAACCTGGAGCGCCAGTTCCACCAGTCTCAGAAGTTGGAAGCAGTGGGCCTGCTGGCGGGCGGCGTAGCCCACGATTTCAATAATATGCTCAGCGTGATAATCGGTTATACGGAACTGGCTATGACGAAGGTGGACCCGGCGCAATCGCTGCATGCTGACCTTGAGCAGATTTTCAAGGCCGCATTGCGTTCCACGGATATAACCCGGCAATTGCTCTCCTTCGCCCGAAAGCAGACAATCGTTCCCGCGGTACTCGACCTGAACCAGAACGTGGAGAGCATGCTCAAGATGCTGAGGAGACTGATCGGCGAGGACATCGAACTGGTCTGGCTCCCCGAAGAAGGCCTTCGTCCGATCAAGATGGACCCCGTCCAGATCGATCAGATCCTGGCCAATCTCTGCTTGAACGCCAGGGACGCCATTGCCGATACCGGCAATGTCACTATCGAAACGGGATACGCCGTCTTTGACGAGACCTACTGCGCTAATCACGCAGGGTATGTGACGGGTGAGTATGTGCTGCTTACCGTCAGCGACGACGGATGCGGCATGGACAAGAAGATGGTCGAGCAAATCTTCGAACCTTTTTTCACCAGCAAGGGGCTGGGCCGGGGAACCGGCCTGGGGCTATCCACAGTGTATGGCATCGTCAAGCAGAACAACGGTTTCATCAACGTCTATAGCGAACCGGCAACAGGAACGACCTTTAAAATCTACCTGCCCTGTTATGAGGACCAGACCGTGGATACCCGGCCGGACAGGGTCATGGTAACCCCTGCAAGCCTTGGCGAGACGGTGCTGGTGGCGGAAGACGAGCCCGCACTCTTGATAATGACTAAAATGATGCTGGAAAAATTAGGATATCGGGTGCTGACCGCAGGCACACCGGGAGAGGCCATCAGGCTGGCCGAGGAGTACGCGAGCGAGATACAGCTTCTCATTACCGATGTAGTCATGCCGGAAATGAACGGCCGGGAATTGTCGGAACGGATACAATCCCTTAACCCCGGCATTGGAATTCTGTTCATGTCCGGCTACACAACCGACGTGATCGTCCACCGGGGTGTGCTGGAAAAAGGCGTGAATTTCATCCAGAAGCCATTCTCTATAAAGGATCTGGCCCACAAAGTGCGGAATGCGGTGAGAGAGAAAAGTGAGTGAAACAGCGCAGTCGCTAACGGCAGGGAGCTGACAATCGCATCAACACGGTTGAGTAATGCGGCAACGAGCGCATCCTCTCAGTCCTGTCACGATTAAGGGAGATCAATTCAAAGCCGATTCAGTTTGCCGGCAGTACACGGATAGATGAAACGTCACCCATGAAACGTCACCGGCAGAAGCTCGAGTTCCTGGTCAAGAACCAGGCCACAGTCTGTGCCATCCATCCCAAGTACGTGGATCGTCCAAGAGAAGGAGATTCGATAGACGGTCTCGAGCTGCTGATCACCAAGATCCATAATGCCGGCTTGCGGCCGGTATCTCCACACACAGGATCGACATTGTACGGAACACCCCCGGGCCGTTCATCCTCATCAAGACCCTCGGCGCCGGCAGGATCCCTCCGGGCGAGGGGCTCCACTTCATTGCCGAGAATGCGAAGCCGGACGACCTGGTCTCGATCGGATTCGGAACCGAAGATGAAGTGGTTTTCTCAGTCGAACTTGCCGAGAAGCTCTTCTGATCCAGAGAAAAAAAGGACATATAACCAACCGGTCGAGTGTACGTCTCATCAGAAACGGCCATACTGTCCACTTGCCCGTGACGTTATGTATTTATAACCGTATCAGTATTTGTATGTGGAGGGTTACTATGAAAAGACATCTAATGACATCAGCGGTATTGCTTCTGCTGACAGCGGGAGCTTTGATGGTGCCGGCTGCAGGGGCGTCCGATGACGGCCCGCAATCGGTAACCGAATGGCAGTCTCCTCCCGATGACATCCTGGAGGTGCTCCATGCACCCCAGCTCCCCTGGGTGTGGACATCATCAACCGGAGAGTACCTGCTCCTTGCGGATCCTGTAACCTACCCCCCCCTTGCCGAACTTGCCGCACCGATGTACGAGCTGGCCGGCATGAGGGTGAATCCTGCCCTCAATACTATCCACGGCAGTCACGGGGGTACATCCCCCAGGCTGGTGGAGGTAGAGGGGGGTGCAATCACTCCACTCGCCCTGCCCGTCGGTGCCGAGGTCTACAATGTGGAGTATACCGCGGATGGCCGACATCTAGCACTCACCGTCAGTCAATCCGACCACCTCGGCCTGTGGGTCGGTTCGGTGGACGGGGACCTGATCGAAATAGAGGGAATAGCCCTCAATCCCCTCATGGGCAATGCCGTGAACTGGCTGCCTGACCAGGAGAGGCTGCTGGTCCTTCGCATCCCGGAACGGGGACCGGCACCAGAGCCTCCAGTCATTCCGGTTGGACCAAAGGTGGTGGAGGGGATAGGCGCTTCAGCGCGCTCCACATACGAAGCGCGCAACCTTCTGCAGACCGCGTATGACGGCGAGCTATTCGATTACTACTTCAGATCCGAGCCGGCCATAGTGGATCCGTACCTCGGTGATGTGAACGTAATAGGAGACGACGCACATTACTACTACGTCGATTTCTCCCCTGATGGCGAGTACGTCCTTTCTGAGCGCGTGGTCGGCCCCTGGTCCCACGAAGTTGCCTGGTGGCGTTTCGCCAGAGAGATCGAGGTCTGGAGGGCGGATGGAGAGTTCGTGGCCGGTATCGCGTCTCTTCCGCTGGCTGACGCGGTACCTGTTCACGGTGTGCCGGAGGGACCCCGCTCCGTATCCTGGCGCGCCACGGCGCCGCACCAGCTTTACTGGATCGAGGCTCTGGACGGCGGCGATCCGGTTGTCGAAGCGCCCCATAGGGACCGTCTGATGCGGCTTGATGAGCCTTTCACCGGTGAGCCCGAAGAAGTATTCCGGGCCGAACACCGCATCGGGCAGATGACATGGGGCGGTGAAGGCGGCACGCTCATGCTCGGCGAGTGGGATCGCATGGGCCGCTGGGAGTACTTCTGGCTGCTGGATGTGGACGATGGCACCGCCAATCTCTGGTACGACTTCGACGAAGACGATCGATATGGCAATCCCGGCGATCCGGTCTTCCGCCAGCTGTCCAACGGCCGGTGGGTGATGCATCAGAACGGAGACGCGGTCTACTTCAGCGGCAGCGGCGGCACCGAAG
>CAZXEF010000097.1:0-10259 GCA_964639605.1 uncultured bacterium | reverse complement strand
CGGAGAGGGAGCCGTAGTAGACGAAAAGCAGGATGATCCCGCTGTTGGCTATGCTCAGGCCCATGACCTTCTTGACCATGTTGGCCCTGTTCACGACACCCCAGATACCCACTATGAATATCGCCCCGATCAGGATCCAGACCATCAGTCCTCCCTGAAGAGCCGCAGGCAGATGAGGCTTACTCCTGAGCCCACTTCGATGCCTATTATCAGGTTCAGGACCAGGGACATGCCCACCCTGGGTACCGCCCTGACCTCCGCAAGGGCCATGGGATTGCCGAGGAAGCCGACGCCGGCCAGTATTCCCGCGATACCCGCGCCCAGGAAGACCAGGAAGGCCGCGGTCTCCACCCGGGAGAGGGATGCGAATGGGAAGAGCATCTCGGCGGCGTCCACGCCCTGGGCCACGAACAGCAGTATCACTCCGGAGGCTATGACAACACCGCCCTGGAAGCCGCCGCCCGGGGAGGCATGGCCGTAGGCCAGCAGGTAAAGGCCGAACAGAAGCATGAAGGGCGCCAGCTTTCTCGATATCAGGTCCAGTATAGTCGTCTTCCTATTCATCGCCGTCCTTCACCGATCCCAGCAGGAACAATCCCCCGGAGACGGCTATAAGAAGAACCATGGTCTCGCCCAGAGTGTCGAAGGCCCTGTAGCCCAGATAAATGGATGTGACCAGGTTTATGGCCCCGGTCTCCTCGCTGCCGTTCTCGATAATGTACTCCCTTATCACCGACTCCTCCGGGTGCTGTCCCCGCAGGCCCTGGTACAGGAAGAGGGCCGTCAGCAGCAGTACCAGCACCTCCACCGCGGTCATCAGCCTCCCGAACCTCACGTCCTGTCCTTCCTCTCGGTCCTGTAGACTATCCAGATCAGTATCACCGTTCCGACACCGGTGCCCACGGCAGCCTCGGTGAGGGCCACGTCGGGAGCGTGGAGCAGGAAGAAGACCAGGCAGCTCAGCATGCTGAACACGCCCAGGAGAAGGACCGAGGCCAGCATGTCCCTGACCAGGAGGGCGATGACGGCGGAGACCAGCATCAGGCCAAGAAGCACCTCAACCATTTGGCCGCTCCCTTCTCCGCACTTTCCTGAAGCTCTTTCGCCATGCCACCATGCCGTTCTGCCAGGCGAACCCGGCTATGATGTGGGCCGATATGGGACTGGTTACGAAGAAGAACATCGTTATGACCAGAAGGCGGCCCAGCATGGGCCCCAGTCCCACCAGGAACATGCAGCCTAAAAGGAACGAGAGCACCGAGGTTGTGCTGCATGTGGATGAGGCCTGCAGCCTGGTGTACACGTCGGGGAATATCAGCACACCCAGGTTGCCCATTATGTTGAACACCGCTCCCAGCGCGAAGAATACCACGGCCCCGACGTTCACGGCAGGTCCTTCTTCCCGGAGAAGTACCTGGTCATCACCAGTATTCCCACGAAACCGAAGATGTCGTATACAAGTGCCACGTCCAGCAGGATGGTCCGCTGCATGGACACGGAGATAAGCACCAGCAGCGCCAGGGTCTGGGCAGCCACCAGGTTGAGGCCTATCATCCTGTCCGCCACCGTGGGGCCGATTACCACCCGCACCATGCTGACCACTATGGAGACCACCAGGAACCTGATGGTCCATACCAGCATCAGAGCCATACCAGCCTCAGCAGTTTCTCGTAAATGCCCTTTATCAGCCTGCCTGCGTAGCGGGAGTGAGTGGTCTTCGCATCCAGCCAGTGAACCACCAGGTGGTCGTCGTCCAGGTCCAGCGTGATGGTACCCGGCGTGAGAGTGATGGAGCTGGACAGCACCACCCGGGCGATATCCGTCTTCAGATGAGTACGGAAGTGCACCACTCTGGGATCGATGTCCCCTCTGACGATCTTCCAGAGCACACGGAAACTGGCCACGTACATGTTGAACACCAGCACTCCCAGGAACAGAATGAAGTAATGGGGCCTGGGCAGGTGGGCCCTCCGTCCGGCCTCCGCTTCGTCCACGAAAATCGACCAGGTGAGCACCGACACCGCCAGACCGGACACCGCCCCGGCCACCATAGCCCCCGGATCCAGCGACCATGTGAAAAGCAGCCATCCGGCGAAGAGGGAAAGGAAGGTTATGGCGAACCGCACCATGGCCCAGCGGGTCCTGATGTCCATCAGAGCTGTTCCTTGCTCCGAAAGGCCTTTATCACTTCCTCGGGAGATCCTGCGGCTAGCAGATGGTCGCAGAATATTCCGTCGTGGAGGTACCGGGCCAGCTTGCTCAGTACCTGCAGGTGAAGGTTGGGATTGTCCTCCGGCCCCACCAGGAGGAAGAACAGTGCAACAGGCTGGTTGTCCACGGAGTCGAACTTCGCGCCGCCGGGCTTCCGGGCGAAGGCCACGTGGGTGGTCTTCACCTGGTCCGTCAGGCAGTGGGGGATGGCGATGCCGTTCCCTATTCCCGTGCTGCTCAGCCTCTCGCGTTCCATGAGGGCCTCGTACATGGCTTCCCGGTCGGGTATGTCCACACACCTGGAGACAAGATCGATAAGCTCCCTGATTATCTCCGGCTTTTTCTTCTCGGCCAGGTCCAGATCTATGCATGCAGGGTTCAGCATTTCACTAAGTCTCGTGGACATCACTCCTCCTCCGCCAGTCCCGCGGCCCAGTCCACAGGGACGGTGAACAGTATGCCCGTCCCCGGGCCGCTCAGGTCCCCGCAGATCTCGTTCAGCAGATTGTGCAGCTTCGGTATGAGGCTCTCATCGCGGACCACCGAAAAAATGGTCTTGTTGTAGGGCTTGTTGCCCTTCATGAACTTCTGGAATCCGGCGAACAGGGGTATCTCATAGGTCAGGAAACGGCCCATTCCCTCCGAGTCCAGGATGGTGCCCCCGGGGATGCCCACCTCCGTGTAGGCCTCCAGCACCTGTTCCAGCAGCTCTTCGTTATTGAGCACGAAGATCATCAGCTTCATCTCCGCCGCCTTTCGCGTGATACCCGGATGAACTGCACCCCACGGTCCTGGTCAGGCAACGTGCCCCACGGGATGACACATGGAACATATGAGCCGGGCAGGGCTTAATCAATCCGAACCGCGACCAGCATTGACGCCGGGAATGAGGCAGAGATATTTAACAACGGGACATCCGGATTGGCCTGAATGGTTCTGAGGCGGCTGTTTGCGCACTCGAGGGGGTTATGATGGGCAGAGTGCATTTCATCATGATGTCTTTGGTCTTCCTGGTTTGCTGCGCCGGGAACGAGCATCCCGGAACTGCCGCGGAGGACGGTGACCACTACAGCATAGGCCTGGCCATATGCATGACCCCCGACACGCCGTTCTTCGTATCACTTCTTGAGGGCGCCGAGGAATCCGCTGCGCGGCTCGGAGTGGAGATCATAGCCGTGTACGCCTACGAGGATGCCTCCCTTCAGTCCCGCCAGATAGTGAACCTTGCCCGGGAGGGGATAGACGCCCTCCTGCTGAACCCCGTGAGCGATTCGGTCATCGCCGCCCTGGACACCGTCATATCCATGGGTATCCCAGTCTTCACCATAGACAGGGGCATCAGCTCCGACGGGGTGGTATGTCACATCGCCTCGGACAACAGAGCAGGCGGCAGGATGGCGGGCGATTACCTGGCGGAGGCCCTGAACAGAGAGGGCAGAGTGGTGGAGATCATGGGCACAGAGGGCTCTTCCGCCGCCGCGGAACGCGGGTTCGGGTTCAGGGAGGCCTTGGATGCTCACGCCGATATAGAGATAGTCCGTTCCTTCCATGCCGGATTCGATCGCAGCCTGGCCAAGGAGGGTTTCCTCGAGCTGCTGAGGGACTCTGTGAGAGTGGACGCCGTTTTCGCCCATAACGACGATATGATACTCGGTGCCATGGAAGCCGCCGGGACGGCCGGGGCCGAGCATATTCTCTTCATCGGTTTCGACGCCATCGACGAGGCCATCGATGCAGTGGAGAGGGGAGAGCTTCTTGCAACGGTGGCCCAGAGGCCGGCGGAGATGGGCCGACTGGGTGTGGAGACCGCAGTTGATTACCTGTCGGGGCTGGAAGTCCCGGATTCAATAATTGTAGACCTTGCCCTGATACTGAGATGACAGAGGGCAAATCATCATGAGATCTCCCCTGGTCTCAAGATCCGGCCTTTCCATAAGGGCCAGGACCATCATAGGGTACTCCCTCATCTCCCTGCTGGCCCTTTCCGCCTCCGTGCTCTCGCTGGTCCACATGGGATCCACCGAGAGGACCATAGACGCCATAGTCTCGGGATCCGAGAGGATTCGGATGCTGACGGAGATCAGCCTGAGCTGGGAACGGGTGATGACCACGCTGGACGGCGTGCTCCTCACCAGGCAGAGCTCCGTGGCCGGCGAGAGCATAAGGGACGCAGTAGAAGGCTTCTCTGAGGCCATGGAACGGTTTCAGCTCTCGGCGGTGGAGATCGGCCTGGAGGATGAGCTGGCGGAGCTCTCCGATTGCGCCGATGCGGCTGTCCGGGCGATTGATTCCATAGGGACGGCGGCCCGGCAGGGATTCTGGGCAAGGGCGCAGATAATCCACCATACGGATCTCGCATCGATTCAGAGACGCATGGAAGATCGGCTGGAGGGTCTCAACGTTGAGATACATCGGCAGGTGGCCCGGGATACCGAGGCTGCGGCGGGAACCAGGGAGACCCTGAGGAACCTGCTCATAGCCGCTGCTGTACTGGTTATCATCCTCGGACCACTGACGGCCGTCCTGACTGCTTCCAGCGTCATCCGGCCCTTGGAGTATCTGGCATCCTCGGTGAGATCCCTGACACCCAAGGGTCTGCAGGAGAAACTCAATGTATCGAGGAACGACGAGATAGGCCAGCTGGCGGAGGCTTACAACTCCATGACGGACAGGCTGCACCAGGCCCTTACGGGACTGGAGGACCAGGTGGAGGCCTACAGGGAGGTGCAGGCCGCACTGAAGCAGAGCGAGGTCAGGTACAGGAACCTCTTCCAGCACTCTCCCATCTCCCTCTGGGAACTCGACCTCTCGAACATCAGAGAGCTTCTCGAATCGCAGTGCGGGAGCGAAAGGGACTGGTTCTACCGGAATTCCGAGAGACTCATGGAAAACATAGAGATAATCAACGTGAACAGGGCAGGTCTGGAGCTCCTGGAGGCCGGATCCATCGAAGACCTAGATGATTTCAGGAAGTACATTCCCGCGGACTCCATGAAGATACTCCTGGACGCCGTGCACTGCATCGCCACGGGATGTCCGAGCTTCCATTCGGAAGCGCAGCTCACGACGCTGAACGGCGAAGCCAGGCATGTGATAGCGCATTTTGCATCGCCACCCGAGGACCAGGGAGGGATTTCCAGGCTGTTCGTCTCCCTCCAGGACATAACGCCGAGGAAGCGGGTGGAGAGCGCGCTAAAGAGATCCGAGGAGCAGTACTACCATGCCCAGAAGATGGAGGCGGTGGGAAGGCTGACCGGAGGGATCGCCCACGACTTCAACAACATCCTCACGGTGATAATCAGCAACTGCGAGGTCGCCCTGATGAGCCCGGAACTCTCCCCGGACATCAGGTCCAGGTTCCAGCAGGTCCTGGATGCAGCCGGCCGTGCTGCGGCGGTGACGGAGCAGCTCCTGGCTTTCAGCCATCAGCAGGTCACCAACCCAGTCCCTGTGGATCCCAACAGTCTAGTTCGAGGCGTGACGGAGATGCTGGAACATGTGATAGGCGAGGACATCAGGCTCGAGATCAGCCTGGAGGAGGACGTGCCTCCTGTGGAGGTCGACCCGGTGCACATGGAGCAGGTTCTGCTGAACCTGGCGGTCAACGCCAGGGACGCGATGCCCAGGGGCGGCACTCTGAGCATATCCACATCCGTTGTCCCGACTCAGGCGCGGGAGTACGAAGGGGACATGCCCGAGGAATACCCTCCGGGGATGGTGTTGCTGAGCATACGCGACACCGGCCTGGGAATGACGCCGGAAGTGCTGGAGAGGGCCTTCGATCCCTTCTTCACCACCAAGGAGAAAGGCAAGGGAACCGGGCTGGGCCTGGCGTCCGTACAGGGCATCGTTACGGAGAGCGGAGGCTTCATCAGCGTGGAAAGCTCTCCGGGAGCCGGGACCGAGTTCAGGATACTGCTGCCTCCGGCCGGTGGAAAACCCGTTGATTATCACGGTTCCGCAGATACAGGCGTCATCGAGCAGGGTCGAGGGACCGTCCTGCTGGTGGAGGACGAGAGGGGTGTGAGGGATGTGGTGTCCAATGTTCTCAGCCTGAGCGGATACCGTGTGCTGGAAGCCGGGGACAGCAATGCGGCCATGGAGCTCTTCCATTCGAACCTCGCCGAGATAGACCTTCTCGTCACCGATGTGGTCCTGCCGGGAAATCTGGACGGGATCCAGATAGCCAGGCGCATGCTGGAAGAAAGGCCCGGCATGAGCGTTCTCTTCATGTCCGGCTACGTGCAGGAGGCCCTGGCCAGGAGCGGCAGCATGCCAAGGGGCTCGCGCTTCATCTCGAAACCCTTCTCCACCAGGGCATTCCTGAACACCGTGGGCGAGATCATAGGCAGCGGAGGGAACCGGTCCCTGTGAAGACGCCTGACATCCCCGCGGATGCAGCCCGATGAGAGCACCCGTCGCCATGCTTCTTACCCTGGCGGTCCTCTGCAATGCAAACTGGGGCAGGCTTTCATCTGGTCTGGACATGAGCTGCCTGGACTGGGAGCACGGGAGCAACCTCCAGTGGGGGCTCCAGTACTCCTTCGGACTGCAGGTGATCGATGATTTCTTCCTGAGCGCCAGGGCAACGATACCCGTGCCTTCTCTTGTCATCATCGGGAACCAGGTGAGCTACGGCATCGAGACAGCTTGGCTGCCGGTGCGTCCACGGGAGGGATTCGCGCTCATGGGATCCGTTTCAGCGCTCCGATTCCACATGTGGCCCGAGCAGGTGATAGTCATCCTGGCCGACGGCGATACCTCCGAGCCTCCGCCGGAGTATTCCTACGAGAGCGCCAGCGGATTCGGGCTCCAGTTCCTGATCAGCCCCGGGTATATCTGGGACGACCTGGCGCTCTGGCTGGATCTGGGAATAGACTGCCGCAACATGGACGTGGAAAGAACGGTACAGGAAGAGAAGACCAGGGGAGACTTCACCTTCACAGGTCCCAGGTTCGGATTCAGTCTCGATTTGTTCCTCTGAGGGCGGCCGTAAAGGACTACCAGGGCCTTCTCCTGAGCCGCCTTCGAATGCCGGATCAGTTGAAGCATCAGTATTCCAGTCCGATCCGGAAAGAACTGCTATTGTCAAAACGATCGAAGCAATGCAGATTATGGAGGTTCAACTGAAAGGAGGGTTTGGAATGAAGAGCTCAAAGTTTCTGAACTGGCTCGCTTTACTGGTGTCCGCGATCGGCGCCATTAACTGGGGACTTGTCGGTATACTTCAGAAGGATCTTTTCGCCGGGATACTGGGTCTCAACTATGACATCTGCAAGATCCTCTACATCATCGTAGGTATCGCCGGTGTCTGGACCCTGATCTTCGTCCTGCCGAAAACGAACAAGTAGGCTCTCGAAGGGGCGGCTGAAGGCCGCCCCTTCCAGTATTTCCCTATCAGCACTGATGATCCCCCCACAACACCGTTTCCCATAGACCATACGGTCAGCGCGTTAATGGCCTCCGGCATCCCCCGCATCCGCCTTGCCCGAGTCAGGAAATATCATAGAATGGTAAGGAAGCCGGTCGATCGGAACCCGCTCACCTGAAAGGCTGCCCATGATAAGGACAGGAAGAAGGATCGCAATTATCATGCTTCCTTCACTTACGCTGATATCAGGTATCCTGCTGAAGATCGGGTACGATTTCAGCTGGCTTGACTGGGTCTTCAAGATAAGCCTTTCGGGCACGGTAGGAATCTGGACCAACTACTTCGCAATAAAGATGCTCTTCCGGCCCTATCGCAGGACCGTATTCGGCAGGCAGGGCTTGATCCCCGCCAGGAGGGGGGAACTTGCTGAAGCGATAGCTTCAGCCGTTGCCGAGGAACTCCTGGATACCGACGCAATACTGCAGTACGTGGAGGAGAACGGCCTGGTGGAGAAGACCGCGTCCAGCGCCCTTGGCTATGTGCACAGGTGGGTGGACGACCCGGACAACAGGGAAGGCGTCACCTCCGCCATAGCGAAGTGGGCCAGGGAGAAGGGCGCCGAACACGCGGAGCATCTCCTGTCGAAGTCCGCGGAGCTGGTCAGGAGCTACGTGAATGAGAGCCTCTCCGCTGAGTCCGCCTGGTCATACGTCAGGAAAGCGGTCGAGAGTGAGCTCGAGGAACCCGGGACCCTGGAACTCCTCACCATGGTCGTTACCCGGCTCATCGAGGAGAACGCCCCTGGAATAGCTGATGCGATAAACTCCATGATGGAGGACTGGATAGATTCCCGGGGCTTCCTCGCAAGGAACGCCCTGAAGATCGGCAAGGGTGTCTTCAGAATAGACAGTCAGAAGATCAGGAAAGAACTTATTAACAGGGTGAGGAAACCTTCCTTCGTGAGAAGTGTCATGAACCTGCTGGAGGAGAACATCTCTTCCATCACGGACATGGGCGGGGACCCCGCGGTAAGGGAGAGGTTCACGTCATTCCTTGAGGATCAGAAGGGTCGGCTGTACGACTGGGTGAAGAAGGACGGAATACCCATGGTCCGGGAGAAGCTGCTGGCCTTCCTGGCCTCGGGGACCTTCTGGGAATGGCTGCAGAAGCAGCTTGACTCCGCTATCACAGCCCTGAAGGACTACGCCGGCAGGAAAGTCCGTTCCGACGAGTTCAGAGATACCGCCAGGGAGTTCCTGCTGGAGCACATCGACAAGATAGAGATAAGGGACATCGTCCGCGGCAAGGTCGACGAGTTCGACCTGAAGCAGCTGGAGGAGCTCATCAACAGGGTCAGCGGCGAGAACCTCTGCGGCATCGAGCTCTTCGGGGGCATCCTGGGAATGCTTGCGGGTCTCATCCTCATCGACCAGTGGTTCGTGATAGGTATCCCTGCAGTCCTCGCCCTGCTCTGGCTGGTGGAGAGATCCTTCAGCAGAAAAACCGTCCCCCGCTGACAACCCTGTCGGTCCCCATGGGGGACCTGCAGGAAATAACCGGCTCTGCCTCAGCCGTTCTGAGTGAAGAACCTCTCAAGGTAGTGCAGGAACATCTGCTTGCTCCAGCTTTCGACTGATGCTCTCTCCTCGCCGTGCACAAAGGGCAGTACATCCCTGGCAGCATCCTTGAGGTCCACCTCTGCGATCTTCCTGCCCAGCTCCCTTCTCAGCCACTCCGGGGTCATCCGGATTCCCTCTCCGGCCCAGGGGCCTGTCTGATCCATGGCGCCGGTCAGCAGCAGGTAGTTGGGACGGTTGTTGCGGGCGCAGAACCACAGCAGGTCGAACCAGTCCCTGCCCTTCACCCATGAACGGCACAGCAGGGCATGGCACTTGAGCGCGAAGGAGGAAGACAGGTCCATCACGGAAAGCTCATGGGGGATAGGGAAGTCCAGGAATGCGGTTTCAGCATCGGCGCCTGCCGGCGGATTCGTGTCTAACTCGAGCCGGATCCGTGTGTAACCTCTGCGCCCTGAGGATGCATTCATCATTCTGGAGCTGTCCAGCAGCATGATAGCAAGTACGGCTCCTTTTCCAGCCGACTTGCGGCGAACCTCCGGCTGCAGGCCGTACCTGCGGCAGGTACCCAGCAGTTTCTCCTCGAACGGTTCCCATTTGAAAGCGGCGTCGGGAGACCGGAGCGCGAAATCCAGATCCTCCGAGAAGCGGGGCAGAGAATGCACCAGACGAAGCTCTGTCCCTCCATGGAACAGGGCTTTCTCGAAAAAGCCGTGTGCGGAGAGGGAGTACAGGGCCAGCTCCTGCAGGAGCTCCCGAAAGCGCTGCTCTTTCCGCTCAGGTGTATTGTCGGCGTATTCACTGAGCCGGTCATCTATGATCCCGTTCATCGTTCACCTCCCAGAGCCTTATGGAGTTTACCTAGAAATCCTCTCACCGCCGGAGACCTGTAAGCCTGTGACAGATCCCTGATCAGTGCCAGATCAAGATCCTCCATAACCCCCAGGTCAAGGCGCAGCCTGGCGCAGAGTCCGTTGATTCCCTCCCAGCCGAGTTCTCTGGAGGCTACTGTGTCACCAAGTCCCCTCTCCGGCCCTGCGATGAGAAATGCGTTCTCCGCAGAGCCCTGTCTCTGTACTCCAAGGAAGAAACTGTCATCG
>CAZXEF010000096.1:0-10326 GCA_964639605.1 uncultured bacterium | reverse complement strand
ACGAAAGAACGAAACCCCCGGTCATGGTCAGCAGTGTGAGGACCGTGCGTCTCCTCTGTCTGAAGACATTCCTCCATGCAAGTTTGACCAGCATGTCACCCTGTCCCGCCGGACTGGAGGTTCCTCAGGGAGAAGATATCTTCGTCCACTCCCTGATCGAACTCCGCTCGGGTCCATTCTATCAGGGTCCTGTTGCCCTCCTCGTCCGCCGGTGTCACCTCCATCACGCTGGGGATGGTCCTGCCCCCCATCTCCTGCACGTCGGAGAAGACGATGGTTCTTATCAGGTCCCCGCTGCTGTCGTAGTACTTCTCCCAGAGAGGGACGAGGTCATCCACCCTGACTGCGCATATTATGGACGACCACACGACGGCGGTGGACTGCTTCGGCACAAGCTCTATGTAGACCGCATTCCCGTCCGATCCGCCGGCCGATGCGGAGTCTGTCACGTAGGAATAACTGTAATCCTCGGCGTAGGTTATCTCCCGGACGATATCGTTGTTGCTGATGTCCGATCCCATCCAGGAGCCGGACATCATGGAGGGCGGGACCCTGACTGTGCTGCCGGTGTTCGGAAGGTAGTTCCACATCTGGTCTCCTATCCTCAAAGTAGCCATTCCAGCTTCCCTGGCGGGTGAAAGTACCCTTATGAACGTCCTGTCAGTGCCCTTCGACCATGTTTTCATGGTCAGGGTCCTCTCCCAGTTCGGGGTCTGTATTGTCATGGTCATCTCGGCGTAACTGTCATTGCTTCTGTAGAGCTGGTCCAGGTGCCGGATGAGCTCATCCAGGTCGGGCCTGGTTTCGGCCGCGGTCAGTATGCCGGTGATGGCGAGGAAACATAGACATGAAGCGCACTCCCTCATATTGCCCTTCCTTTAGGATCGATCCCCCTGCAGGCTATCTCCAGCATGCCGTCCATCGAATCCAGCATCTGCTGTGAAGTCCTGTTACCGTCCGCCGTGAACCACATCAGGCTGGTCATCACGATGCCGTATATGACCAGGGAGGCTGCCTGCGTGTCGATGTCTTCCCTTAGCCTGCCCATGCCTGAGAGCCGCTCCAGCAGGCCGGCAAGTCCCTCTATCAGTGAGAGGTCCTGTTTGAGGAGGCCTTCTCCCAAAGAGCCGCCGGTTCCGCTGAAAGCCTCGCGCATCAGTTCCCTCAGCAACTTCCTCGGGTACATCGATAGACTTTCCATGAAGGTATGGACGTAATCCCTGAGTACTTCGAGTCCTGATGCCGATTCCGGGATGGACCGGCTTTCCTTAAGGACGGCGGTAGTGTCCACATCGGTTACTGCCAGAATTATGGCGCTCTTGGATTCGAAGTAGTTATACACCGTTCCCACGGCCACCTCAGCCTTCTCGGCCATGGCCTCCACCGTGGTGCCGTCGTATCCCAGGCTGAAGAACAGTTCTCTTGCCGCCTTCAGGATGGCGCTTCGGACCCTCTCCTTCTTCACCTCTCTGAGTCCCATGAACATCCTCCAAACATGAAGCCATTCATAAATACACAGAATCGATGATCTGTCAAGTCCTCGGATGGCACTTGAGCCCCGGATTCAGTTGCGCCCCGTCTGCGCGGGTCTTTATAATCGTCTGCAATATTCGGCACAGGGTCATTTCCGGTAGTATCGGACAGGGGGGATGATGTCCCGATCACTTTCAGGTGCAGCATTCATTCAGTCCTTCTCAGCTGCAGTCATCCTGCCGGCTGTGATGCTGTCTCCTTCTCCTCTTCCGGCCGGCGGTGCACTCGCGCCTGAAGGCGGTTTTTTCGATGTTCTACATTATGACCTGTCCTTCGAAGTGTTCGAGGATGTCCAGCGGATAAACGGCAGTACGGAGCTGATCTTTGCAGCCGGTGGAGACGGCCTCGATTCCCTGGTCCTTGACCTTGTCTCCCTGCAGCTGGATTCGGTAAGAGACGATGACATACCCCTGAGGTTCAGACAGGACAAGAGAACTGTAACAGTGTTCCTCTCCGAGCATCTCGACTCCGGTGATACAGCTTCCGTAAGGCTGTGGTTCGCCGGGACACCCGGCAGGAACAGGGAACTCGAAGCCGGGTTCTATTGGGATCAGTGCTTCATGGAGCATCCTGTCTACATGTTCTACGGTATGGAGCCTGCCAGCTGCAGGTTCATGTTCCCCTGCAGGGACGTTATAAATGACAAGGCCACCATTACAACCGAGATCACGGTCAACGATACGTTGACCGCTGTTTCACCCGGGATGCTGGTGCAAATGGAGACTGCAGGGGGGCGGAATACCTTCACATGGTCGATTATGAAGGAGATGCCCCTCTACACCTGGGGACTGGTTATCTCTGACTTCTATGTGACCGAGGATGACGAATACAGCTGGATCAAGTACTACGGTTTCGAGGAATATCCTGAGCTGGTCGACAGGATCTTTGGCGACGTGGATCTCATGATGGACTGTTTCAGGGAATTCTATGGACCTTATCCCTGGGATCATAACCTTAATTTCCCTTTCACCGCCGCCGGACTTTTCGGAGAGCACAACACCATGCCCTACGTCTGTATCCCGCTGGACACCTACGTTGCACACGAGATATCACACATGTGGTGGGGTAACCTGGTCACGGAATCCGACTGGAACGAGATCTGGCTGGCCGAGGGCATGGCTACCTACAGCGAGGCTCTATGGAAGGAATGGATGTACGGTGAGAAGTTCTACCACATCCAGATGGGTTACTCGATGGAATCCTACCTGGCCTCGGGCGAAAATCTTCCCATGGTACCGGCGGAAGAGTATCTCTGGTCTTCCACAACCTACTACAAGGGAGCCTCCGTGGTGCATATGCTCAGGCATGTACTGGGTGACGACGCATTCTTCGAAGGGCTGAGAACATTCCTGAGGGACAATGCCTACGGTTCCGTCAACACCGATGATCTCAGGTGTGCTTTCGAGACCGTTTCGGGGATGGACCTGGACTGGTTCTTCCAGCAATGGGTGTATCAGCGGGGTTATCCCGATTACAGGATTTCGTGGACGAGTCTTCAGGATGGTGAGGCCTGGGACATACGGCTGTGCATCGAACAGGTTCAGACCGTTGGTCCGGTGTTCAGAATGCCCGTGGACGTACTTGTGCATGGTGAGGACGAGGATTCCCTCTTCGTTCACTGGAACGACGAGGAAAGTGATACTGTAGCGATTGCTGTCACTTTCCGGCCTGTGAGCATCCACCTGGATCCTGACAGATGGATACTCCGGTCGATCCCTCTGATCAAGCCCAAGAAATCCCCCGATACCATCGACTGATCACATTACGGGAAACCGTGAAGCCTGTCCCATTCCGTTCATCTCCCTCACTGTGACGCGGGGACCCTGGGGATTGTATACTTCTGGTTCAAGAAGAACGTAATCAGTGAGAGGACTGGTACGATACCGTCATGACCGGCAGGATAGTCTTCGTGATGCTTGGGAAGAAGGACTTCACATCCGGTGGGTATATCTTCAACCACAGGATGTTGGAGCGGCTCAGGTCCAGGGGGTTCATCGTCGATGTGGTTCATTTCTGGACCGTTCCTCCGGGACTGCCGGGGAACTGGATGGCCGCTTCAAGGTACATTCGAAGAAGGGTGCTGGATTCAGGACCGGACATGATCATAGTCAGCAAGAGCTACCAGTACGTATCCCTTCTGCGCCTGTCGCCGGTCTGCAGGAAGATACCGGTACTGTACATGATGCACCATCTGGAATGGATGGATAGAGGGAATAAACTCCGGTCGGTACTGTACAGGAAGTATGTGGGCTGGCTGCTGGGGATGGCCGACAGGGTATGGGCCAACAGCGGCAGCACAAGGTCCGCCCTGAGGGAGCTTGGCGTGTCAGAGGACAGGATCACGGTCATCAGCCCCGGGTTCGAGAAGACTCCGGGAGATCCCCCGGACCGTGGGGGAAGGTCCGGTCCGGTAAGGCTTCTCTGCGTGGGTGGCATATCGCCGAGAAAAGCGCAGAACGTCCTGGTGGAGGCCTGTGCCATGCTGGACCAGGGGAGTTTCGTACTGGAACTTGCCGGAAGCCTCGATCTGGACAGCGAGTATACCGGGTACTTGAAAGGCCTGATAGACGATCTCGGCATGAAGGAATGCGTGATAATGGCGGGTAACCTGGATGATGGGGAGCTTGTTCAGGCCTGCCGGCGGGCTGACGTTCTCGTCCATCCCGCTTACTGGGAGGCCTTCGGCATGGCCATACTCGAAGGCATGTGGCAGGGTCTGCCGGTGGTGGCCTCTGATGTGGCGGCCATTCCGGAACTTGTGCGGAACGGTGATAATGGCATACTGGTCCCGCCGGGCAGTCCCGTAGAACTGGCTGAAGCCCTCCGCACTCTCATAACCGGCAGGGAGATGAGGCTCGAGATGGGTGCCAGGAGCAGGGAGATCGCCCTCGGGATGAACGACTGGGAGGTCACCGGATCGAGGTTCCTTGAGCTTGTGGAAACGGTTTTGGAGGGGGGGAGCAACTGATGGATCTCTGTGTGATGAAATTCGGCGGCACCTGCCTTGCAACTCCGGAGGACCGGGAGATAGCCGCCGACCGGTGCCTGGAGGAACTCAGAGATTTCGACAGGGCCGTGGTAATCGTTTCCGCCATGGGAAGACGCGGCGATCCCTACTCAACTGATACACTCCTCGAACTCGTGAAGGAACCCATCCCCGAAGAAAGGTCATGCCTGCTGGCGTGCGGTGAAGTTCTTGCAGCCGCCGTATTCGCAGACGTGCTTCGGCGCAGAGGCATTCCTGCAATTTCCGTGACAGGCTGGAATGCCGGTCTCAGGACCGATGAAAGGGATTGCGGCGCGGACCTGGAGTCTGTGGAACGGGACTATCTGCTGAGGGCCCTGGAGAACCACCGCTGCGTGGTGGTGGCTGGATTTCAGGGAATGAGCAGCAGGGGAAGGGTATCGACCCTGGGCAGGGGCGGTAGCGATATAACCGCCACCGCCATAGCCGCGGCCCTGGGAGCCGGCCGGCTGATACTGTTCAAGAAGACCGACTCCGTATACACTGCTGATCCGGAGAAGGTGCCTTCGGCCATGAAAGTGGAGAGGATATCGGCGGAAGACCTGCGGCAGCTTGCATGGCAGGGAGCGAAGATAGTACACCCCAGAGCCTCGGAGATCGCAGGCGATTCCGGTATCAGCATCACGGTCAAATCCCATGATACGGGGGAACGGGTTACTGAGATCGAGCCCTTCGTCCTGAGGAGCGGCAGATATATAACCGGTGTGGCTTCCGGGCCTGACGCAGCCCAGTTCAGGATCGGACCGGGCGGCCGTGATCCTCACCACGACTTCTACTCGAGGGCTTTCAGCCTGGTTGCAGGGGCAGGGGTTTCAATGGACATGTTCAGCGTCATGGATGGGACCGCAATGTTCACAGTACCGCTGGAGGACAGGGAAAAGGTCGATGAGGCTCTGGAGAGGGCGGGGATCGAATACCGGACCGTACATCCCTGCTCCAAGGTCTCCATCGTGGGAGCGGGCATGCATGGAATGCAGGGAGTCATGGCCAGGTTCTCCACGGCCCTGCACAGAGCCGGGATAGATATGCTTCAGACGGTAGACTCCCATGCTACCATATCCGCCCTGGTTCTGCTGGAGAACAGGGATGCGGCCCTCATAGCCCTTCACCGGGAATTCCTGGAACCTTGACCCTCCTCTCGGTCATACTGCTTGCTCTGATCCAGGGGCTTACGGAGTTCCTACCTGTATCCAGCTCCGGTCATCTGGCCCTGGGCGGCCTGCTGATGAATATCCCGAGCGAGGACATCTCATTCGAGATCGTAGTCCACCTTGGCACGCTGATGGCTGTGCTTGCCGTGTACCGGAAGGATATAACAGACCTTCTTGCAGGTGTTGTCAGGCGGGACAGTGGATCACTGGCCCTTGCTGGGATGCTGGCCATAGCATCCGTCCCGGCCGCCCTGGCGGGATATTTTCTGCAGGACCGCATAGAAGGCCTCTTCGGCAGTCCCGTTGCGATCTCGGCAATGCTTCTCATAACCGGAAGCGTCCTCTTCAGCACCCGTTTCATGAAGCCCGGCATGCGGAGCAGGCCCACGGTGTCGGGCAGCCTCCTGGTAGGAGTCTCCCAGGCCGTGGCCCTCCTTCCCGGCATATCCCGCTCGGGTTTCACCATATCGGCGGGTCTGTTCTCCGGGATAAGGAGGGAGGAGGCGGCCAGGTTCTCATTCCTGCTGTCGGTCCCGGCAATACTGGGCGCTTCATTCCTGAAACTCGGCGATGCAGGTGCAGGCGATACGGGGTTGTCCCTCATGCTGGTTGGATTTGCTGTTTCAGCCGCCACCGGCTACGTCGCACTCAGGTTGCTCCTCCGTTTCCTCAGGGCGGGCAGGTTCTCATCATTCGCCTGGTACTGCTGGCTCCTCGGCATCGCCGGGCTCTCCGTATCACTGATAGGGGGCTGATTTGACCGTCATTCTCCTCGCTGTGCTCACGGCAGTCGATATGACAGGCTGGAGAGAGAGCTTCGCAGACGGTCAGTGGGAGATCTCCTACGATCGGGCTGCAGCCGCAGTGGCATCCGATTCCACATGCGCAGAGGCCTGGGCAGCCCTTTCATTCTCCACAGTTTCCGTTGGCCGGAGCGGTGAAGCCTCCGAGTATGCCGCAAAGGCCGTTGAGACGGATTCTCTGTCGGCGCTTGGATGGGCGGCCCTTGCAATGACATCCGATGAGGGAGCCGGAGACCCCATGGATAGAATCGGGAGAGCTCTTGAAATCGAACCGGACCTGGTGCTCGGGCTGGTCGGATGGGCACACTTCCTGATTATGGGGGAGAGCTACGAGGAGGCCCTTGAAGTGCTGGACCGGGCCATGGACATCGATCCTGACTGGATCTCGATCTGGCTCAAGAAATCCGAGGTATACAGGTATCAGAGTGAATTCGAGAGTGCCTTCGAGACCATAAGTGAAGCCCTTGAGAAGTGGCCCAGGCACATGGAGCTCATGATGGAGGAGGCCTGGCTCTCCGAACTGACCGGTCGTTACCAGGCTGCGGAGGACATCTACAGGAAGATAGCCGCGGAGCATCCCGAGGATACTGCCTCCCTCATCGACCTGGGAATGCTGCTCGAGCACCAGGGGATGTACGGGGAGGCGGTGAAGGTATACAGGGAACTCGGCAGGAGGGATCCGGATGATTACTGGTGTCTGGGTGAAATGGGCATATGCCTCGAGACCTCGGGCAGCACCGAAGCTGCCAGGAACAGCTACCTGGAGGGAATAAGGATCAATCCGGACTATGCCTTCGCCCATTACAGGCTGGGGCTTCTGGCGGAGGACGATGGCGATCCCGGGACGGCAATTGAATGGTACTCCAGGTGTGTGGACGCGGACCCGGGATTTGTGGAGGCATGGGTTGCAATGGGGCTGATCTACGAAGACATGATGGACTACCCTTCCGCTGAGCGGATGTACACAAGAGCCCTGGACACCGATCCTGGTTATTCATGGGCATGGGGCGAGCTGGGCCTGGTCCTTGAGCAGCAGGGGAAGACCCGCGAGGCGGGCGAGGCTTACGAGGCTGGAATAGCCGCGGACAGTAACTATATCTGGGCCTGGGAGCAGAGAGGACTTCTGCTGGAGGACCAGGAAGAGCTAAGGGAGGCTGCTGAATGGTACACAAGTGCCGTGGCATCGGCGGAAGACCCCGGCGTGTGGCTCCTGGGTGAGCTGGGATTCGTCCTGGAGCAGCTGGGAAAGGACGACAGCGCCTCCGTGTACTACAGCAGAGCCATCGCCCTTGATTCCACCTACACCTTCGGTCTCCAGAGGCTGGCGCCGATCATGTCCAGGTCCGGGAAGCATGACGAGGCCCTTGATCTATGGTCAACCTACGATGAGGCCGGAGGCTACGCGAGCACCTCAATGGCTGAGAGGACACTCATTTACGAGGAAATCGGAATGGAAGACCGCGCCGACAGCCTCAGGACAGTCCTGTCACAGGAATACCCCTTCGCGTGGGTGGACCTGGCATGGACCTACACCCTGGCCGATCCCGGAATATCTCTTGAGCTGGCTCGAAGGGCTGAAGTGGAAGCGGATCCGCATGGTGACATAGAGCTCTGGCTGCTTCTGGCCGGTCTCTTCTCCGAGCTGGACCAGGTCAGCGACGCGGACAGGAGCTATGATGTCGCCTCGACCCTTGCCCCCGACAGCATCGATGTATGGCTGGAGTGGGGTTACTTCCTCTTCGACGAGGACAGGGAGGAGGAAGCTGCGGAAAAGTATATGAATGCCATACGGATCGACAGCCTGTCGTTCAGTGCCTGGAGCGGCCTGGGTGAGGCGCTCCTGTTCGCCGACCGCTACGATGAGGCCCTGGAGGCACTGGAGCATTCCCTGGAACTCAGTCCCGGTTCCCCATGGGTATACGCCTACATAGGTCTTGCCTGGGAACAGAAAGGTGATTCGGACAGGGCCATGGACCACTACTTCCAGGCACTGAGCCTGTCACCGGGCTACGATTATGCCGAGTCGAGGATAAGGGGGATCACAGACACGGCATACGATCCCGACTGGAACAGGAGGAGGTCCAGACGGTTCAACGCAACTGTGTATGTCGATACAAGAGTGGACAACGGCAACGTCAGGGAGAGGGATTATTCCGCAGGTCTGGAAGTGTCATATCAGTACGATGCCGCAGGCAGCGAGGCGGTACTGGAAGCTGACTACAGGCTCATCGAAACCTCCAAGGATTACGCCACCGACTACACATGGACCTCGATCACGGCTTCCATCGACAGGGTGCTTGACGACCATTTCACAGTGACCGCCAGCAGCTCATGGGACAGGCAGCCCGGAACCGTGCGTCCTTGGCAGATAAGCTCCTACCTGTCATTCGGCTACAAGAAATGGGTCCTGTACTGGCTCTGGTTCTCCCCTTCCCTGGGTATCGGCCAGGTGAATACCCATTGGGCCTCGGGCGTGGCCAACGAGAGGACCGACAGGACAACGTTCTACGGGTCCATGTCCCTCTGGCTGGAGAAGGAGGGTTCATCCATCCCGTCTCTGTGGCTGTGGGGCAACTTCTACCTTCCCCCTGAGGATCCGGAGAACATGCTCATGAACGGACTTGCGGAACTCACCTTCGAGATGTGGGATCCGCTGTCGCTTACCCTGGGTTACAGTGTGGGCTATACGAGGACCCCGGTTTACGATTTCTGGGAGAAGTACGACAAGGAATTCTACTCCAGGCTGAATCTGAGGCTTTTCTGATGTTCGGGCTGCTGGCGGCGGCAATAGTGTCCTTCTTTCCACAGGAACTGGAAGAGTGGTATTCGATGTGCAGGGATGGGGACTGGACGGCAGCCGCGGCGGAGGCGGAGATGATAATGCACAAGGATACCACGTGCATAGACGCAATTCCGGCTTATGTCATAGCCAGCTCCCTGGAAGCGGGTCCTTTCGAAGCCGGCGTCTCTGGCCTCTACCTGACGGATACCCTCAGCTCATTGTCCGCCACCGCCATGGGCATGGTCCTCATGTCAGGGTCCGACAGCTTTCTGGAGGACGCTGAGTTCCATCTGATGGAGGCGATCAGCCTTGATCCGGATAACACACTGGCATGGTATGCCCTGGGAATTCTGAAGATGCGGCTCGGAAGCTCTGCGGCGGAGAGCTGCATCGTCAGGGCCGTGTATCTGGATACGGATTTCCTTCCCGCCAGACTGGAGGCGGCCCGTCTCAGAAGGGACAGGAACGACCTGTCCGGGGCATTGAACGAATTCCTGGAGATATGGGGAACATCCACACCTTCCGGCGATCTGGCACTGGCTGAGTACGTTCTTCTTTCAGACTCGATGGGCATGGCGCGGGAGGCGGACTCAATGGGGACGGTCATGGACCGGCTGGTACCCCGGGCCCTGGAGCACCTCGCCCGCCAGCAGCTGCAGGCCAGACCCGTACTGGCACTCAGGGCCGCCCGAAGGGCATGGTCCGAGCCTTCACCGGAACTGGCTGCGCTGTTCCTTGAACTCGGAGACAACACCTCGGCGGCGGAGATGTCCAGGATACTTCTTTCTGAAGGGACCGGTGACAGCACCGATGTCCTCATTGTGCTGGGTACCTCGCTTTTCAGGATGGACGATGACGGTAATGCGAAGGACGCGTTCCTGAGGGTACTGGACAGGGACCCGGGCTCGGTGCAGGCAATGGTCCATCTTGGGAGGATAGCGGAAAGGGCAGGGGATACGGGCAGCGCGGTGGACCGCTACCTGATGACCCTGGAGCTGGACCCCTTCAGCAGCATTGCCAGGGAAAGGCTCA
>CAZXEF010000095.1:0-10412 GCA_964639605.1 uncultured bacterium | reverse complement strand
CCGGCAACAGGATATTCGTCTCCACCGCCACCATAACGCTTCAGGACCAGCTTGCGAACAAGGATGTACCCGCTGTTCTGACCGCCCTGAGGTCAGGTTCCAGGGTCAGCGTGCTCAAGGGGCGCAGCAACTATCTCTGCCGGAGGAAATGGAGCAGGGGAAGCTCGAAGATAGAAGCGGACCCGGACTTCACCCGCTGGGCGGAGACAACTGCTGATGGAGACATATCTTCCTTTTCCCACGAGCTGCACTCCTCGGTCTGGCGGCATTTCAGGTCCGACCATCTTGACTGTGTGGGGACATCATGCCCGTTCAGGGGAGGCTGCCATTTCTTCAGGGCAAGGAGTACGGCCAGGAAAGCCGATGTCCTGATACTGAACCACCATCTCCTGATCTCGGGCCTCCTTGCGGACGAAGTGCTGCCCGGTGCGGACGTACTCGTCATAGACGAGGGGCACAGACTGGAGGATGCTGCAAGTGAATGCCTGGGCCTGGCTCTCGGCGAGGGTATATTGCTGCCCATCTTCGACGGGATAGCCTTCAGCGAGGTCGAGACGGAGAGGAAGGCCTCTCTCCTTGAGAAGACCAGGAAGCTTTCCGCATTTATCGCAGACCTTACCCTCGGAGTGAAGGAGGCATCCCCCTGGGACCCCGTGGAGCATATGGAAAACCTTCAGGAGGTGGCCCGGGCCGCCGCTGACCTGAACTCGGAGGTGGATGGCTCCGACGATCTGCAGTCGGTAGCTCAGGCCTCTAAGGTGGTTGCAGCCACCGCCAGGGGATTCCTTGACCTGAGCATGGAGGAGTACTGCTGTTTCGTGGAGATGGAGGGACGGCACCCGCTTCTGAAGGGAGTACCCCTTGATGTAGGGCCCGACCTCAATGACGTGGTCTATTCAAAGTTCGACACCACCATCCTCACTTCGGCCACTCTGACGGTGGCTGGGGAATTCGACTTCTTCAGGGGCAGGCTGGGAGCCTGGGATGCTTCCACCAGACGGTTCGGGAGCCCCTTCGACTACGGTACCCAGGCAATCCTGTCTATCCCGGACGAGCTTCCGCCCCACGATTCACACGAGGACCTGGCCACTGTGGTGTGGAAATGGGGAAGGGCACTGGCGGAGACCCTGGGGGGAAGGACACTGATGCTCTTCACCAGTTACAGGAACCTCAAGCTGGTTAGGCAGATGGCCCGGAGAGAACTTCCCCCGGGGATCGAGCTCTTCACCCAGGGGGAAATGTCCCGCACCGGTATACTCAGGGATTTCAGGGAGTCCGGCAGGGCCGTGATCCTGGGGACCTCGTCCTTCTGGGAGGGAGTGGACCTTCCAGGCAGCATGCTTCAGGCCGTGGTGATAGACAGACTTCCCTTCGCCTCTCCCGGGCATCCCCTCATCAGGGCCAGGATGGAGCTCATCGAGAAACGCGGGGGAAGCTCGTTCGCCATGTACTCGCTTCCCCTTGCGGCGGTCCGGCTCCGTCAGGGAGTGGGAAGGCTCATAAGGTCCATGGACGACATCGGCGTGGTGATGATCATGGACCGGAGAATAGTCACGAAGGGTTACGGCCGGGTATTCCTGAATTCCATCCCGCCCTTCAGGATGGTTCCCGAGAGTCAGGTCATGGATTTCGTAATGGAACACTGCCTGGTTTCCGGTGTATCACCTTCGAAGGGTGGTGAGCATGAAGATGATCCGGCTCAGACCTGAATACACGCCCGGTGGAAGGGCGCTGGTGGAACTCCCCGGAGCCGTTCTTCATCTAATGGGGATAGCGGGTCCGATTCAGGATGAGACGGAGGATGTGGTCTTCCTTTCGCAGGTGCATGGCGGAGTGGTGCTTCGGGACCCCGCCGGATGGGAGGAAGGGGACGGGATGATCCTCGCGGGAAGGGGAAGGTGCCCCGGGATCAGGACCGCCGACTGTCTTCCCGTCTTCCTCGGCTCATCCGGTTTCTCCGGTGCCTTCCATGCCGGCTGGAGGGGCATTGTGGCCGGCATCGCAGGAAGAATGGTCATGGAATACCCCGAGAGGCCGGAGTTCGTCCTTCTCGGGAACTGCATCTGCGGTGATTGCTATAGTGTGGGGGAGGATGTAAGGAGGAAAGTGTTAATGGCGTCCGGCACCGCTGGGCATCCCCACGGAACTCCTGATGAACATCCCCCTGACGGACTGGATCTCAAGATGGCCGTCCTCGCACAGATGCAGGCAGCAGGTCTTCCCGATGATATTCCGGTCTACAGCATTCCAGAATGCACCATGTGCAGGGGGGACCTTTTCCACTCCTACAGGCGGGATGGCACAGAGGAGAGGAACCTGCAATGGCTTCGGATGGACTGATGGAAGGTTCTTGCCCGGTCGGTCCCATGGTGCCATATTTGCCATCTACGGTTAACATGATATCAGGCGTATCTACAGCATCATCCGATAAATGGAGGATAGAATGATGAGATTTTTCATTGCTTCTGCATGCCTCATGCTGCTGGCCTGCGGGACTGCTGTGGCCCAGGGCAACCAAGACGCTTCCAGGATCGGGATAGTACCCTTCGGCTACTGCAATTCCGATGCCAGATGGGTCAGCGAGAAACTCTACGACAATCTGCGGGATATTCTCGAGGAGAGTACGGAGTATGAGTTCATCTCCGAGGGTGATCTGGAGGATGCCTTCGAGGACCAGGGATTCAACTGCTCCCAGTTCGAGTACGGTGTTCCCCCCGATTTCGTCGTCAGCGCCGGAATCGCCATGGATGCGGACATGATCCTCTACGGCAACGTCTCCCAGGTGGGGGAGATGTTCCAGGTGGCCTGGAACATCGCGATACCAGCATCGGGCAACACTATAAATGCCGATCCTTCAATGATTCCCAAGAACTCGGAGCCGGTGAAGAACCTCTCACGCGAGATAGTGGACCAGATAGAGGAGCTGGTAGGCGGGAGGACCCAGCAGGCTCTGGACCAGGCGGCCTTCAGCGTTCAGATGCAGAACTGGTCCATGGCCATAATGTTCCTGAAGCAGGCCCTGGCCGTTGATCCCACGCTTCTTGATGCACGATTCATGCTGGCGCAGGTATACCTCCAGGAGGAAGTGGACTCGGTGGGCAAGGCCCTGGACATCTACGAGGAGATAATCGCCCAGGAACCAGGCAACGCCGATGCCCTCACGGGCATGGGACAGGTGTACCTTGCCCAGGGAAATGCCGCCACTGCCAAGACCTACTTCGAGAACGCGGTGGAAATAGACCCCGAGAACGCGGATGCCTACCTCGGACTTGCCCAGGCCTATCAGGCCCTCGGAGAGCTTGACCAGGCAATCGCCAGCTTCGAGAACGCCCTTGTCAGCAATCCGAACAACCTGTCCATCAAGTTCCCCCTGTCGCTCCTCTACTTCCAGACGGAGGATTACGCCAGGGCAATCCCGTATATGGAGGAGATCCTGGCGGTCAACAGCAACATGCATGGCCTCCGTCAGCGGCTGATCCAGTCCTACGTCAGGACCGGCGATTACGGAAAGGCCGCCGACAATGCGGTGATCTACCTTGAGGCTGACCCGGATAATTCCCAGAGGATACTCTATACAGCGCAGGTGGAGTCGTGGGCCGGAAGGACGACCAGCGCGGCCAACAGGCTTGAGTCGCTCATATCTAGCACCGGCAGCAGGGAGGCGTACATTCTGCTGGCCTCCATCTACCGCGACAGCGGGCAGAGGGGAGCGATGCAGAACATTTTCTCACGCCTTTCGAGCGCCTACCCCAATGACCCCCTGGCGAACTACATGATGGGGGCCTTCTACTACCAGAGCGGTTCCGACAAGGCGAGGGTACAGGAGCTGATAGCTGATAACGTACCTACCTGGCAGAGCGCCATCAGTGAACTGAACACGGCCATCTCATACCTCTCCCAGGTGACAGGCAGCAGGGCCGGCAGCGCGCAGACCATGATAAACGCGGCCAACAACTCCATCTCACTCTGCGAGGAGAAGATCGACAGGGTGCAGAGGTACAGTCAGTAAACATGTGCGAAGATCGATAAGGACCCCGCCTGTGCCTCCGGGCGCAGGCGGGGTTTCCTTCGGCACGGGGAATGGCCGTGCTTCTAGGACACGATATCACCTTCGGTCCCCTTGGACAGCTCCTCCATTATCCTCACAATGTCGGGGTCGAAGATGAGACCGGACCTACGTTTGAGTTCCAGGATGGAGCTCTCGGCTGACTGATTGGACGAATTGGCCACGAAGTTGCTGGCCACGGCCAGAATCCTGGAGATAAGCGGGATCGCGCCGCCTGAGAGCCCCTCCGGTTTCCCCGTTCCATCGTAGTTCTCGGTCATATGCCTGATTCCCCTGACCACTTCAGGAGGCAGCTGGAACTGGGTCCTCGAGGGGTCCGCGGAGAAAACCTCCTGCCAGTCCTCCTTGGCCTTTTCCAGGATGGCCGCTGTCAGGTGGAGCATTGCGGCCATCTCCAGGTCCTCCAGCTCACCGGTGGACATGCCCAGCCTGATGCCTATTTCCTTGGCGATGTCCGCTACAATCCTGCTGTAGCCTGTCTGCCTGCTGTCGGACTTGTCAAGTGAGTAGACCATGGCCTCGAGGCATTTCCAGCCGCTCTTGAAGACCGTGTCACGGAGCTCAAGGTTCTTCAGCACCGTTTCCGTCTGAAGTATGAATATCTCCACCCTGTCCCTGTCAAGTGTGGTCCTTGATGTGGGCCATACCTCTAGGGCAAGCCCTTCTTCCCCTTCCCGCCTGAGGGGTGCCTTGCCATGCGGATCGTATCCTGTGGGGCAAGTGAAGGAGATGTTCTTCCAGGTGACCCTTACCGCTTCCGGTTCAGAAGCCTGGAACCAGAACCTGGCCAGGATCCTCAGAGCCTCGATGGATGTGTCCAGGTCCGTCAGGATCTCCGAGTGCTTGCCAAGCTCATTTTCCAGGAACCGGGTCCTGGAGTGTGAGAACCTGGCCCTGTCCAGCATCAATGAAAGCCCTGTCTGAATGATGATTATCGTCACCACTCCGGTTACCAGGTTCCACTCCCAGACGTTGGATGAAGGTACTTTGGTCTGCATGGCGGCCGGAAGGAGGAAAAGCACGAAGAAACCGGGGTAGACAGCGGATCGCGAGTATTTCTTCAGGACCTGTCCGAACAGGTGCATGCCTCTGTATTCTATCAGGAAGTGCAGTATCTGGTTCAGAAAGACGGAGATGAACACTGCTCCCACCAGCCCCACCGCAGTCAGATACTGGCTGGAGAGGATCCAGGACCTGGAATACTGCAAGACGAGGGTGGTCGCCCTGAGGGACAGGAGCGTGACCAGCATGAACCTGGTGCTGGCGGGGATTATCTCCCTTGATTCCTCCCCTATCCTGATGGTGTAAACCACCATGCCCAGGAATGCAGCGATCATGAAGCCCGTTTCCTGCAGGATCGTGTATCCGGTGATGGCCATGTAGCCCTGGAAGATCGGGAAAAGGGTGACGGGATAACCGATGGTCCTGAAACTCTGCATCGATATCGTATACATGAGGCCCACCCAGAGACTGAGCAGCATGAAGTACTCGTTGACGCCGGGGAGTGGCTGATGTACCACCGGGACCCAGAGTATCAGGAGCACCACCACGGCACCTGTGAACAGTGTGAGACGGGAACCGCCGGCGGCCTCTCTCATGCCATTTCCCCGTATTCTCCCGATATGACCTTCTCCAGCGCGGACACTATCCGTGCGTCGAACTTGTCCCCCCGCTCCGCCTTTATCGACTCCAGCGCCTTTTCCCAGCCGGAAATGGAATGGTATGATCTGTCGCTGGTGATCGCGTCAAAAGTATCGGCCACCGCCACGATCCGCGCCATGAAGGGTATGTCCTCACCGGAGATTCCCTCGGGATAGCCCATTCCGTCAAGCCTTTCATGATGGCTCATGATTATCCTGGCGACCTCCTCGTATCCCGACAGCCCTGACACTATCCTGGCTCCCTCAAGGGAATGGGCCTCCACTATCTCCCTTTCCTTCCGTGTCAGAAGGCCTCTCTTGGTGAGGATAGAAGCGGGAATTGCGAGTTTCCCGATATCGTGCAGTATGGCCGCGACCCTGAGGGTTTGCACCTTGCCGGGTGATAGACCCAGATGGCGGCCGAGGGCGCAGGAGAGATCCGCCACTCTGAGGGAGTGGCCATGTGTATAGTCGTCCTTGGCATCCGCGAGCCGCGCCAGCATGACGGCAGCTGCGAGGAACGACCTCTCGCTCCTCACTGAATGGCCGACTGCCTCCCAGGTGTGTTCCAGCAGAAGGACCAGGTTCTCCAGAAGGCTTGCCGGCATGCTCAGGAGAGAATCCCTTTCAGGGCCGGTCATAAGGAGTAAGAGCTCGCGGCTCTCCGAAAGTCCCAGTGCTGTCCCCGAGGCCTTTCCGGCGGTAAAACTGCGGCTGAAAGATCCTTTTCCGGGTATCTCACCTTGTACATCGGCCTCCTGCAGACCGGTATGATCATGCCTGGTCCACATTATCCAGCCATGGTCCCCGCCCGATCTGGTCAGGGCCGTTAAATCGCTCTCCGTGTCGTTCAGCAGGTTCTTTCTGAGAATTCCGAGGAACTCGCCGTAGGAAGTTGATTCCATCAGTTTCGTGGCCAACCTGTCCTGCTGGCTTATCTCACTGATCCTCATGGTGTTCCATTCATGCTTCCTGTTGATGGACCGCCCTATGAAGGAAAAGCCGATGAGTCCTGTAAGTGCCAGCTCCATTCCAAGCCTGCCGGATTGGATCACCATTATCACCACCATGATAGTGAGGGGCAGTGTGGCGAGATAGGAGATCATCATCCTTCCGGTGAACGTGCTGAGCTCATGCGTTTCCCTGCAGAATGCGATGTTCAGTATGAGTTCAAGGGCAAGGAGAACAGGAAGAGTGTACATCAGCGCTATCTGGACCGATACATCCGGCCGGTAGATCGCAACCACCCGGGGGCCCAGGAACAGCACTGCCGTCATCAGCAGACCGCTCAGGGCATACCTCCAGAACCTCATGATGGAGAATCCTATTCTGAGCCCTGCTCCAACCGCCACTGATGCCAGGGCAAGGAAGGCGGCGGAACGGGGAGGGAACAGGAAGAACATCGTGAAGACGAAGACCCTGTTCAGGGAGAATTCGAAACCCGGTGTCGAGAACATGGGCAGACCGCCTGTGACGGCGCTTCCAACCGCAAGGAGCAGCAGGAAGAACAGAGAATCGGAACCGCCGGGGAACCAGGATTCAAAA
This sequence comes from uncultured bacterium, assembly GCA_964639605.1. Taxonomy (GTDB): domain Bacteria; phylum Fermentibacterota; class Fermentibacteria; order Fermentibacterales; family JCC-6; genus Aegiribacteria. Next base: position 3,161 of record CAZXEF010000095.1, on the reverse strand, counting down.
CCCGTGGCCGCAAGGAGGTCCGACAGACTGGATATCATTCAGGGACCGTCCCGTCAGAGAATACCTGGACCAGGACCAGCTGCCATTCGTAACTGCTGCACTCCACCGCACCGGCCAGGCCGACCCTGGAGTATTCACCGGACAGGCACGTCCTGAGATGAAACGGGCTTATCAGTATCATGGACCAGGCTTCCTGGTACCCCTTTCCCTTCCCGATGTTCTCGCCGTATGCGCGGACACATGACGGCATAATCTGATCAAGGCTGCCCGCGACCCGGTCTATATGGTTAACCGAGCCTGACATTGCAAGGTTCCCTGCTCGGGATGCCGCCACCCTGTCAAGAATGGTGCTCCTGGAAAGTACCGGAATACCCTTTTCCGTTCTTATCGCGTTCAGCTCTTCCAGGATCTCCTCGGGCGAGGCGGCACTTGAACCGGGTGGGCCCAGTCTTCCGCTGAAGACATCCGCAGCGTCGCCTCCGGCGATTATCGGGAAGAGAAGTTCGATGGATGGTCCACACTCCGTCTGCTGCATGACCTCCACCCAGTAGATGCCTTCCGAATGCACCCTGAATTCGAACAGGCCGGAGGAATCCGGGTACAGGTCCATGATATCCATTTCCGGTGTTCCCATCGCAACCTCCGGTTTCCTCAGCTGCCCGTAACCCTCCAGGCTGAAAGTGACAATTCCATTTTCAGGCACGCTGGGTCTGATTCCAACAGGCCAGCAGGTGACGGCAGGGGCACTGACCAGGACAATGTCCCCTCCCGGCGACCAGGGTGCAATGCCGAAGTAGGCCTGCTCTCCTGTGGTATCGGCAAGCAATTCCGCCAGTTCGACACTGTCCCCTGGAAGGAGCCTCACTCCGGAGATCAGCCCGAACCAGCCGCTGGATGCCGCCAGCACGGCGAACTCGCCCCCTGAGGGGATGTAGCCGAGAATGGATATTTCCCAGGCCAGGCTGTCCAGTGGTGCCGCCCTCAAAGGCGGGGCCAGCTCCGCCGCCGAAGAGGCGGAGAGTAATGGAAGCACGGTCATGAAGCAGCTGAGACAGATTACCATGGATTTCATTATACTTGAAAATAATTCCTGCAGGCAGAAAGAAAAGAGGCACTGATTGAAGATACTCCTGGTCCAGTCGCCGACTGGAAGGGTGGAAGTACCCATATACCCCCTTGGCCTGGCCTTCCTGGCCGGCCAGCTGCACGGGCATCAGGTAAGGGGTCTCGACCTCAGCATGAGTATAGGGAATGAAGAAGTCCTGGCGCGGGAAATCTCGGAATTCAGCCCCGATGTAACCGCAGTATCCCTCAGGAACATTGACGACAGTTCCTATCCGGTCACTCATTCGTATGTGGAACCCTTCGCCGGGATAATGGGCCTGCTTGAAGACTGGAAGGGCACCGTGGTTGTGGGGGGCACAGGATTTTCGATCTACCCCGGGATAATCATGAAGGATTTCCCCAGGATAGACTACGGTATTCCCGGAGAGGGGGAGGAGATGCTCCCCAGGCTCATGGACCACCTGGTGAAAGGCTCCCCCGTGGAGGGCTGGGACGGCAGCCGCCTGCTCCCCTGGAAGAGGACGGATCTCCACCGGATCGCACCTCCCGATTACGGAGCGCTGGATCTGTCCGGGTACCCGGTGCCGGACTCCATAGGCGTCCAGAGCCGCAGGGGCTGCGCCTACGGCTGCACCTACTGTACCTATGGATACCTTGGGGGTCATGAGTTCAGGACAAGGCCCGTTGAGCATGTCCTCCAGGACATCAGACAGCTGGAGAATGCGGGAGTCGGCAGGTTCCAGTTCGTGGATTCAGTCTTCAACGCACCGGAGGAGTATTTCCTGAGGCTGCTCGATGCACTTGAGGAGATGGACCCGGATATATCATGGAGCGCCTGGCTCGATGAGAAGGTAACGCCGGAGCAGCTTCGGAGGATGAAGGCCGCGGGAGCGGTGAAGGTGGACTTCTCACCCGATGCCATTACCGACAGGGGACTTCGAATGCTTGGCAAGAGGGGAAGGGCGGCGGAGCTTCTGCCGGTTGTGAGGGCGGCGAGGAGCGCAGGTCTTCAGGTGGGGGTCAACTTCTTCAACGGCAACCCCGGGGAAGGGCTGGGCGCGTTCCTCCGTAAGATACTGTTCATGCTCAGGACCAGGCTCACCCTTGGATGGAAGGACACTTTCGTGAACATCGGGACCATAAGGGTATATGCCCATTCGCCGATGTCCGAGCAGATGAGATCCCGGGGAATGGTGCCCGGGGACTGCGACTTCTTCAGGCCCGTATTCTGGAGGGGCTGCGGTCCGGGAGACTGGCTCTACAGGCTGTTCCAGAAGGCCCGAAGGCTTCGGCATGGCTGAACCCGGGCGATTCCTCGAACTCGGGCTCGTGGGATGGCCCCTGGACCACTCGCTTTCCCCTCTGATACACGGCGAGTTCCTCAGGACATCCGGAATCGCAGGCAGGTACAGGACCTTTCCCGTGAAGCCGGGCAGGCTGGTTGAGAGATTGAGGGAGCTTCTGGAAGAGGGTGTCACAGGACTGAACGTGACATTCCCCCACAAGGCGGAGGCCGCCGGGCTGTGCGATGAACTGGTCGGGTCGGCCGCCGGACTGAATGTCGTGAATACCATCAGCTGCGTGGATGGTGTGCTGAGAGGCCACAACACGGATACTTACGGTTTCGGATGCTATCTGGACCGCTGCGGCCTCGAGGAGCCATTCCTTGTGGCAGGGTCCGGAGGTGCGGCTCTGGCCGTGGACATGGTCCTGCAACAGCGCGGGATGTCGTGCAGCGTTTTCTGCAGGGATCCGGGTAAATGGATTGGTCTTGCGAAGGCGGCACCTCTGGAAAGGTTGGATGAGGCGGCCCGGGGATCAGCCCGTGGTACGCTGGTCAACGCCACCACGCTTGGATGGGAGGACGGGGATGACTTTGCCGTCAGCGTCCGGTCAATGGAGGGTATGGTCTTCGCCGACCTGAACTACAACCGATCGTGGGCCTGGCGGAACAGGCTCGCGGACATGTCAGTGGAGGTCCATACGGGAGAGATCATGCTGGTGAGCCAGGCGGCCAGGTCCTTCGAGATTTGGACGGGCATGATGCCTGAGATGGAGAACGTACTGAAGACAACAGGTTCCTCGACAGGGAGTGG